>NZ_JACJRJ010000072.1 GCF_014697195.1 Cylindrospermum sp. FACHB-282 | reverse complement strand
TTAGCATAATCTGATAGTTTCATATTTGTTGTTCTAAACCTTGACAACTATCTTAATACATTTATCTATATTTGGTAATGTCTGTCTATAAAATCAGAGAAGTTTACCAATACTTTACAGCACCGTTAATTGCAGGTAAGGGAATGTTATCGCGGTCTGTTTCTCCTTCTTGTGGGGTATCAACAATATCGCTTAAACGTTCTAGAGATAACCCAGTTTCTTGGAAGGTTTGCCAGAGTTGAGCCAAGCGTAATATTGGGCTGGTAACGTAACCGGATATAATCCGAAAGGCGATTAATTCACCTAGGGTTAAATCTCCTTGAAGTACTAGATAAGCTCCCACCCATAAAACCAGTAAGCTGCTGAGTTTGTTAAGAAAGTTACTGGCAGAATTGGCCAGAGTGGAAGTGATCACGGTTTTAAACCCAGCTGCCACAAAACGAGCATAACGCTGTTGCCAGGAAAAGCGCGATCGCAATTCGATATTTTGCGCTTTTACAGTTTGGATTCCTGACATTACCTCAACTAAATAGGATTGAGTTTCGGCATTGCGTTCAGCTTTAGAACGTAACTGTCGGCTGATAGTGGGAGCGGCAATTAAAGTGATAACTATAAACAAGGGAATAGTGCCTAAGCCTACCAGGGTGAGTTGCCAACTGTAAAACAGCATCACGACGATATAAACCACCGAGAAGAGGGCATCTAACCCCACTGTTAAGGCAGTACCGGTAAGAAACTGACGGATATTTTCTAATTCATTGATGCGAGTGGCAAGTTCACCCACTGGCCGCCGTTCAAAATAGCGCAGCGGTAGCCGGAGTAAGTGGTCGATAATTTGCGACCCCAAACCCATATCAATGCGGTTGGTGGTATCGACAAATAAATAAGTTCGTAAGGTGGTTAGTACTGCTTCAAACAGTCCTACTACTAATAGTAAAATTCCCAAAATATGTAGAGTACTAATACTATTTTGAGCAATTACCTTATCAATAATTAACTGAACAACTAGGGGGTTAGCTAATGCTGCCAATTGCACAAAAAAGGAAGCAATAAAGACTTCTATAAGTACTCGACGGTGGCGTGATAGATAGGGAAGAAACCACCGTAATCCGAAGCGCTCCTGGGGTGTTTCTTTAGTAGCAGTGAGCAGTAATACCCTAATTTGTGGTGGCAGATTAGTTTCGTCAACTTCTAATTGGGCGATCAGTTGAGCGGGTTTGCAGTAGACAATGCCTTTATGTGGCACACCCACAACAATATTACTTTCGTCTGCTGCATATAAAACCGCATAACTATCACCATAGCGAATCAAGGCCGGTGTCGGCAGCCGCGTTACTGAGGTTGTGGGAATATCTACTAACTGTGATTTGAGTCCAATTAACTCTGCTAGGTAAGCACAAAGTTGGAAAGATAGATTACCCTGACGTTTCGTTTGCTCGGTCAAGATGCGGCGCACTACTTCCCGACGAAAGGGCATTTCCAAGTGCTTTGTCAGCATTTGGAAACAGGCTAGGGTGGCATTTAATTCGCCTTTACCGGGGAAAAACGGGTATTTTTGGCGTTTTTGTCTACCCTGTGGCGGCTCAGAATTGGCTGGGGGAGTTTCGGCTTCTTCCTTGTAGGGAATATCTAACTCATCTGTAATTTTTGATTTGCTGCTGTAGGGAAGGAGTTCTCCCTGATGACTATCTAGCAAGAATAAATCTGACGGATGTAGACCAAGCAACCGCGCTGGGCTGTTTCCTGTGACTTCGATTTTTGCTCTATCATCCTTGGCTTCTAAGCGAGAACCGGGGGGAAAATTGGTTACTGGACTACCGCCACTGACAAACCAGATTCTGTGACTTTCCAGTTGATTAAAGGAAGTTCTTCCGGGAGGGAGGTAATGGATTTGTGTATTTAATAGGGCTTTTTGGGCGAGTTCTTTAAAGTCGATACTGGCATTAGCTTGCTTTGCTAGTTGTGGGCTGAGAATATCGAAAATTTCTGCTAAATGGCTATTGTTTTGGCGTGCATTGGCAAAAGCTGGGTAGGCAGAGAGGAAGCGTAAATATCCGGCTGCATTCAATGTTAAACATATTACTTCTGTGGATGCGATCGCAGTTTCGCAGGGAACTTGCCGTAGTAAACCAATCTCGCCAATAATTGCCCCCGGTTGCAGCTTGTTTAAGGTAATTGGTAGTTGGGTTTGAGGATCGTATCCCAACAGCCGTACTTGTCCTTCGTAAATAACTGCTATTTGTTCGGGGAGTTGTTCTTTACTGATGATTTTTTGACCGATGCGGTAGCGCCATGCTTGGATTTGTGATGATAAATTGGCGATCGCTTCATCTGGTAATTGATCAAATCCCTCAAGGGTGGTGATAAATTCTGTAAAAGCAGTTTTAATATAAGTCATGCCTAATTGGGTTAATAAGTTTATTTAAGGATATTATTGGCGATTGGGGATTGTTCTGGCCATGAGGGAACTGCAAAAAATAAATTATCCAATTTATTCAGATTCTATTTTTCTTACTCCCCCAGCTAGAAAGATCCCTGCTCCCCTGCTGCCACAACGATGGGACATTTTTTTAGTTAGCAGTTCCTGAGTCATTTATTATGCCCAATGCACTGGGTTGTTTAAACAGTTGCAATATCTGGGGGCTGAAGCAGCCAATTTTGAGACGCCATCTCTGTTTGCAGCCAAGTACTAAAGCGTTCATTCAGTAACCGCTGACGCATTGAGCGATCTAGCTGGGCTGGTAGTAGCTTTTCTAGGCGAACGATGATGATTTTGTCTCCTATTTGAGTCGGTGGTAAAAGTTGCTGCGGTTGGCTGATAGATAATAACTTTGCTAAAACTGGATGGATGGTTTGTAATTCCACAGGCCCAACTAAACCATCTGTTTGGGCTTCAGGCCCTTGAGCATATTCCCGCGCTAGTTGGGCAAAGGACTGTTCACCTTCTTGAATGCGGAAGTAGATTTCTTGGGACATACCAATATCATTCGTACTAATCAGGGAATAGATTGCCCTAGACAACTGGGGTTTGCGTTGGAAAAAGTAAGCATCTATATCTCCGCCCCAAGCGGTTTCTTTGAACTTGTCCAGTTTTAATTGGCGGATTGCGATCTGCTGTAACTGCTCTTTACTCATACCTGGTGGTTGTCGCCCTTGAGATTGTTGGGCTAATTGTTCACAGGCGAGTTTTTCTTCTTGTGGCGTGGACTCAATCTGTGCGATCGCTTGGTCGATGATCATCTCTTTGACTAATAGCGGCAGGATTTGGTGCTCTGCCAACAATTGCAAAATTTCTGCGGTCGTCAGTGTGCCTAGACGCGAGGCGGCTTGTGGCCTGTCATCGCCCAATTGCAGAACTGGATTCATATCTTTTGTGATCAGGGTTGCCACCGGTATAATTTATCTAGCTTCAAAAAAATAGTAGAAACCGATTGAGACTAGGGTATTTGTAGATTAAGGTTATATAACCTTAATTACCGTATCTTAGGTTGTATATTTTTCAACACATATTAATGACCATCTTAAAAACCATCCTTGTCCTTGTTAAGCTTACTAGCAAGGGTATCGATAGTTATAGATGTAAGATAAAAATATCACAAATTTGTAACATTGCAAATATCCGGAAATATTAAAAAATTTTCAAAATGAGAATTTCAAAATTCCCATCTACTAGTCCAGTTATAGAAACCCCTGATTTATCATCAGGGGTATATCAAAAAGGTAGTGACCTAAGTAACACTCAAATTGGCTCTGATAACAACATCATTGAAATCTTGATCACCACCATTTACCAGATCCTCAAAACCAAAGACGTTATCACCCAACAGGCGAATATGATCAGCTTTATCTGCATTAGCACCTAAGAATGGGAAGTAAACGGCTGGATCATTATTTTGATTGTTATCAAGAACGGCATCAGGTCCGCCATTAACGATAATAAACGGAGCTAAGATCAAACCCGGCTGAAAAGTTCCGCTAAAAGTTGCAGTACCTTGATTATTTACCGTTAATTCAATACCCCCAACACGTCCACTCACCGCTGCTTGAGTATAACCAGCCTGTCCGGGGAGAATATCTAGCTGACCATCGCCATTGATATCAATACCACCATTCTCATTACTCACCTGATAGAAGCCGACAAAGTTATTAAAAGCAGCTTCTCTGTTGACCACAAAATCAGCCTTCACCTGAGTTGTGAAACTCCGCAAATCAATCAGTTCGCCCTCTAAATTGTCTTGTAGATTTGTACCCAGAGTTAAAGATTGATTTGTGGGTTTAATCTTCACCACTAAATTCTCGAAGTCTGCATCACTGTTATTAGACCCATCCTTCCAAGCCAGGGAGAACCCATCATCGCCTAAATCGGTAATCTTTTGGTTTGAGGGGTCAGCAAATAATATAGCCGTAGTTGGGGAAACTTGAGTCTGTACAGCATCAGTGGAACTGCCTTTAACCAAATAAAATCTTAGGTGATCACTAGAGTTAAATTCCAGTAACCGGGTGAGATTTTCAGTATTAAACCCATTAGGTAAATTGGCAATAGCGGAGAAAATTACCTTGGCTCGGTCTAAAGCTGCTTCGGTGTAACCTGCAGCGCCGGGAGCAATACCGTTAATCCTGCCTTGAGCATCATCCACAGTGAAAGCTCCCAGTTCATTCACCGCATTAGAACTGCTGCCTGTGAGACTGATTTGGAATTTGGCTTTAGTGCTGTCACCTTTGATGGTAAAGATATCATTGTCAGCATTCTTTGTCAGGGTAGTTGGTATATTGATGTCGTTGACATTGATCGCTAATAACTTTTCAAAAGAGAGTCCATTTTGATCGGTGCTGCTAACCAGAATATTGTAAGTTGACTTGGTTTCAAAGTCTGGGGAATTTTTTATTTTCAGAATATTACCATCAATGATGAAGTCATCATTATCAGTTGCCCCTGTCCCAGAAACAAAGTTGTAAATGAAAGTGTTGTCTGTGTCGGGGTCGCTGGTGGTAAATGTACCGACGATTGTATTGGCTGGAACATTTTCGTTGATACTAGTGGCGCTCAATGCCAAATCTGTGGGGGCATCATTGGTATTTACAACAGTGAGTTTAAAAACGTCACTGACAGATGCATTAGAAATGTCGGTGGCGGTGACTTTGATGTTTAAGTTACCCACTTCCCCATTTGCGGGAGTGCCACTGAATGTACGGGTAGCAGCATCAAAGCTCAACCAACTGGGCAGGGGTTCACCGTTTTCCAAGGTAGCGATGTAGGTGAGGACATCTCCAGTATCAATAAAGGTATTCGCAGCAAAGGTAAAGCTGAAGGCTGTGTCTTCGGTAGCTGTTTGGTCTTCAATAGCAGTTCCTATAACTAGTGCTTGATTGAGATTAAACCTAGCTACACTGGGGTCATGGTCGCTATCTTGGTCAGCAAACTCCGAATTGATGTGAACCACATCATACCCATCCAGGTTGTTGAGCAAGTTGTCACTAACTAAAATGTGGTCAAGAGTCTGGGCGTTGCCTTCAAAATTGTAGGTGTAACGCTCGTTTTCTGGCAGAGTTTCAATTAAGGGTGTCAGCCCAGCGCTTTCCAGGGTGCTGAGGGGCTGAGAAAACTCAAAATCATTAATGTCACCCATCACCACTACATTGGCCTTGGGGTTAATTGCCAAAATGCTTTCGACAAAGTTTTTCACCTCTGTCGCTTGCTGGTTGCGTTGCGTTTCGCTGGTGAGAGTTGGTGGTTGATTCGGCCCATATAAAGGTTGGTCACCACCTTTAGAATTAAAGTGGTTGCCAATCACATAGACAGTTTGACCGTTGAAAATGAATTCACCAACTAAGGGTTTGCGGCTGTTGTCGAAAGCGGAGTTAGTGGGTTCAATGCGTCCGGGACTCGCCGAAAGGGTGGGAACACCATTGACATTAGTAACTGTGGTGTTAGAGGTGGAAGTGCCGCCAGCAATATCTACAAAGCTGACGCGACTGGGGTTAAACAAGAAACCTTGACGAATATTTCCCCCAGGTTGCCCACCGTCTTGATCATCGACTGGGTTAATTTGCCGATATTCATAGGTGGGGCCGCCAGCTGCAACTATGGCATCAATCAGCGTCTGGTAGGTTGTATTGGCATCTACGACACTATCATTTGTCGCCCCGTTGTTGTCTTGAATTTCTTCCAGAGTAATGATATCTGGTGATTTTAGGTTATTTACAATCTGGCTAGCTAAGTTGTTAAACTTAGTTGCACTATCACCGGGGTTAAGATTTTCTACGTTAAAGGTGGCAACAGTGAGTTGATATGTTGTGGGAGCTAGGTTGGTGACTTCTTGTTGCAAATCGCCGGATGTGACGCTGGGTAAAGCTTGGGTATTCAACAGCTTGAAGTTGCTAAAGCTGTAGTCTATGACTCCTGTAATCGAGCCATTGAACTGATCACCTACATTAACTTGGGGTTCATTAGTGATAATGGCATCATCAATGATGATGCGTTCTGGGTTAAAGTCTCCGGGTTGAATGACAATTCCACCACGATCTGTGCGGAGACCTGCATTGACGCCGTTATCGGCCAATACTGGAATTTCGCCAAAACTATTCGTTGGACCTATGGCTACAGCATTATTTACCTGAACGAGCATTCCTTCTAGGCTTTCGTAGAAGTCGATGCCATCCTCAGATGGGTCAAATGTGCCGCTAGTGGCAACGTTGCCTGTGGCATCATTTGAAATCACTGTTGTGGGGATGGCCCTTCCACCGTTGCCGAGGATGGTGGCTGTTGGCAAAGGGTTACCAGTGGATAGGGTGACTATTGTCGGGCTAGTAATTTCTGTGGTGGTTAAGTTGTTGCTATTACCACCAGGGAGAAACTCTGTAACTGTACCGCTAACTTGTATTGAGTCTCCCACTTGCACCGTTGGTGCTGATGAGGTGAAGACGAAAATCGCCTCGGATGTGGCATCGTTGCTATCTGGGTTGGGGTCTTGGAGGTAGAAGCCGTTGGTACGGACAACGGTGACAATACCGGAGACATTATTTACCGTCTGACCTTCTAGGGGAGAACGGTGTGCGGCACCTTGAATGTCACTAATGCGAGTTGGCAGATTTACTTGATAGACAGTGACGGTTTTGCTTACCTCGTTGGACAAGATGAGCAAGTTTTCGCCGTTCGGGCTGTCGTTAGCGGCGATAAAACTGATACCTTCAGGAGCTTGATCACCTGGTTGAGCGGGGGAATACTGGATAAATTGGGGTTTTTGTGGGTTGGTAATTTCATAGATCATCACCCCACCAACTCGTTCTAAACCGATGAAGGCATAAGTCCGATTATTGACGACTCCGATTGTTAGGCCTTCTGGTTCTGGGCCTTTGTTATCGCTGCGGCTGTCGATATTGCCAGCAGTACCATCGGAATTAAAGAGATCGGGAACTTGTTGAGCCGTAATTTTTTCAAAGTCTGCACCGCTGTTGTAAACTAAATTCCCTTGGTCGTCCCAGATGGTGAAGGAGCGAGTTCCGTAGACGTAAAGCTGATCATAATCACCATCTCCATCGATATCACCATCAATGTTGGAAACGGTGAGCCGACCGAGGTTGGCATCTTGTTGCAGTGTGGTTGCATTAGGAAAAATTGTCGGGTCGAGATTTAAATCTTTTACTCGTGCTTCTTCGTTGCGGGCGTCTCCTTCGTTAGCAGTAAGGTAGTAGGTGTGACCATTAGCGGTAAAAGAAGCGATCGCATCGGGCATATACATCCCGAATACTGGCCAATTCTCGATATTAATTCCCCCATCCCGGTCGCTGGCATCTAGTTCGTTTCCTGGTAAACTATGGTCAACTAGTCCCAAGGGGATAATTTTGGTGACTGTGGCTGTGGCAACATCGATAATTGCGATCGCATTATTTTCTTGCAGTGTTACCCAAGCTTCACTCCCATCCTGGGAAAATGTCATATATTCTGGTTCCACATCTTCGGAAACAGTTTTACCAGGAAAGATGCGAACACCCTGATTTCTCAATGCTTCTTCTTGTCCATCAAAGCTGGTAAAGCTAGCGGTGGACACAGTAGCATTAACTGCTCCTTGGGAAAGATCAATGATGCTGACAGAACCGACAGGATCACCAGTGCTGGTGGGTTGTCCTTCATTAGCGGTGAGTACTTTTGTGCCATCGGGACTGAATGTCACCATGTCAGGAAGTACCCCAACAGTCACGGCTTTAATGAAGTTCCCATCGGTGTCATAGAAAACAACATTGCCGGGGTCATTGGCATTAGTGGCTTCAACTGCGATCGCCACTAAGCCGTTTTTGACCGCTACGCTGTTGGCACTGATACCGTAGGCCGAGAGGTTAATCGTTGAAAATGGTGTCGGGTTGTTGGGGTCACTAAAATTGATAATTTGAATATTTGCTGTACCATCCACAACAAATAGTCGCTGGGAAACTGGATCATAAGCAGTAATTTCAGCCCCACTACCAGTAAAGCCACCAATTTTTATGAGAACTCTGTTGTCGCCCCCATCATTATCGCTGATGGTAATGTTTTGAGTAATGGTGCTGCCGAGTGTAATACCTGCTGATGGGTTGTTGATGGTCAGAGTTGCAGTTTCTGGGTCTTCAACTACAGCATCATCCACTACTGTAAAGGTGACAGAACCTATGGTAGAACCGTTAGGAATTGTAATGGTGCTGTTGCTGAGGGTGTAATCTCCTGCGGTGATGCCTGTTCCTGTCACAGCCAAGTTTAGAGTCTGATCACCTGAAACCGCGCTGGAGGTAGTAGCGGTGACTGTGATTGCTGTTGTGCCGGCTTCTGTTGCTGTGTTAGTGCTGACTGATAAGTTGACTGTGGGAGTGGGAGTTACACCTGCGATCGCAAAGTTGGTGGTATCGGGAACTGTCCCAGAATAGTCATTAGTAGTATCGACTGTCCAATTGCTGGCGTTGTTAACCAGGGTTTTGTAGTTGGCAAAACTTGTCTCTCCACTGCGCGTATCATTGTACTCACCGTAGTCAGCGCTATTATTGAGGACAATTGCATTATCCCCATCGGTTAGTCCCGCAGAAGTCAGATTATCTGCCCCCTCACTTGAAACTCCGGCTAAAAATACAGTCGGACTGGTAGCATTAGTTCCAAGGTAAGCATAAACAGTCTCGTTAGATGCACTTAGACCGTAGTTAGAACTACCAGACACCGTAACCCGGCTTAATGTACCAATTGACGCTGCTAAATTAGTAGAACTATCAATTGCACTGAAGCGAATTACGGTACCAGCAGCGATGGTATTAGCGCCTGAGTTCCACTGTAAATAAGACTCCCCAGTGTTAAAACTCGTCAGACTAGTAGCTTCGTTATCGCTAAAGTAAATGATCGTATTCGGGTCTATATCTACAAATGTGACAATAGACCAGCCATCTTCATCGGCATTGAAGGAGGTAAAAGCAATATCCCCTTGTGTCAAAGTCATAATCTAGTGTCTCCTGGCAATTAATTAATAGTTAAATTAATCTGGGAATCTGTGGCTACAATCCAAACTAAAAGCCAAATTTCAGATAATTTGAATCTTTTGAATTTTGAATTGGAACGCAGCGACGTCCGTTTTTTCACAAGCACAGGACTTACGCAACTGTCATGGCTTTGTAGGGTGGGTCATACTCGATAATTCCGTAACAATCAACAGATTTTCGACATCTGACGCACCCTACAAGAGATATTGAGTCTTTATTCCTAAAGCAAAACAACATCAAGGGTTTTGATACACCAAAACTATTCTGATAAGATTAAAAAATAGCTAGCAAAAGGTTAAGGATATAATTAATTGCAAAAACCCCCTTGTAAAAATATACAAAGGGGCGAAATTTTAGGTTTATTGAGTTTAATTTATGCTTAATTATCCGAAAATATTCTATGGAAAGAGCACCTAAAATTAACGGAATATTCGAGGATTTAAGCGAATGGGGGTTTGCTGTTGGGTTGGACGAACCGTTGCTGCTGTTTTTCTCAGGCTGGTGGCGGTTCCGCCGTCTCTGGGGTCGAGGTAAGGTTTGAGATTGATGCCATTTTTAGTTGCAGTAACTGGCTTTTTGCTACCGCCGAAAATGGTGCGACCTAAGTTGTATAATTCGTTGGCTCCTCCTTGACTGCTATTCCTGTAAGTGTTGACGGCTGTAGTTTGTTGTCCACTGTCAGCAGTAGTCAAGTTTTGGAATACGCTATTGCGGACAGCGATGGGGTCTTTGTTACGAGGAACTGTCAGGACAATTCGACAGCCAGTGTTAGCCTCAGTTGTGACGCAGATGATGTTTTCGTTATTTTCAAAAGCTGTTTGCAGTTCTTGCAAGCCATCTGGGCGATATAATTCTAAGCGAGAGGCGATCGCTTCACAGCGTTTTTGTGCATCCCAACCACCACCCAAGGTTGTCGGCGCCGCCCAAGGGTAAAATTGACCTGGTTGGCTTTGGGGCTGATACATGACGGTGTATTGGCCATTGTTATACTTACAGCTAAACCGAGTTGCACTGTCAACGGTGGTTGATGTCGGTATGGGTGCTGTATCTGTTGATGTGCCTGTTGGGACTACTACACTACCGGAATTATCAACTTGGGCAAATGCCACGGAATTGCCTAGGAATAAAGATAAACCTAGACTGCTCAAAAATACAAACTTCAGCGGTTGTAATGACATAAATTTAGCTTTCACTGGAAACAGCTAGGGACATTGATAGTTCTAGTGACGCAAAATTTTGGTTTTTGATTCATTTACCAGGTTCCTTTTTTTCCTCTTGTTCTTTTTTCTCTTTCAGTAGCTGTTTCACCCGTGCTTTAATTTCTGTATGTCGTGCTACTCCTTCGTAGGCGTAGCGGTTGTAGCTATTACGAGAAATCAGGTTTTCTAAATAGCTAACACGCTCGTTACCCCCAGGGTGAGAAGATAACCAAGTGGGGGGAGCATTTTTCTGTTGTTTATCTAGTGTCGCCATTAAATTACGCAAGCCATCAGCAGCGTAGCCTGTGGTGACAATCAGCCTGGTACCTAAAGTATCTGCCTGTCGTTCCATGTCGCGGCTGTAACTGAGTCCAAAGAGTTGACCGACGGTGCCGCCAAAGGGGATATATTGAGTAATGTTAGAGACGAGGTTGCCTTGGGTGGCTAATTGGAAACCGTGGGATAAAACTACGTGGGATAATTCGTGCCCAATTAAACCAGCTAATTCTGCCTCTGAGTTGGCTTTAGCGATCGCACCCCCATTAATGAAAATTTTACCTCCAGGCAGGGCAAAGGCGTTGAGGTCTTTCTCGGCGATGACAAAGAACTCGTATTTAAACTCATCCCTTCCGGCTGCTTTCACCAGTTTTTGACCAATATCATTGACATAAGCCAAAATCTCATCGTCTACAATTAACTCCAGTTGTTTTTTTGCTTGCTTAGACACCGATTCCCCGATGGCTTTTTCACCTTGTAGCAGCATGATGGTGGAATCAATGGCCGAAAAGGGCCCCAGAAGACTACCTGTAACGGCGTAACCTACCGCGCCGGTGATAATATTGGCGAGGGCATTACCTCTAATTTCTTCTTTAATTTGGGATTTGTAGCGTTTGAGATTGTCTTCTGCTAAGTTGGTAAACTCAGGTGCTCTTTGGTCTTGGGGGTTGAGAATGGCAAATTGACGCGCAGCTAAAGACGCTTCCATCCATTTTTTAGCCTGTGCGAGGGCTGTAACTCTGGCTTTAACTAAATCTGGTTGATTGGGATAAAGGGAAACCGCCCGTTCTAAAATATCTATAGCTTCTTTGGGGCGATCGTATTGTTTTAAAGCTTCAGCAAATCGGATATGACCAGGGATAAATTCTGGAGACTGTTCAACCAAAAGTCGCAGAGGTACTAAAGTTCTGGTTTGCAATTTCTTTGCTATCCCCGCCTCTGATTCCCGCCAGTATACCTTACCTGCTGGGGATAGTTGCGTGGGGTCAACTATTGCACTTTTGCGTTCTTGAGGGGCGCTAGTTTCCGCAAAAGGTGCTTTCACCTGACGATAAATTTTTTCTGCTTCTGCGGTTTGTCCCGCCAAATATAGCTTATCCGCCTCAATTAGTTTTTGCTGACGAGCAATTTCTTCGGGACTGGGTGCAGGTTCCTTGCTTTCTGGGGTAGCGCTTTCTGGTGTTGGTGCTGGTGTTTCCTGACTTATAGCAGGTTCTTGTGCGGGAACTGGTGCTATGGGCTGTGTGAGGATAATCAAAATTGATGTCCCAACTGACAGTAATAGCCAGTTCAAGGATAGCAGCAGAGATTTCCAGGTTCTTTTCATGCTGGGGCCCACCTATAAAAAGGCTGTTTTCCCCATCCTATGAGCAACGACCCACAACCGCCTAGAGCAAGAGTGATCTTGATTACCCGATTTCTATAAATTATCAAATAATCTTACATTTGATGACAATTAGACTGGAAAAAATTCCAACCTGCTTCAACTCAACTTATCAGCAATAATCTTCATTACCTTGTTTTACATCAGGAATAAGCTAAAATTTACTTAGGAGGACAATCTATGTTACAAACTATTCAAGGAATTTATAAAAACGGCAAAATTGAACTTGCCTAAACACCACAGGGGATTACTGAAAGCTGTGTTTTTGTTACTTTTTTGGAAACAAAATCCACCACTTGGCCAGAAATCATTATGCAACATCAAGGTGTAGTAGAAAGTATCTTATTTGAATCTTATCGAGATGAACTATTACCACCTACCGAAGTACAATTTTAGTTATGGGTTATCTACTCGATACCTGTGTAGTTAGTGATTTCGTCAAAGGAGAACAAAACACCTTAAACCGATTAAAATCTGTTTCTCCCGCTGATATATTTATTTCATCTTTAACACTTATGGAGGTGAAATATGGATTAGCAATTAATCCCGAAAAAGCCGTCAAAATCCAGCCTATAATTGAAACATTCTTAATCTCAATTACAATTTTACCTTTTAGCTCGCAAGAAGCAGAGCAATCTGCCCAAATTAGAAGTATTCTCAAGATATCAGGTTCTCCTATTGGTGCTTATGATGTGCTCATTGCAGCAACAGCAATAAGCCATAATCATATTCTTGTCACATCTAATGTTCGAGAATTTCAAAGAGTACCTAATTTACAAATTGAAAATTGGCGTTTTACTGATTGAATTGCATAAATTCTTCCTTGCCACCTTTTGTGTATTTTTCTATATGCTTAATACATTCTTGAATATTACTCAAATATAAACGCTCATCTTTGATAACGTCACAGATTCACTTAATACTTTATTTCTAATTAATTTATTGGTAAATTAGATATTTACTCATATTTCCGAGTTCTTAGAGAAGACGAGAATATGAGCTTTTCAAATAATGAGTAGGAACACAGCAATGCTGTGTCCCTAGGATAATCTATGGTTTATTTACCTGAAAATTGCTTTAAACCAATAGATTGGGAGTTATTACGGCTAAAACTCCAGCTACTGCTGAGGCTACTAGAGAGACAACAGCGGCGTTAAATAACCACCAAGCAGCATCTGCAACGGCTTTTTTGCTGTCAATTGCTTGCTTTTTCGCTTGTTCTCTAATGGCTCGGAGTCTTCTTTGGGTTTCTTGCTGGATGCGTTCGGCTTGGTGTAAGACGCTATCTCGTGCAGATTCAATGCGATTGATAATCTGATTGGCTTGCTCCTCGGAGATATCTGAACGGGAACTGAGGAGAGCAACTAGGGTATCACGGTCGAATTGTGAAAGGCGATCGCGCAATGCTTCAAATCCGGCTTGCGGGTCGTCAAATATTTTAGCAAAATCTTGCTGAATGCCTTCATAATTGAGTTCGGGACGCTCCAGAGAGTTGAGATAGTCGCGAACTTTGTCGAAAGTTCTGTCAACTAGCGATCGCACTCTCTGCTGTATCTCCTGGTATTGTTCGACAATCGAGTGACGCACAGATTCGATTTGGTCTACAATTCGGTTAGCTTCTTCTTCTGAGATATCCTCACGCCCAGAAAGCAGCGCCACCAATGTAGAACGGTCGAAATGAGAAACCCGATCACTTATACTACCAATACCCGCACGGGGTGAAGACAGCAACAATTGCAAATCGCGCTTGATCCCTTCAGGATTAAGTTCTTCTTTGTTGGTGTTGCGGAGGTAGTTTTCCAGATTTGCTTCAAAGTCTACCACTCGTTGGGTGGTGCGTTGCGCTAAACGTTGGGGTGCTTTGACAATGTTATCAATGGCTTGTTGAACCGAGTCGATGATTTGGTTAACTTGCTCCTCACTCAAATCTTGACGCTGACTGAGTAGTTTAACTAAAGTTTGCCGGTCGAATTGTGAAAGGCGATCGCGTAATGCTAAAGTCCCTTGTCTGGGGTCACTCAGCAACTTTTGCAAATCTTCCTGGATACCTTCTGGGTTGAGTTCTTCCAAGTTGGTGTTCCGCAGATATTCAGCAATAGCTGAAGTTGTTTGTTCATACTGCTCTTTCGCCTTATCTGCAACTTTCTGCGGCGCTTGCAGAATATTATCTCGCACTTCTTCCAAAGCGTCTAGAGCTTGATTGACTTGTTCTTCACTTAAATCCTGACGCTGACTCAACAATTGTACCAAGGTATCGCGGTCAAATTGCGATAAGCGTTGGCGTAGAAGAATTATTCCCGCTTGCGGATCTTCCAACAGAACTCGAAAATCATGCTTAATAGCATCGGGATTGAGTTCTTCTTTGTTCGTATTCCGCAGATAATCTTCTATCCGTTGACGCAATTCCGAGGCTTTAGCTCTTGCTTGTTCTTGCAATTCTCTAGCACGATTGATGAAATTATTACGAGTGCTTTCGAGTTGACCAACAATATTATTAGCTTCCTCTTCGCTGATATCTTGGCGTTGCTGGAGTAGTTGTACAAAAGTATCCCGGTCAAACTCACCCAAGCGATTCTGTAAATCTTCAAAACCAGCTTCTGGGTCTTCCAGCAGAGTACTAAAATCGCGCTGAATACCTTCTGGATTCAATTCTTCCTTACCAGTATTCCGCAGATAATCTTCTATTCTACTGCGAAGGTCTTGAGATTTTTCCTCTCCTTCTGCCTGCCGAACAATTTGTAAAACTTCTTGACGAATGCTTTCCAATTGTTCCGCAATTTCTTTAATTCTGTCTTCGCTGAGGTCACCTCGTTGTTTCAGCAAATTAGCAAAGTAATCTTGATTCAGTTCTTCCAACTGACGACGCGCAGTTCTAGCGTCTGCATTTGGATCATAAATGACTTCTCTGAATTCATCTTGAACCGTAATCCGGTTGAAATGCCAAGGAAAAGAATTGTGAATATACTCTTCTACATCTGTCTTAATAGTATTCTGAGGTTGTGTTGGGAATTTACCAGCTAATTGAGTACGAATTTTACTTGTTTGCTCAGTTGTTTTGTTAGCAAAGTCTTTCAGTTGACGAATAATTCTATCGATATCAACATCTTGAACCTTACCGCCAAGCTTTTTCAATTCAGTTGAAATTTCTTGAACATTGACATCAGAAATGTTCACTCTTTCTAACACTGCTGCCCCAGCAGCGCCCAAGCCATATTTAATAGCTTGATTCATGATCCCATTAGTTTGCTTGCCATTACCACCCACAGTTATCAATTGTTGAAGCCTTTCATTTAACTTTTCTGAAGTTAGCTCATCTGGGCTGGCAGACTTCAGTAAATTTAGTACTTTCTCTGTTGGATTTTGGCGATTTAAAGCTTGCTTCCAAGCATCTTCCAGTTGGTCGGCAATTTGATTTACCTCTTCTTTAGACAAGTCTGTACGACTGCTGGCTAAATCAACAAAAGTCTGGCGATTAACATTTTTGAGTAATTCGCTATTGCCGATATCTCGCAAATCTACATTTTTTAAAAGCTGGTCAAATTGACCTCTAATTTGTTTGACATCTAGCTTTGGTAACTCTAGAGACTTCAAAGAACTTTGTAGGGTATTTCTAATACTCTCAGCGTCAAAACCTGAAGTTAATTCTCGGCGGACTGCGGCGGTAATTTCTTCAGCCGTAGAAACCATCTGTCTTTGAGCAGCATTAGCACCAAGAGCAGTAGTTGCTGTACCCAGCAAACCTTGAAGCCCAGAAGTTACAGTGCTAACAAAAGAACCAACTAAAGAGCCTACAGCGCTCGAACCCAGCCACATGATTACCGTGAAGTAGCTAGACCAAATAACTACACCGATAATTGCCCCCAAAACCGCACTTTCGATCAAGCTAATTTTCACCGCTAGAAAACAAGCGATGAATAATGCAACACTGGACGTAACAAGTGCCCAAGTACCAACTTTAGCTTCAGCTTTGCGAATTGTACCTCCCAATGTTTCGGCATCATCTTCATCAGAATATGCGCCAGTTCCGATGGCTGAAATTCCCAAAGCTAACGAAAGATTTGTTAATAATAATTGAAAGGCAAACGCCATGACTATTCCACATAGCAATGCCACCAAAAATTTAGGACTAGAAAACACATAAGGTGCTTGTTCTAGTGTAAAAATTTCACCAGTCGTCGTTATCGGTGCTAACCCCAATTGTAAAGCGCACCATTTGAAAGTAGGTATCGAAATTGGAAAAATCATAGTTTCCTCTTATCACTCATATACAGAGGTCAATTTAGCAGTTGATGTTAGACTTTCTCACCTGTAAGCCGACATGAGCGAACAAATTTATTTTAGTAGTTATGGTTTTTGTCTGCTTCGGTTATTAGGTGATTAAAATCTGGTTTAAGTCGAATTTTGTGATCCCATACACACAGATTAGCTTCATTTTTTCTCTAAAGTCTTCTGCCATTCGATACATAGGGTTCTATGCTGGAAGATGAATATATCTATCTGGCAATCAGTTACTCAGTATTGGTTTTTAGATTGATAAATAGCAAAAAAAACCAGCACTGCTGGGTTTTTTCTGTTGCTTAGGGTCTTTCCGCTGAAAGAATACCTAGATATGTGGTTTTGGATGATTAGGATTGCTCTTGGCTACTGGTAAGCACTGGTATTACAGCCGCACAACCTATTCATCCAAAGTGAAATCATGCCATATCATGGAATGCCGATTAAGGTCGGTAATTGACAATAGGATGATCTTTTGCCAGCTTGCACTAATATTGGTGAATAATTTTCCATAAATTGGAAACTTTCTTCTTATCTGGCTTAAGTCATACATTTAGGTAAATCGTAACTCAATCCGTAGAATGATGATTTAGAATAAATTTTTTGTAAATATTATTACATCACTTTATTAGCAAGAGGTTTCATTTATGGCTATCACTCGTGTAGGAATAGCATCTGTTGTTGGTGCTGGCTTGTTTATGTTCGGTGTTCCATCTTTAACAATCAACCAACCGGCAGCGGCAGAGGAAACAACAAATCAAGCCGCCTTCGAGAATCTGATTGCTGCTCTCAATAACGTCAGTGCTGAGATTAACGATTTGAGTCTTCTAAATAATCTGACCAGTAGCCAGGTGAAGCTGGTTAATGTTAAGGATTTGCTCAATGACGATAATGTAGAAGCTTTCAATAATGCCCTGAATACAAACACTGTTCAGATAATCACCTTACGCAATATTCTCAATAGTAACCAGGTGATTAAGAATGTTCTGAACAGCAACAACGTCAATATCGGTCAAGTAGTTGCCATTGACGTTCTCAGTGGTGGTGATGTCCTTGTCTTCTACAAGTAGTTAGAGTATTTTCGGCTAAAGAGCTAGACATAGCAGAAGGCACTCATGCAATCATGCAATCATGCAAAACTAAAACCCTTGTCATCACTGAGTTTGAGCTTTTAAGAATGTCCTAGGCGGTATTAAATTTATCTTGATATAGGACTCATATTTGATTTTTGAAATACACGTAGGGTGTGTTATGCCATAGGCTAACGCACCAAAACCTTCTGAATGGTGCGTTAGGTCAGCTGTAACACACCCTACATATACTTAGATTTTTTCAAAAATCAAATCGGATTGCTATATCTAACTTTGCATTACCGCATCTAACAGCAGTCCAGCACCAAAGCGCACTGGATCTGTACAGGGTAGCCCTGTTTCTGATGTTGTTTGAGCGATCGCATCCCGCGCCCTTTCCTCATCCAAATCCCTGGTGTTCAAAGCTATAGCCACCACAGGTACAGGTGCAAAAGCACCGCCGGCACCGGCAACAGCTTCATACAGCCGAATTACCTCTGGTAATGGGGGAATGAGGACATGGGGAAAATTCCGCACATGACCCTGTCCAGCCCGATGCACCAGCACCAGTTGAGTAGGTTGAGAACCACGAATCAGAGGTAAAGTTGCAGTTGAACCAGGGTGCAGCAGTGAACCTTGCCCTTCAATGTGCAGAATGTCGTAGTTTTTGCCAAAGCGCATAATGGTTTGTTCCACAGCACCGGCAGCAAAGTCTACCCGCACAGCATCTAAAGCCACGCCATCCCCTTCTAACATCAAACCCGTTTGACCAGTTGCCAGGAACTTAGAACGCCAACCCCGTAATTTTGACGCCCAATGCATCTCTAAACTAGTTGACATTTTGCCGATCGCCATATCCGTGCCCACAGTCAACACCCGCCGACAGGGCAGAGTGCGGGCCATCGCCGTCGCAATATCTAAATTAGGTGGTTCTTTTCGCACATCCCAAATTAATTGCCCTGGTTTCAGCAGTGCTTTTAACTCTGGTATATTTGCCAAGGGATTGTGTAACCCATTCACCAATGACATTCCAGCTTCTAGGGCCGCTTTGAGTTCATGCCAGTAATCATCTGGTACAGCACCACCTTTAGGGGCAATGCCAATTACCAAAACTTCCGGCTTGTACTCCAAGGCTGCGGCTACCGACGCCACAATTGGCACATCACGCTTGATACCTGTTAACTCCGGCAAGGATTTGCCCACAGACTCGCGGTCAATTATTGCGACAATCGGGGCGTCACTGTAGCGTAAAAGTGACAATCCCGTTTTACCAACAGTCCCACTAACACCTTCATGCAGCAAAATAGCTGTTCTTTGATTAAGCGGCAGACGCACTGTATTGCACCCCTAAACCTGGTAAATTATTTGGTAAAACTCTCCCTTGTTCCATCAATGCACCTGTAAAAGGGTCATCGATTAAATTCAGGTGACTGTCTAAATCTAGATAATCAGCTAATGGCGCCAGTTGGGCCGCTGCTGTATTAGCTAGGGAACTATCAGAATAGCAACCGAACATCACTTGCAACCCATAAGCCCTTGCTGTATGTACCATCCGCATTGCTTCACTTAAGCCCCCTGATTTCATCAGCTTGATATTAATACCATCTACATAATTTGCCAAATGGGGAATATCGAAACTACTAAAGCAACTTTCATCAACAAAAATGGGTAGAGGCGAATGTTTTTTGAGTGCCGCTAAATCTGTTTCCTGACCTCGTGGTAGTGGCTGTTCTACATACTTGACACCGACATCAGCCAGCCAATGACACATCTCTATGGCATCTTCCAAACTCCAACCCCCGTTTGCATCGACGAATAATTCTGTTTTTGGCGCTTCGGCAATGACCGCTTCCAGCATTTTCCGATCTGCATCTATGCCATTGGGACTGCCTAACTTCACTTTAAAAAGCCGCACATCCATAAATTGCAACCAGTCCCGCACCCTAGCCGCTGCCCCTTCAGGGGAATTAATGCCAATTGTCACCGAAGTTGGTGTGATGGCATCCCCATTAAGTCCCCAAATTTGCCACAATGGTAGCCCCACCCGCTTACCCAGCCAGTCGTGCATAGCCATATCTAGGGCCGCCCTGACGGATGAAGGAACCTGTTTCTGTGCTAATACTTGCTCAACTTGCTGCCGTTGCCAAGGACTAAAACCTTGCAACAGCGGCACAACTTGCTGCAAAGCAGCTTTAATTGTATCAGTCGATTGTCTATGATTGCCCACACCAAACGGTGACGCTTCCCCCCAGCCTTCGATACCATCTTGAGAAATTTTTACCCATACATTCGTCGTCTGTGCCGTTGTCCCCCGGCTAATTGTCAATGGAAACCGTTTATTAACTGTAAATAATGTGAAACCTATCTGCATAATTATGCTGAGTACCAGGGTCAAAAACAATGTGATTTCAAAGTTTAGATGATTCTAATGCATCTGTTATACTTTTTACATTCACTCTTAAATTATTTTTTTTATACATACTGTATCCGCTACTTAGTCTATGAATAACCTGAAAAAATGGAAAACTATCAAATCAAAAATGGTCTTAGATCACCACTGGTGTAAGGTAAGACAAGATGAAATAGAATTACCTAATGGGAAAATTATAGATGATTATTTCGTTTGTATTAAACCAGATGTAGCATTGATTTTACCCATTACCAGTAGTCGAGAGATAGTTTTTGTCCGGCAATATAGACACGCTGTCGGTGAGTTTTTCTTAGAACTCCCAGCAGGAAGTTTTAATCCCACTAAAGAAAGCGCCCAAACAGCAGCAGTAAGAGAATTAGCAGAAGAAACTGGTTATATTCCCCAAGATGTAATTAAAATCGGCACACTTTACGACAAACCCAGCAAAGATACCAATCAAATACATTTATTTCTCGCTGAGAATGTCAGCAAAGCTGGAGAGCAAAACTTAGATATTACAGAAGAAATTGAAGTTGTCTTAATTCCTATAGAATCAGTGTTAGATAAAATTGCTCAAGGCGAAATCTCTGTTGCCGGAACTGTAGCGGCTCTCTTTTTGGGTTTAAATTTTCTCATGAAAAAAGAATATGATTTTTCTCAATCTATCAAGAATCCGTACATGAAGCCATAATAATGTAGAGACGCTGCATAGAAAGTCTCTACATTGGTTAGTCAATTAAACGGTCATCATATTACTGATAGGAGTCAAAACACGAGTCTTAATACAGTCAATACTGAAGTTTAATTTTTAGTTTTTACCTAGCAAATTGTTGCAAGATATAAGCATAAAAAGCCGCTTTATCAACTTGATCCATTGCAGAAATTTTCCGCCCACCCGCAACTACTTTAGTCCGTCCTTGACTCAAACCAGCGGTGATAATTTCCGTTTCCCATTCGCGCAATTGGTAATATTCTGGATGTCCCAGATAAGCTGTTGCCAAAACATCCCAAAAATAATAATCTTGGGGAATAACTAAGGCATAACATTGTCCCGCCAAATCAGAAAGGGGGTATCGGCGTTGTTTACCCATTTTTTGCACTAACTCAGATGTCACTGGTACATTGTTAGTTAAATCTAAAGGACAGATAATAATTTCAATCTGGGTTTTCCATACCTGCGCCGCTGAAACGGCATCCCAATAAACATTCCATTCTGCTGAACCATCTTGTCCAGGTTCGAGACTTTTCTCTACATTTCCAGCAACATTCAACGCGCCCCCCATCCAGACAATCTTTTGAATTTTCGCTTCAATATCTGGCGCTTTTTCTAAAGCTACTGCTACCGTCGTCAACGGCCCAGTTACCATCAGTGTTACTGGTGCAGATGCTTCCCGTAACACCCGCACCATAAAATCTTGCCCTGTTTCTGCAACTAAAGGCGTTTTAATAATTTCACTTTGATTGAGAATGGGGAGATGATCAACAATAAAGGAATCGCGGCGATAAAGAGGGGGAAAGGGATTAATGCCGCGCACGGTACTTTCTGCCACCGAGATATGAGAAAATCCCATCAAATCGATGATTTTGCGTGTAGCGCTAACAGATGGTTGAATATAGCAATCAGCGGGAGTGACGACAACGCCGAGAAGTTCGATATGATCCATTGTCAACAGCAGCATAGTTGCTAGATAATCATCTACACCGCCATCATGATCTAATAGTACGAGTTGTTTTGTCATATTAGGAAAATTGATAAATGGACGAGTTTATGCAAGCTGCAATTAGAGAAGCGCAACAAGGCAGACAAGAAGGGGGAATTCCCATTGGTTCCATTCTCGTCAAGGATGGCAAAATTCTCGGCAGAGGACATAATAAACGTGTGCAAGACGGTGATCCTGTTACCCATGCCGAAATTGATTGTCTCCGCAATGCTGGCAGAATTGGCAGCTATAGAGGTACAACTCTCTATTCAACCTTAATGCCGTGCTATTTGTGCGCTGGTGCTGTGGTGCAATTTGGCATTAAAAAAGTTATCGCTGGGGAATCGAGAACTTTTCCCGGTGCTAAAGATTTTATGGTATCTCACGGTGTGGAAGTAATTGACCTGAATCTTGATGAATGCGAACAGATGATGAGTGAATTTATTACAGAGAAACCAGAACTCTGGAATGAGGATATTGGTAAATAACAATTCAAAATTCAAAATTCAAAATTCAAAATAAATGATGTAGAGATGTTTCAGAAAACGTCTCTAAATTTTTGTTGAAGAAATGCATCAAAGGTAGATTTATCGGGTAGCGAAGTTTGTGCGCCTTGTTTTGTTGTTGGTGACATACTCCACACACTCCCCTTCGGGTGAGTGTGGGCTTCTCAACGACTCCTCTATGAGGACATTGATTGAGCTTTGAGGGCGTGTGTCCCACGCGCCTTTATGTTAATA
>NZ_JACJRJ010000071.1 GCF_014697195.1 Cylindrospermum sp. FACHB-282 | reverse complement strand
TGACCGTGACCATAATGCAGCAATAAATATAAAAAATAGAGCGGTAGGGCATTCCGTTCTTAAAGCTCAACGCCTCCTAAGCGATAGCCGGATTGGTTGAGAAGCCTACACCTCTCTTCGAGTAGGTGTAGGAGTATGTCACTGCTTTCAAAACATCAATCGGATGGATGCGTCCTTTACGCAGATGTTCCAAATTGTTAAGAACTGCTGCAACTCGCTGCAAATTGGCGCCTTTATCAGCTCGCAACACCTCCAACTGAGTCAAAGAACCCAAGTTACGCAACATTGCACCAATCGGCATTTTTTTAAACGGTCTCCTCATGGCATTTTATTTTTTGGATCTCACTAACGAATAGATTTTGGATCAGGAACCGCCAATGAAAGGATAACTTTAATGAAACCCCTAAGAATGGTTTATGCACACAAAAGTATTTGGTATATTCAAAAACTTAATTTTGCCTGGCTTTGCCCGGTTGCGTTTCTGGGAAATACCCTTTGGTATCTAGGAAAAAGCTCTTGCCCATTTATCTGAACAATGGCACATAATTTACATACTTTCTATGGGACAATACTTACTCAGCTTAGGTTTGGCTAGCCATTTTGCCATAACTTTGCCAAAAGATACAAAAAAATGTCCAAATTTTTGCCAAGATAATATATTATTTCGCAAAAATTCACTTGGCAAAAATGGGCATGAGTGAAAAACCAATGGAAGATAACGGGAAGGCTTTTCTCGTTCTTCTTTTGCCAATCTCGTTTTTGATTATTTTCCTGATTTCTACATGGAAAATTCTGCTGGGGCTAATTCTGTTGCTGGCTTGTTTCAAACTTTGGCAGTTGTATCAATGGGAACAATGGTGTCAGCAAGTTAACCCGATTTTCAATCGATTGATTGAAGAAAATCAGGGCAGAATTACGCCTATGGACTTGGCAATCAAAGGTAATTTTTCTGGGACTCAGGCAAAACGTTACCTCGATAGTAAAGCTACGGAATTTGGTGCTAGTATCCTGAACTCTGAAGATGAGGGTCAGTCTTATTACTTTATAAATGCCAGTATTCTGGGCGCCATACTTGATAGTAGTGAGCCAGTGAAGGCGCGAACTGGTAAAGGATCGCGTAGGTTGGGCGTTTCGCCATCACTTTTGGCACCACCAGAACCATTACCACAGGAGGAGGAAGCAGAAACTGAGTCTTTACCGGAAGCTAATCATGAAGTTAAGCGATCGCTTGAAAATCAGTTAGTTTTTGGCTCTCTGATTCAATCAGAACTCGCCAAGCGGCTAAGTGTTTATTCCAGCACGGTTTATAAGCGGCGGAATGATCCAGATTTTCCCGCTTGGTCTCGCAGTCGAGATCCTGATGGTATTTCCTGGACATATTCTCAAAAAACTAAGGAGTTTTTCCCCCTGGAGGAAGAAGGGTAAATTGGTAATTGGTAATTGCTAATTGGTAATTGCTAATTGCTAATTGATTTTTATTACCCATTACCCTTACCCTGTAATCCTACAGCTTGGCTGATGGAGGTTAAGCCGTTTTCTTCTAGTTTGGCCAGCAAACCTGTAAGAATCCGGCGTACCATCATTGGGCCTTCGTAAATCCAGCCTGTATAAACTTGGATGAGGCTGGCACCGGCAGTAATTTTTTCCCAGGCATCTTCAGGGGTAAAAATGCCACCTACGCCAATAATCGGCATTTGTCCTTGAGTTTGCTGCCAAATAAAGCGGATGATTTCGGTAGAGCGATCGCGGCAGGGCGCACCGCTAATGCCCCCAGCTTCTTCTTGAGGAGATTTCCCCGTTTGCTCAATAATTTGGGTTTTTAGTCCATCACGGCGGATGGTGGTGTTAGTGGCGATAATCCCCGCTAGTTTGTAGGTTTTAGCGAGGGTAATAATGTCAGCGATCGCAACCCATTCCAAATCTGGCGCTATCTTGACAAACATCGGTTTTTGTAAATTGTTTGCCTGTTGCAATAAATCTAAGATATCACCGAGCATGGCAGCATCTTGGAGCGATCGCAATCCCGGCGTATTAGGAGAAGAGACATTGACCACAAAATAGTCTCCCAAATCCTGGAGCAGGAGAAAACTATTGAGATAATCCTGGGCGGCTGCATCTAGTGGTGTTATCTTAGATTTACCCAAATTTATACCTATAGGTATTGACTGGGTGAACTCTTGCTGTTGCTGTGCTAACCGTGCTGCCATTGCTGCTGCACCGCTATTATTAAACCCCATCCGGTTGAGGGCGGCTTTGTCCAAAGGCAAGCGAAACAAACGGGGAGGAGGGTTTCCTGGTTGTGGAAGGTAGGTGACAGTACCCAGTTCTGCAAAGCCAAATCCCAGGCTTGACCAGATGCCTGCCGCCACTCCATCCTTGTCAAAACCAGCTGCCAAGCCTACAGGATTAGGGAAAGTTAGCCCAAACAAAGTTTGCTCTAAACTTGTATTATGTAAACACAAAGACTGCCCTAGGCGGTTTTTTACCCAGCTACTAAGGGGGCGATTTCTCGTTGGCGATAGCCAGCTAAAACTGCGAATCGTCTGCTGGTGTAACCACTCTGGATCTGTTTTTGCCAGATTGAACAAAAGTGGACGAATTGCGACTTGATAAATATCCAAATCAGGTTAACATCTACCAATTATTGACAAGCACCAGAGCCAAGATTAGTTAGGGTGCTTTTTTGGGCATCTTATATATTACTACAAGCTATGTTAACCAATAATCAGATGGGGCAGCCACAAAAACCTATAGCCGCCGAACAACCACTCCTATCCTTGGGGCGTGTTCTCCAGAGCCTTAAAGAAGAGGATAATGTTGAAGTTCTGATTGAAATTACTATTGCTTATCTAATAGAGCAGTGTAACTACCAACTGATTTGGATTGCTCTTTACGATCGCCTAAATCACAAATTGTGTGGCAAAGGGGGCAGCACCCCCGATGGTGACACGAGTTTTTTACAACAATGTTTGGCGCTCAATCCTGGGGATTTATTAGAGCAAGTAGTGATTGAGCAGTGTCCCTTGGGTGTAGCTGATTTACGACGAGAAAGCCGGGCCGCATCATGGCTTGATATCGCCGTCAAATTCCAGATTCAGGGAACGGTTATTTTGCCAATTCGCTACAGAGATTACTGTCTAGGTGTGGTGTTACTGGGTTCCCACCGTTGGGGCTACCTACTACCGACGGAAGTAAAAGCACGGTTGCAGATGGTTTTAGGTGAATTGGGGACAGTGCTTTATCACAATGAAATGGATTTGCAGCAAAAGCAAACCAAGCGCCCTAATGAACCGTTGTTGCGATTGCTAAACAATTTAAGCCCCCTCAGTAATCTCGATCAAAGACTAAAAGCAGTTATAGAGGTAACCCATCAATTTGTCAGCCCTAGCCGGACAAGTATTTACTGGTTTGAGCCACAAGGGCACTACTTTTGGTGTCGAATGAGCAGTCAGATGGTTAATATGAGTCGCAATTCTAGCTCCCAGCAAGCAGCAGCTGGGATGACAGTACAGGATTTGAACGACTTTTATTATGCTTTGGCAGTTAATCAAATTGTCTGTATTGGTGAAGCTCGGAGTTCCCTGAAAAGCCATTTTACGGGAAAGCTGTTAAAACGGTTGCAGGTGCGATCGCTCCTAGCAGCTCCGATTCTCTGGCAAAAAGACCTCTTAGGCTTTCTAGCGGTGGAAGAACATGAACCTCGGATTTGGACGGAGACAGACAAAAGTTTCGTCCAAGGTGCGGCTGGGTTAATCTCCTTAATTGCTCCCACCGACAACATGGAAAGCACCATCAAAAAAATTCAGCAAGATACTCAACTAACTAACCAAGTTGCCCAAGCTATTTATAACGAGCATGACCTGCATGAAACGTTACATATATGTGCTAAGAGAGTTTTAGAGCGACTAACCGCCACCCGCTTTGTACTGTTGCAGCTTGACCCTGACCACAATAATTATCAAGTTCTTTACCAGAGTTCACCCCATAATCGCCGATCTTGGACATTTGCCCTAAATGCACTCTCAGAAATAGATCGGCGGCTTTTGCAGAGAGCAACTCAAGCGATAGAGATTGAAAACTTCGACGAAGATTTACGGTTTTCTCACTGGCATCCCCTTTTATTAGAAAATGGTGTGCGATCGCTTTTGGTTTGCAACTGCGTTCAAGGCCATACACCAGAAGCAATTTTAATCATCACTCACGAAAACCATCGCGCTTGGACAACCCTGGAAAAAGAATTCCTGTGGGTTGTTAGTCAACAGATAGGTGTGATTGTCCGTCAGTGGCAGCTACGCACTACAAGCTCCCAGCAGCAAAAAATTTCCCAGACATTTGCACAATGCCTAGGCATCCTCGCACAAGCCCAAAACAGCATCACCAAGGCAGAGGAACAACATCTAGAACGGGCAGCACTTGAGAAAATAGCCACTATTCTCGACTGTCCCTTGGCGGTGCTATTGTCCTGGTCTCCTGGTGAGAATTGGGCAGAAATTGTCCTTGGTGTCAGGGCCAATAGTTGGTTTGGGATTGTTGCAGATGTACCTGTATCAATCCAGAGTGAAGCACTAATCGGATGGGCATTGGGCCATGAAGGTTATCTGAGTCTCAAGGCAGATGATTTACCCCCAGAAACCAGGAAATGGTTGAATGTCCCTGATAACAGTCAAGTTTTGGTCATGGCGTTACGTACCCCTGGTGATTATCAACCCACAGGTGTAGTGTTACTGGCAGACTATCGCGCACGCCGCTGGTCAGAACCAAGCCTCAGCGCTACAGTTACCCTGGTTTCTCAATTAGCTTGGTGGCGCCGTTCGCTGCAAATTACCCAACATCTAGAGTCCACAACCGAGGAATTACGACAACTCAATTGGTACAAAAATCGTCGTCTAGAAGAAATCCAAAGAATGGTGAGCCTGTTACTCGGTCAAATCAATGATTTGGGTATTCCCGCTAATGAACTGACTCAGACGCGCTACCAGCTACTGCTGCGGCAGTTAAACCAGACAACCACCTCGATGAATGGCATGATCAAGCTAGAGCAGTGGCAGTTGCATCTTAGCTGGGAAACTATGCCAATTGCTAGTTTGTTGAAGCGATCGCTCGAACGAGTGGAAAATTTACTCAAAAAACAAAAGCTCTGGGTAGGTGTACATGGTTTAGGACAACCGATTGAGGAGCGGGAGTCGCACAAAAACATTTCCTTCCTCAGAGGTGCTGTCAGTCCAAGCAATCAATCCGCAATAGCGATCGCAGGCGACATTGTCAAAATTGAATTAGTTATCCATGAATTATTAGTTGCAGCCTGTCACCGTTCTCAAGATGGCAGCAGAATCGATATCTGGTGTCGCCGTATAGATGAGCGTTTGCTAGAAATGTCAATCACAGACAATGGCGCCATCGATTCACAGCTACTGACAAATCTATATAACAATACACCCCAGGATCTGCTTGCTCCCTCCAACCTCGACCAACCACCAGGTTTACATCTGTTGATCTGCCAACAACTCATGCAGCAGTTGGGAGGAGAATTGCATTTATATCAACTACCAGATGAGCGGGTAGTCAGTCGCTTACTGTTGCCCTTAGCACCACAAAATGCTTAAGGGGGAATAGGCAAGGGGCAAGGGGCAAATATTAGACCTATGGCAAAGTGATTATCATGATCTATACTGGAATGTTTTATTTTTTGGAAGTCCCTATAATCCTTGTAGAGACTTTGCATATAACGTCTCTACGTTCTTTGTCGGAGATGTCTAATAACTTATTTCTCAGCATGAATATAATCGACAAAGTAAAATTTAGGAATGAGCCAGAATTTCAGCCAAGAATAAGCTCCCAGTCCTAAAAGTGCTGTAATGACTAGTGGTAAACCTAGCCGCATACGTAAAGCATCAGGAAGAATAGCCACACCAGAAACAGTAATCACAAAATAAGCTAAAAGTGCTATTTGCAAACGCTGTAGATTTTTTAGCGTATTTCGACAACTACTACAATGCTGGGTATGTTGTTTGTAACGATCCAAGATCACAGCGCGGTTATCATTGATTTGCCAGCTTTCGCGAGCAATAATTCCTCCTTGATCAGAAAAAGGTAATTTTCCCTGACAATATTTATCGAACCAATTCCGAAACTCAATTACTAAAAAATCTGCACTTGTAGGTAATTTATAAGCAGTTTTCCAACTTTCACTTAATTGTTTTTGTTGAAGTAAATACTCTTGGTGATGTAGCAAAACCATATCTCCATCGAGAACCTGATTCCGAACTTTGATATGATTCCACCAACGGGGTGTGAAACGATTCAGCGTTGTAGCAAAGTTGCGGGGAAACTGGGCGACAATTCTGCATTTACCTGGAGACACAGGAATACAGTAGGTAACTAGTCCCAGTTGCTTGTCTGAGTTGGGAATACTAATTGCATATTCCAAGCGACAAGGTGGTTCAAAAGTGATTGTGGTTTGGAAGCGTCCACCAGTACTTACCTCAATCAAATTTTCTGTTGATTTAATAATGTTTATGGCTATGGGTGTCGCTGTTTCTCGATTACCCTGCACCCCATGATGTGCAAAAGGAACATGACTAGGATCTGCTACATTTTCTACTAGGGTTTGCCAGTCATATTCCAAATCGCGGACATAAGAAGACCAAACAAAACCTTTCTTAACATCTATTTGCGGTGACAAAGGTAAGGGTGTATTTGCAGCTAGTTCTGTTGAATCAGCATCAGGCCAGACCCAAAGTAAATCATTTTCCTGCCGCACTGGCAGGGAAACTACACAGAAATTTCGTTGATTTTTAGCTACAAGTTCAGGATTTTCAGCTTGGGGAACGCGAGTACAGATGCCTTGCTCATCAAATTGCCAACCGTGATAACTACACGTCAAATTTCCTGTCTTATCGTCAACACGTCCCTCACTCAAGGGTGCAAGACGGTGAGGACACTGATCTAAAAATACCCTGTAATTCTCAGATGACTTAGGCTTCCATATCACTAAACGGATTCCCAGAAGAGTTACGGGAACTGGACGCTGTGGATCAATGTCTTCAATTGGTGAGAGGGGATACCAATGCTGAAAAAAGTTAAATCCAGCTTGCATTTCACTTCTTTTAATAATTAATTAAATGAATTATGGTGTAGAAAATTTTATCTTGAAAACAGCAATTACCGCAACCGTTAAATTCTTCGCTGCCTATCAAGTGGCTGATGGTGTAAATGAACTAGTGCTGAAATTTCCTCATGGTACACCAGTAAAAGCAGTTTGCGATCGCTTCTCCTCCCAATTACCTTGTTCCCAATCCCCAGTAGCCCAGGTTACGAGATGACTGGGATACTGGCTCAAAAATAATCCTCTGGGAGGTTTGAAGTACATTTATTCACCAAAAGTATCCTCCCTAGGTAGCAAAGTCGTTATAATTATCTACCATTGCTCTGGGAAATCTTGGCTCTAATCAGCATAGTGTTGGTATGGGACGTAATCGTGCTAAATCTGATCTGCCTGAAAAAATCTGTCCGGTATGTCAACGTCCCTTCACTTGGCGAAAAAAATGGCAAGATTGCTGGGACGAGGTGAAATATTGCTCAGAACGTTGTCGTCGTCGTCGTTCTGAAGCTAAACATGAACCGAATCAAAGTTAAAACAACACAAAAGCAAATAAATGAAGTTACAGGTGCAACCTAAACTAATTATTCATGGTGGGGCTGGTAGTTCTCTCCACGGTAAAGGAGGAGTAGAGGCCGTGCGCCGTGCGCTCTATGCAGTCATCGAGGAAGTGTATTCTCTCCTAGTGACAGGAGCAACCGCTACAGAAGCAGTTGTGCGCGGTTGTCAAATGTTGGAAGATGACGCCCGTTTTAATGCTGGTACTGGTTCGGTACTGCAATCTGATGGTCAAATCCGCATGAGTTCTTCTCTGATGGATGGTACATTAGGGCGTTTTAGTGGCGTAATTAATATTTCGCGGGTAAAAAATCCGATTGAGTTGGCGCTATTTTTACAAAACTCTCCAGACCGGGTATTGTCTGATTATGGTTCCGCTGAGTTGGCGCGGGAGCTGCAAGTTCCTAGTTACAATGGTTTAACTGATTTACGGTTGCATGAGTGGATACAAGAACGCCAGGATAATTTTAAACGCACGATGGCCGGGGTAGTCGCAGAACCTGAATTAGTGGAAAGTAGCAATGCTGGACGCGGCACCATCGGCGTAGTTGCTTTAGATACCTTCGGCAGGCTGGCTGCTGGCACGTCCACAGGTGGTAAGGGCTTTGAGCGCATTGGGCGCGTCAGTGATTCTGCTATGCCTGCGGGTAATTATGCTACTGGTTATGCTGCTGTTAGCTGTACGGGAATTGGGGAAGATATCATCGATGAGTGTTTAGCAGCAAAGATTGTGGTGCGTGTCACTGATGGGATGTCTCTCAAGGATGCTATGGAGCGTTCTTTTACTGAAGCGCAGAAGAATCAACGGGATTTGGGTGCGATCGCACTTGATGCCACTGGGGCGATATCATGGGGTAAAACCAGCGAAATCATCCTCGCGGCCTACCACGATGGCGAAACCATTGGCGATACTTTGGAATGGAATAATAGCGAGTTGATTGGTTATTGTTAAAACCTAACTATCTCGGTTAATAATCTGATTAGGGGTCTATTGGTCTGCCCCCTAATCGCTCTATCTCGTTTTGTAATTGCATGAGGTCGGGATGCAATTTAAGGAGATATTGATGAATATCAGGTTGATCAAGTACCCAATCAAAAAAGTCTTTCTTCAAAGAAATGTACTGAGGTCTTTGCCTGTGCATAGCTTTTTGAATATCTTTGCCATGAAACCAAATTAAATAGTGCTTCTGTGTCCAAAATTCCTCTTGCTCAAACTGTTGCTGATATGTAGCAAGACTGGTTTCAAAACGCTCTTGTGTGACTTGTTCAACAGGATTTCTAAACTCATGAATTAATCTCACAGATTCATTCTGGCAATATTCTAGAGCTAGTGAAGAAGGAAGGTTACCACTCCCCCCTGTCCATGTTGTTTTTAGCTGTGATTTCACACCAGGTATATCTAATAAATCAGCCAATGCCCACCTTACAGATTGATAAGCTTGCAAGCTTTTTGCAGCCTCTTCTATCCATGCTGAAATTTCCTCAATTCCTGGTGAATCTTTATGATCCCATCTTGACACTGGATTCGCTAGTTTTTCAGCATATCTTGCTTTCCAATAATCATTAATTAACTTTGCATCTAGCAAATAGTTCTCAACGCAAGCACGATGGGTGAGAAGCATGGAGTATAGTGGAAGCAATCTGATATTAGCCGTAGGTTTAACATCAAAATCGCGGTCACGAAAAACGATGTACGGCTGAGTTCTAACTGGATTTGAAAAATAACCTTGAGCAAAAATTGAAAAGGTAAATTTACCACCAGAGGGAACAATCGTCGTCTTAGATGAAAGGTTTTCAACGACTCTGTTAAGAAGTCTGAAATCTAAACTGGTTGTCTTGCCTTCGCAGAAAATAACTTTGCCACTAACGACACTCACTATTACACCTCTAGTCTGATAACAGACGCTTCAGGCACTAATTGCTCCACATAATCAGAATGGGTTGTAATAATAAACTGATTATTTTTGCCTAACTTGGGTAATGCTCTAAGTAATGCCTGTTGCATTGGGGGGTGTAAATGCAGTTCAATTTCATCAATTAAAATAACTGAATTGTGAATATTCCAACTAGCAAAGTCAATGAGCATGGGGAAGATAGCACGTTCACCCCCAGACATTTCAGAAATTTCATACTGGTTTTTTCCGTCGTAAAGATAAAACCAGGGTTCACTTAAGATATCATCCACATTCTCTCGCAGAACTGGCCCTTCAAAACTACGCTCTGTAAAAACAGCTTTGTAAGCTCGCTCAACTTCAGCATATACATCCTTTTGTCCTGGACGTAGCTCCCTAATTTTACCTGCTGCAACATCTTGATGAAATTGTCTCCATTTAGAAAAGCGATCGCGCAAAGTATCTTCAGTAATTTCCAGTTTGCGATCAGGATCTTCAGTAGTTAAGCTAGTTGAATTTCTCTGTTCTGTGTACCAAAGGACTGTACCAACTTGCTCAAAAACTTGGAAACTTTCAGATCGCAGCAGTTGTTTTGCATATTCTCGCCCTTTAAATTGAAATAATTCAGCAGCAGTATCTGCCTTGACACGTTCATTTTCCCATCTAAGAGTCACAATATGCTTGTCCGCAGGAGGAAGCAAATCACGACCCTTATCTCGTAATTTATCCTGAAACTCTCGCACAGCTTGGAGTTCTTGAGATGAAAACTGTATCTTTACAGTCACATCCGACTCAAATCGTCCCCAGTTACTTCCTAGCAGTTCGTAGTTAAATCCTGGCCATTCTAAATCAGCGAGCCTCTTTAACCTTCCAGTAGCGGTGCCTAATGTTGCGGCAATAGCCTGTAAAAGACTTGTTTTTCCAGCCCCGTTCATGCCGACCAAAATAATTAAATCTCGTGCCAATCCTGTTTCTTTATTAGTGAAATCAAATATGGGAGGATTGCGAAATTTCTTGAAATACTTTAGCTGAACAGTTTGAACTTTCATTGTTAAGTCTTATTGGCTGGAGAAATAGTTAACTGATAGTAGTTTTTAGATGATTACCAGAGCTTCATATTACCAAAATAACCTACACCCATAATCTGCCGCAGGTTCCGGTTCCATTCAAGCGAAAAATGGTCAATTTAACTTCATTATCACCATAAGCCTGACGGATTTGTTGCATTAACCCTTGCGATTCAGAATTAATCAAATACTCTTCGCTATCAGGGTCAATGGCAATAAACCAGTTGTAAGGCTTTGCCATTAGCTGTTCCCGCAAATGCTCAAAAACAGCACGGCATCGGCTAGCAAGCGCCTGACGTTGTTCTTGGCGATGATGAGCGTCTGATGGTGCTATGGCTGATGATGACAAGATGCGACTACGGCGGGGCTGAGAAAGCTGTGCCATAACAATAAAAAGTAGGCGCTTGTATAATCTTATTATTGCTTTATTTGCTCTTGTTTAAATATGATTTCGGGAAGTTTATATTTAACCTTCAGCGGAACCTAGCCCATCGCAGAATTACTAGAGCGTTAAAATAAAAAATATCTGATATCATGCAGCTATGACTCTTACCAAAGAATTAGACTCTCCCAAAGACATCTCACAAGGTGTTATCTTTCCCCCAGGTGATTTATATAGTGATGAGCCTCCCTTGGAAACTGAACTGCATCTGCGACAAATAATCCTACTTTTCAAATGCCTGGAATGGTTGTGGAGAGACAGAAATGATTTCTACGCTGCTGGGAATCTGACTATCTACTACAGTCCTCACCAACGCAAATCAGAAGACTTTCGGGGGCCGGACTTTTTTGTGGTGCTGGACACTGAACGCAAAACCCGCAAAAGTTGGGTTGTTTGGGAAGAAGATGGCAAATATCCTCATGTAATTGTGGAAATTCTGTCGCCAAAAACCGCTGCGACTGACAAAGATTTAAAGAAAAAAATTTATCAAGATACTTTTCGCACTCATGATTATTTTTGGTTTGACCCCTATACACTAGAATTTGCTGGATTTCATTTAGTTGATGGTGCATATCAACCTCTGGCAGCTAATGAACAAGGATATTTGTGGAGTCAGCAACTAGGTTTATATTTGGGAATTCATCAGGGACTATTACGATTTTTTACACCAGAAGGTCAGCTAGTTCCTACACCAGAAGAAACGGCAGAACGATTGGCGGCTAAACTTCGAGAATTAAATATTGATCCAGATACAATTTAAGATTGATTGTGTCTCTACTGCATATTGCTTGGGTGCGTTGGGAACGCACCCTACAAAGTTAATCTTTTGTACTCTTGTTACGCCAACCTGGTTTGACTACTTGACGACTACGGGCAATTACTAAAGAATCATTAGGGACATCTTCTGTAACTGTTGAACCGGCTGCTATATAGACATCATCGCCTAAGGTAATGGGTGCAACTAAAACGCTATTGGAACCTGTTTTAGTACGATCGCCTATTTTCGTCCTGTGTTTCTTGACGCCGTCATAGTTGGCTGTAATTGTCCCTGCACCAATATTTACCTGAGATCCGGCTGTGGTATCGCCTAAGTAGGATAAATGAGCGACATTTGTGCGATCGCCTAATTGCGTATTTTTCAACTCCACAAAGTTACCCACACGGCAATTAGCACCCACCTCTACATGACCGCGCAAATGGGCATAAGGGCCAATTTTGCTTCCCGTCTGCACAACGCTATCTGTCACCACAGAATATTGCACAGTGACATTTTGACCCAAATTGCTATTTTCAATTAAACTACCAGGGCCAATGCGGCTACCGGACTGAATCACGGTATTTCCGCGCAGGTGGGTTTGAGGTTCAATAATGATATCTGGCTGTAATTCCACCGTTTCATCAATGGTGATGCTTGCGGGGTCAATCAGGGTCACACCTGCCAGCAGCCATTTTTCCTTAACTCGCTTTTGCAAAATATCGTCAGCTGTAGCTAGTTGCAGGCGATCGTTAATTCCCAAAATTTCTTGGTAATCTTCCACATCCACCGCCATCACTTGTCCCACTTGGGTTACAGCATCCGTTAGGTAATATTCTTTTTGGGAATTATTTGCTTCTAAGTGGGGCAACACCTTGGCTAAATCCTGCCAACGGAAGCAGTAAATCCCAGCGTTAATGCGGTTATTTTCTCTTTCGGCGGCAGTGCAATCCTTGTGTTCAACCATTTGTTGGACAAAATTTTCATCGTTACAAAAAACCCGTCCATACCCTGTAGGATCACTCAGGTTTGCTGTGAGGATAGTGGCGGCATTTTGATTTTCTTGGTGAGTTTGCCACAAATGTTTTAGGGTGGTGGTGCGTAACAATGGCACATCTCCATTCAACACCAACAAATCACCCGTGTAGCCCTGAAGATGGGGAAGTAATTGCTGAATGGCATGGCCTGTGCCCAATTGCTCAGTTTGTTCGACAAATTCCAAGTTAGGAATTGAATGCATGGCGGCTTTCACGAACTCGGACTGATAGCCGACAACTACTAGCCGTCGTGATGGCGAAAGCGGTTCGACACTGTCGAGAACTCTCTCAACTAGCTTACGCCCACCCAAACAATGTAAAACCTTGGGTAGGTTTGATTTCATCCTTGTGCCTTTTCCAGCCGCTAAAATTGCTACTACAACCATAATTAGGTATCAATAAATTTCAATGATGAATGCTTTTACTACTTTGAGATTCAGGCTCAAATCATATCAGCTAATCATCACAGACCAAAATATTAAATAACTCAGCTGATGAGGATGCCTTAAGTTTTTTTTGCCCACCTTTTTTGCCAACGGGAGCTAGGTTCCAGAACAGAGGCTTCTTGCTCTTGCTGTCGTCGTATTATTATAACTTCGGCTGAATCCCTCAATTCGGGATCACGGTAAGGAATGGCCGCACGAGTTTGTAAATGTTCGGCTTCTTTTTGCGAAAGAGGGGGAATTGGGGTAATCTCTTGCTCTTCATCTCCCCAACCCCCCACCTCCCCATCTCTAGAATGGGCAGCTATAGTCCCCGATGTCCGTCTACCTATTGGTGTAGTAGAACCTATTACCAACCCAGCCGCTAACAGCGCAGCGCGTACAGCAGCCGCACAAGAATAAGTTGCTAGTAAGCCATCTTGATGTAAACACTCTTCTACTTGTTGTATAAATTCCACAGTCCATAACTGCGGACATTGGGGCGGTGAAAAGGGGTCGAGAAAAATGGCATCAGCTAGAAAACCTGACTGACGTACTAGCTGAATTGATTCTCTAGCATCACTTATTAGTAACTTTGCTTTCAAGCGATTTGTTTGGACTTGATGGTTAAAAGCTAGTTGAGTCAAAATTTCTTGATACTCGTAATCCCAATCATGGAATATGTGCTCTTTTATGGCTGCTTTGGGAACTGCTGGATTTAGTTCTAACCCTATGACTTCAACATAACAACTGGGATTTGCTTCCCAAATTACCTGTAAAGCAGCTGCTGTGTTGTATCCTAGACCATAACAAATATCCAAAAGCCGCACTATTCCATTCTCCGCTGCTGCCGTCACTTGAGCAGGAAGTGCAAATTTAAGATAACTCTCTTGTCTAGCTCCATAATGACTGTGATAGGCTTCACCAAACTCCTGAGAAAAGAAGGTAAAAGAACCATCTTGCGTTAGTTGTGGTAAAAAAATATCAGAATCTGACATTTTGCTATAGCAATCCTATATCATTCATAAAAAGTTGAATTTCTCTCTTTCTTCTCTTTTCTTCTCTTTTCTTTGCGACTCCCGTCCCTACAACTCTTGGAACCCCGGCAACGCACAGGCTCGGCAACGCCCTGCCTTTCTTTTGCACTTTGTTATCAACATATTTTCACAAATCAGATAGGATTGCTATAACAACACTCAACTAATGACCTGTTTGACCTGTTTGACCTGTTTGACCAATGACTAATGACCAATGACTAATAACCAAGTTTTTGTTTCTCCAAAATGGCTGTTTGAAAACCTTGATGATCCACAAGTTGTGATTGTAGATTGTCGCTTTTCTCTGGCTGATGCACAACTAGGACAACAGCAGTACCAAGCAAGTCATATACAGGGGTCTTACTATCTAGACTTGAACCAGGATTTATCTAGTCCCGTAGGAGAACATGGGGGGAGACATCCTTTACCTAATCCTAATGATTTAGCTAATAAATTAGCAGCGATTGGAGTGAATTTCCAAAAAACCCTGGTTGTCGCTTACGATGATTCTCGCTTTGCCTTTGCCTCTCGGCTGTGGTGGCTGTTGCGCTATTTAAGACATGAACAAGTAGCCGTACTGGATGGAGGCTTTGCAGGATGGCAAAAAGCTGGGTATCCTGTCACAGATTTGATTTCTCCTCCTCGGATAGCTACATTTACCCCCCAAGTCCAAACAGAACTGGTGGTAGATATTACAGCGGTTAAAAGTCGCAAAGATAACCCAGAGGTTGTTTTGGTAGACTCTAGAGAGAGCGATCGCTATCGCGGTGAACGTGAGCCAATTGATAAAATTGCCGGTCATATTCCTGGTGCAGTTAACTATCCTTGGCAAGAAGTCACAGACTCTTCAGGCTACTTACTTTCCCAGCCAGAACAACGCCGTCGGTGGAATAATTTAGATACAGCCGAGGAAATTTTAGTTTATTGTGGTTCCGGGGTTACAGCTTGTGTGAATTTACTTTCTTTAGAACTAGCTGGCATTGCCACCGGTAAACTTTATGCTGGTAGCTGGAGTGATTGGATTAGTTATTAGTCATTAGTCATTGGTCAAACAGGTCATTGGTCAAACAGGTCATTGGTCAAACAGGTCATTGATCAAACAGGTCATTGGTACTCTGAGAATTAGGGCTATTTCCTTCTTTCAAAGCCTACAATGATTCTTAGGTACTTAGCCCGCGTCCTTGTAGATGCGACTTCAGTCTTCCGGCATTATTGCTTTTAAAATCTGCCTAATTCTAAATTGTAATTAGCACTGAAGAACCAGCCAGAAAAATCAATGTTTGGCACGGTGGAACCACCTAATGTGACACCAGTCTGCAAATTCAGATTGCTGGAGTTGGATATTCGATAATTTAAATGTCCAAATAACCGATGAAATTGGTCTTCTCGTTGGCGCTGTGTAAAGTCTGACAAGTTAAGCTGGTAGTTAATACCAATATTTAGGGGCTTTTGTAAGTAGTAGCTCAAAGAAACCCCACCAGAATTAACTACCCGACTACGGCTTTGGGGGTCAGAAAAATTTACACTCAATTCATAGAAGCTATCGAGAAACAATCTTTGTGTTAGCGGGTCGCGCCTTCCTAAAGATAACCGCAGAGCAGTTTCGTTCAAAAAGCGATCGCCTGCTTGAATGCTATCAGAGCGATCGCCATTTTTAGCAAAAAACAACTGTTGATTACTCCAACCAATTTCACCATACATTCGTGGCGATAGTTGCTGGTAAATACCAAGGTTGAATCTCAACTGGTTATAATCGTATTTTGATTGATCGATATAACGAATCAGATTACCATCAATCGACCCGTTTAAATAGGTCTTAGCCCCCAAGGGGAAATATCCAGAGGCTAGTGTCAGTCCCGAAAAAATCAAACCATCCTCTATTGGACGATCATTTGCAGAAAAAATATTACTTGTCTGGAAGTAGCCGACATTAGCCTTTAGGTAGCCTATAGGTTTAAACTCAGCCACGGGTTTTTCTGTTGATGGGGGTGGTAGTTGTTCTAGGGTTCGTGGACGTATCCGCAACCCCAGTTCCTGATTACTATTTGATTCAGTCGGTGACTCTTGTGCTAGTGTTCCCGTCCGTCGTATCCGCAACCCTAGTTCTTGACTACTATTTGATTCAGAAGATAGCTGTTTTTGCTTTTGTAGCCGTCTCCTTAGCCTCTCTATCTTTTCAAATTCCCCTATTTGAGGTGGATTCAACCTTTGCTCTATTGGTTCTAGAGACGATTTAGGCAAATCCCTTGGCGGCATTTCTATTTGTGGTAGATGATTGTGCTGTTGAGTATCGCCGAGTGCATCTGTTAGTGAAGATGCATTTGGTTTCGCAGTTAGTGGCGTTGCTGGTGCTATATTTGGCTCAATTGCTGAGTATACGGGCAGAAACTCACTGGACTGCTGAGTTACCTCTAAGAATCTCGAAGAAGTTTTTTGTGACACTACCGGATTTTGGCGATCATCGTCTACGGTGGGGCGTAGCCCTTGACCCGCGCTTTTCTCTGAATTTGCCGCCCATACCCCATGTATCCCCACCCAACACCAGTAGTTTCCAGCAGTAAAAACTAACAAAATCGAAAATAATAAATTTTTCCAACCCTGGGGTGGCGTCTTTAATGGTGTTAATCGTATTTGGCAAACAGATATTCTCACAGGCTTTTGGTAGTAAAAAACTGAAAGACCCCATCTCTACTCATTTATTTAAAATCAGCGAGAACGTCACCTATTTTGGCTATTCAACAATTTCTTGTCACCTAATAGTCTGACTTTAATTTCAGGCAATTTTTGTTTCAAATTATAAACTTAAATATTCTTATAGATACATTTTTCTGTCTGTCTAAAATTAAGATTACAATAAAATTTAGATAAATTAATATAATGAAACTTTCCTGCAACTATTAGCAGAGACTCAAACCTTTAATTTCAGTATCATCTGTGTTTACCGAGGTTGGAAATTATGTTTCCTAAATTTTTAACGCTGTTTGCCATTGGTTTATCGGGGGTGATGGTTCTACCTTGGCCAAATCGGGCAAGTGCAATAACTCCACTGATGCAAGCGGAGATTCAGAACCTCCGCAACTTGGTGCAACTGATCCCCAAAAATCAACCGCAGAAACGTCCTGCACGTAAATTAGATACCCTGATTCCTGGAGATGGTTTATCCACCGGTCGAGCTTCCCTAGCAGACTTGCGCTTCAATGATGGCTCTTTGGCAAGGGTTGGGGAACAGGCACTATTTCAATTTTTGCCCAAGAATCGAGACTTTAGACTAACCAATGGGACTGTGCTACTGCTGATCCCACCCGGAAGGGGGCAAACACGTATACAGACACCGAATGCAGCAGCAGCAATTCGCGGTTCAGCCTTATTTGTCCGCTACAACAAAGAAACAGATACTACGATTGTCGGTGCGTTGACAAATAGCGGCATTGAAGTTGCAAACAAAGAAGCTTCTCAAAATCAGGTGCTACAAGCAGGGCAGCTGATGGTTGTTGTTAAAGGTCAATTTCAGGGCTTATACGATTTTGATCTGAGAACTTTTTATGAAACGAGCAATCTGGTGCAGGGACTTGATTTAACGAAGAAAAGTCTTGAGTCTACGCCAGATCCGGCCCTCGCTAGTATTCAAGCTGAAACCATTGCTGCTTTAACAGCACAGTCGCCAATCACCGGTCAGGGAGTAGTTGACAATCCATCTTTTTTACAAAACCGGGCTAGTTCTGCAAATTTCCCTAGCCAGGGAGTTATGACAGAGAATTCCCCAGTAAACTCTATCAACAATAATTCCCCAATCAACTCTTTTGTAGAAGCAGGAGAACTTGTTTCAGATACTGTTAAGCAATCTGTGAATCGTATTAATTCCAGCAACCAAAATTCCGATCTGGGAAATACCAACAATCAAAATTCTGGTTCTGGCAATTCAGACGGGGAACCAGGCGGGGGAAATACCAACAATCAAAATTCTGGTTCTGGTAATTCAGACGGGGAACCAGGCGGGGGAAATACCAACAATCAAAATTCTGGTTCTGGCAATTCAGACGGGGAACCAGGCGGGGGAAATACCAACAATCAAAATTCTGGGCCTGGCAATTCAGACGGGGAACCAGGCGGGGGAAATACCAACAATCAAAATTCTGGGCCTGGCAATTCAGACGGGGAACCAGGCGGGGGAAATACCAACAATCAAAATTCTGGTTCTGGCAATTCAGACGGGGAACCAGGCGGGGGAAATACCAACAACTAAAATTATGGGCGTTGCTGAATCAAAGTATGAAATGCCAAAAATACCCTTCTTTTTCTTCGTACCTTTGAGCCTTTGCGCCTCTGCGCGAAACAAATTCATATTCTCAATCAGCAACGCCAAATTATGGCAAGTTAAATCTTGGCGGTGGTTAACTCCCATAACACCAGAGCAGCTGCTAACGCTAGATTAAATCTATGCAAAGACTAAAGCAGATTTTCTGTGTCACCTAAGAGCAGCCAACTTGTAGCGAAAAAACATATAAACTTATGACTTTTGATTACGACCTATTTGTTATTGGTGCAGGCTCTGGGGGTTTGGCGGCTTCCAAACGGGCGGCTAGCTACGGGGCGAAAGTGGCGATCGCTGAATATGATTTAGTCGGCGGTACCTGTGTAATTCGCGGTTGTGTTCCCAAAAAACTCATGGTCTATGGCTCTCACTTTCCCGCACTATTCCAAGATGCCGCAGGCTATGGTTGGAAAGTCGGTAATGCAGAATTGGACTGGGAACATTTCATCACATCCATAGATCAGGAAGTCAGGCGACTCTCAGCAATACACATCAGCTTATTAGAAAAAGCAGGAGTGGAATTAATTTCTGGTCGCGCTGCCTTTGTAGACCCCCATACTGTAGAAGTTAATGGCAACAAATTTACAGCGGAGAAAATTTTAATCGCTGTGGGTGGACGTCCGATTAAACCGGATTTACCAGGGATGGAATATGCCATTAGCTCTAATGAAATCTTTCATCTGAAAACACAACCAAAACATATCGCCATTATTGGTGCTGGTTATATCGGCACAGAATTTGCCTGTATTATGCGCGGGTTGGGTTGTGAGGTGACACAGATTATCCGGGGAGACCTGATTTTAAAGGGCTTTGATGAAGATATCCGCACAGGTATTCAGGAGGGAATGACAAATCACGGAATTCGCATTCTCCAAAACACCGAGGTAACAGCAGTCGAAAAGGTGGAAGCTGGACTGAAGTTGAGTTTATCCGGGGAAGAGCAGGAACCGATCATCGCTGATGTATTTTTAGTGGCTACCGGTCGGACTCCCAATGTTGATGGGTTGGGTTTAGAAAATGCTGCGATTGATTGCGTTCCTAGTTCTGTAGAAGGCCCAGGATACAGTACTACAGACGCCATTGCTGTGAATGAATACAGTCAAACTTGTCAACCGCATATCTTTGCCGTGGGTGATGTCACAGATCGCTTAAATTTAACTCCCGTGGCCATTGGTGAAGGTCGCGCCTTTGCTGATAGTGAATTTGGCAACAACCGCCGCGAATTCAGTCACGAAACAGTCCCCACAGCCATATTTTCTACCCCCGAAGCGGCTACAGTCGGCTTAACGGAAACCGCCGCAGAAGCTAAATTCGGCGATGCAGTGACTATTTATCGCACTCGCTTCCGCCCAATGTACTACACTTTGGCAGGTAAGCAAGAAAAAACCATGATGAAGTTAGTAGTGGATGGGAACACCGACAAAGTTTTGGGCGCTCACATGGTGGGAGACAGCGCAGCTGAAATTATTCAAGGTGTGGCGATCGCTCTCAAGATGGGCGCAACCAAAAAAGATTTCGACTCAACTGTTGGTATCCATCCCTCGTCCGCTGAAGAATTTGTCACGATGCGCTAAATTTTCTATGGAAGCGATGAATCGCGTCTATTGTTTAAATTTAAAATTTTGAATTCCTTCATCTATCTTCACGGCTTTGCTTCGAGTCCTAAATCTACCAAAGCGCAGGATATAGGCGATCGCTTTGCCCAAATTCAGATCAAGCTGAAAATTCCCGATCTGAATGCTGGCGATTTTTCTGGGCTGACAATCACTCGTCAGTTAACTCAAGTCGCTGCCGAATTCAGTCATGATGCTGCACCTGTAACACTGATTGGCTCTAGTTTGGGCGGTTTGACAGCCGCCCACTTAGGCCAGCAATATCCACAAGTGCAACGCCTTGTTTTGCTAGCACCAGCCTTTGGGTTTTTATCCCATTGGTTAGCCCAGTTAGGGGAGGTAGGGGTGCAACATTGGCAACAGTCAAAATATCTCCAGGTGTACCACTACGGCGAAGAGCGATCGCTGCCTCTAAGTTACGATTTCCTCACAGATGCCGCCCAATACACAGAGCAAGAGTTGCAACGTCCCATTCCCACCCTAATTTTCCATGGACAGCAAGATGAAGTCATCCCCATAACCGCTAGTCGTGATTTTGCGCAATCGCGTCCTTGGGTAGATTTAATAGAACTAGACAGCGATCACGCCTTAGGCAATGTCACAGCCGAAATTTGGCAGGCAATTCGTCTCTTCTGCCAATTACCTTGAAGTTGTAAAATATAAAACTCGCCCTAATGACCTGTTTGACCCTTCGGGTTCGCCAGTTGCTCATGGGGAGCCACTGCGTTGGACGGGTTCCCCGGCTTAAAGCACGTGGCGTGGAAACAAGACGGTTCTGCGCACTGGCTCACCAATGACTAATGACTAATGACCTGTTTGACTAATGACTAATGACTAATGACCTGTTTGACTAATGACTAAAATTATGCTTCCCTTCATCCGGTCAGATTTAGCCCAATTCACCGCTTACAAACCTCACCCCAGCAGCGATACAGCCGAAGCAGTCCCCGCGCAATTTGACCGGCTGGATACAAATGAAAGCCCCTATGATTTGCCAACGGAGTTAAAAGCAAAGCTAGCCTGGACATATCAGCAAGTAATCGAAACAAATCGTTATCCTGACGGTGGACATGAAACACTCAAGGATGCGATCGCCGAATATGTTAATGAGTCAGCCGCCCTCTCGCCATCAACTTTCACTGCTGCTAATATTTCCGTAGGCAATGGTTCAGATGAACTAATCCGCTCTTTATTAATTGCCACCTGTCTGGGGGGAGAAGGCAGTATCCTCGTTGCCAATCCCACCTTTTCCATGTACGGGATTTTAGCAAAAACTTTAGGCATACCCGTGGTGAGTGTGGGTAGAGATGCAACCAACTTTGAAATTGACTTAAAAGCCGCCCAGTCTGCCATAGAATCCACTCAAAATCCCCCGATTCGGGTGGTTTTCGTCGTCCATCCCAATTCCCCCACCGCCAATCGCTTAACTGCGGCAGAGTTGGCATGGTTAAGAAGTCTGAGTGAGCAGATTTTGGTAGTCATTGATGAAGCTTACTTTGAATTTAGCCAAATGTCCCTCGTCGGGGAATTAGCACAGCATCCTAACTGGGTAGTGCTACGTACCTTTTCTAAAGCTTTTCGGTTAGCAGCGCTACGTGTTGGTTATTGTATCGCTCATCCAGATGCGATCGCGATCTTAGAAAAAGTCCGCTTACCCTACAATCTTCCCAGCTTCTCCATCGCCGCAGCATTAGTTGCTTTGCAAAACCGCACACTTTTGCTAAATTCAATTCCTCAAACCTTAAGCGAACGAGCCAAACTCATCACCGCTTTATCCTCACACCCAGCATTCCAAATTACAGAAAGTGCTACTAACTTTATTTACTTACGTCTGCAACCAAATGGCTCTGACCCAGAAGACGCGGCTTCTCTGGTCAACCAAAAACTCAGAAATCTCGGCACTCTTGTGCGACTACTAAGCGACGGATTGCGAATTACTATAGGAACCCCCGAAGAAAATACCCGCACCCTAAATCGAATACAAACTGCTTTAACTAATTCGCCAATTAATTAACACTAGTACAGGTCGGCGGAAATAAACCACCCATCCCAAATCTCTGAAAATCTCACACTATATTCATTTTGAATTTTGTGCCTCTTTCAGCGGAGCCTGCCGTAGGCTCTATGAGAGAATTTTGAATTTTGAATTCATGGCGGTACTAGTGTGATCAATTCTCTTGTGTCAAATCCGTAGCTAGCTATCAGCCTCGCTGCCCGAACGGCGTACTATTGAAACCGTTTGTGGCAGCACACCCACTAACAGCGCAAAAGCTGCATCCGGTAAATGAGTCACCATTTCTGATGGAAAGTATTGTTCAAATTGATCGATAATTTTATGAACTCGCTGCCCAGACACTGGGTTTTCTGTAATTTGCTTGATCAACCTGATCCATTGTCGCCTAATCAAGTAAGCCTTCTGGCGCTCTTCATTAGATTCGGGATTTAATAAAGACAAATTACCTATAGACAATACCCATAGACAATCACAATCATAATTCCCACCGACCGCGGCTCCAGGCCCAGCAAACTCTGCATGGTATTGTTTAAATAGTATTAACCCATTCCGCCTCCGACTATTGACAATGAAAACTTTTCCACTGTGCAGAAGCGTGAGTATATCCGAGTCTTGGGATTGCTCAGTTCCATCTAGCATGACAATAGGGTCAAGAACACTGGTGTCAGAGCAATAAGTTGATATCATAGCAGTTTGATAGCGGCAACGCTTTTCGCTATCCATTTTTTCTCAAACTTCCGACGAATTTGGTAGTACTATGCACTTGGATATGGAGATGGCTATTTAATAAATTAAATCAAGTTTTTGATTTATCTGAAAATTTCAAGACATTACTGGCAAATTTAACTAACTTATAAATAAATAGGTCTTGTTCAGCAATTTAATCATATTTTATGGGATTTGGCTGGATTTGTCTTCAATGGAGAGAGGTTTTTTTTAAAGCTTTTATAAAGATGAAATTATAAATACAAAGTTAGGATGAGGGATGAAAAATTTCTTAACTATTGCTTTACTGATATTTATTATTGTTCATAATAGTTAAATATAAATAATTTAATATGTAACTTATTATTAATCAATATCAACTTCGACGTAATATTATTTTTAGCTGAATAATTTTATCTTTAAAAAAGAAAGTTTAGACAAAATTTATGCTGGAGAATAAGTCAGAGTGATTCTCTACCCTTTTCTGATCTTATAGCAATCCTAAATGAGTTCCGAACAAAAAGATCCCCGACTTCTTCAAGAAATCGGGGATCAGAGCCTCTCGGTGGGGAGCAAACCAAATAGGATTGCTATAGAGAAGTTGCCTGTTAGCAAAGCTTAAGCCTCCGGCATCTGTTGGCCTTTGAAGCAAGCGATAAGTGCTAGGGTTTCATTAAAGTTATCCTTTCATTGGCGGTTCCTGAGCCAAAATCTACTCGTTAGATGGGTAAACTCGGTGCGCAGCGCGGCTTCACCCAAGATATTGTGTGAAAACGAGATCGTAAAAGCCGCCTTCCTTGCGTTGGAACCGCCAATTTTGGGCAGGTTTTTCCCAAGGGATACGGGCAGTGCTGGAGATTGAGAAGACCTCAGAGATAAATTCCCTTCCTCGAACAATGTTTGTACCGAAGCCGACTGGGAGTAGGTCACATATTTGAGTTAGTATTCAGATGCTTGTGCAAAAATATTTGCCGTGAGCGGCTAAGGAGAAATGGATTCCAATGAGATTCGACTTTATGCACCCGATATCCCAGCTTGAAATAAAGTTGTCGTGCCTGATGATTATTTTCCAAAACGTGGAGATATAAATCTTGAAATCCCCAATCCAGTGAGACTTGTTCACAGCTAATCAGTAAACCAGAAGCCACACCATGCCTACGGTATTTTGGGTGAACAGCTAAATTAGATAGGTAAGAAAAACTCCTACTAATATGTGTCCACGAATCACTAAAACGTACACCCAGTTCTACAGTCCCCACAACATTATTAGCCCCAGCAGCCGTAGCATCAACGGCAACCAAACAAACGTGATGGGGTGAAGGTGAGGCTAAACGATGCCTTAAGTCTTCGTAAATACCCAAACGTAGCAACGGGAAAGCCCATCCCCATAAACCCTTTTGAGAGTGAAAGCTTTCGGCAATGATTTGGGCAATACCAGTAAAATCAGCAGGTGTAGCCGCACGGACTTGGAATTGCCAAGAAGTTTGATCGGCAGCATTCGCGACTGGCTGTTGGTAATATGGGTGAAAGAACCAGGATGTCAAGGCTAGTTTATGATTAATTTTATTTAATGAAAATCTTCTCAAGTATCCTCAAACACCATCTAACCTGGATGAAAAATCTCAGCCCTCTAGAAGATGCAGCTCTTGGTGATCCTAAATTGCCGCCAAAAATAGCCTCTGGGTTATGGGGTGTCAAGTGTGGGTGACTATGCACTTTCCTATACTTCAGTTATTATCTTTGAACAGCAACTCAGTACAAAATTTTCAATTCGCTGTTGATCGTGAATCATACAAAGTGTAAAACTTTGTTTGGGGTTTTGGAGGCTGCACTCCTCAAAGTGGCTAGGAGTAGCTCTTTCATAAATCCACCCTGCTGAGTTGATCAAGTTGAAAGTTATCCCTGGTTTGAGGGTAGAGAGGTGAGCGGTATCTTAAATAAAAAAAAGTTGGCAGTAATCTGGCGAGTGTGAGTACCAACAAGCGTAGCAGAACCTATCTGATTATTGGGTCAGCAGAGCAAAAGCTGACTCTGGTTTCCAACCACCCCTGGCTGCTAATTGATCAAGGGGACTGGTTGTATAGGCACTAGGTGCTGGATACTGGTGGAAGAATCTGCAAAGCTATCCAACCCTCAATCGCCAATTTTAAGATCCCATACCCTTTATCTGAATATTATTTCTGATTTCTAAATGGTTAAGAGGTATTTGTCTAATAGTATAGTTGTAAAAAATATAGACAAATATCTTTTACTTTGAAAGTGTTACCTTTACTGGGGAAACTACAATCCCCTGTATCCCATCTGCAAAAGCATTAGGGATTGCTTTTCTGA
>NZ_JACJRJ010000070.1 GCF_014697195.1 Cylindrospermum sp. FACHB-282 | reverse complement strand
TAAGCTGATTAAACGTTCTGGTTATGGATTTAGAAATTTTGAAAACTTTAGAGTTAGATGTTTATTAAATTGGGTTTAGCTTATTATTTTGGCATAACAAGTACTGAAGAGCCGAAATTATAGATTCACCAGGATTAAACGAACAAATAGACCGAACTATAATTACTCAAAAAATTCTTCAAGATACTGATGCAGCTATTTTCTTAACTAACGCTTCTCGTTCTTTAACTCAGGGAGAACGTGAACTACTTCAAGACTTGAAAACCAAACTAAATTATGGCAAACAAAATGAACCTGCTCATAATCTTTTTGTAGTAGGTAATTTTATGGATTTAGTGCGAACAGAAAAAGGCATTGAGCAAGTAAAACAGAGAATTGAAAGGTTTGTGAGTGGTCAAAATCCTATAGTTTCAGGTGAGAACCGTGTTCATTTTATTTCTGCTCAAGCTGCGTTAGATGCAATGTTAAAGGGAGTTGAAGATGAGTATTTAAAATCTTTCCAACTTTTTACTCAATCCCTTGAAATATTTCTAACTCTTGAAAGTGGAAAGGTAAAAATTCAGCAATCTGTTGAGCAAATAAATAGAGTAATTCAAAAAGCTTTAAATGGTCTATCTCAATCTGAGCAAACTTTAGAAGGTAAAATTCAAATTTCCGAAGCTCAAAAGCTAGAAATATTGGAAAAAATAGGTGATGCTAGTGGCTGTGATATCAGAATTTTTAATTTAGTAGAAGAAAAGAGAAAACCTGTTATTGAACAGGCTAAGAAATCTTGGGATGAATGGAATCAAGGATTAGAAAGACGCATACTTGAAAAAAGCAAGCAATGGTCTTCTACACATAGTCCAGTATTTAGTCAAGACAAACTTATTAAAGATTATACCAATCAATTTACAAACGAATTAATGAGAGATATAGATGTATGGGGAAATCAAATATTAAAAGAACAAATTTTGCAAAAATCTCTTGAATCGTTAAGTGCCTATATAACCTATGAATTAGATAAAATTGAAGGGGAATTTCACAAGCTAGATCAACAAATAAAAACTAATTTTAGCAAGCAAATTAATATCTCTATCACAGGTTTAAATGCTGACTTTATGGGTTTTGGAGGAATAGGTGGAGGTTTAGGAATAGGTGGTGCTTTAGCTGCTGCATTAATATTTTTTACAGGGATTGGATTTATTGTAATTACTGTTGCTGCTGTTGCTGCTGCAATTGCTAGTTCACTTGGCTTAGGTATGCTAGATATAGATGGGATACATACCAAAATCAAGACAACAATTTGTCAAACAGGACTGAAAAAATTTCGTGAACAATCGCAGAATAAAGTTTATCAAACAACCCAAGAAATTATTAACACAGTTTTCGATAATCGCTTTGAAGCAGCTAGTAAAGTGATTAAAGAAGCAATTTCATTGTATGAAATCTTGATAGAAAAACAAGAAAAAGTCCACCAAGAAACTTTAGAACAACGCGAGACTGAAAAGGTATTTATTTATCAAAAACGCCAAGAACTTGAGCGCGTGCAGAATGAGTTGGAAGTTATCGTCAATAAATCTACTAATTTATAAAGACCATTCCAACCTGTAGAGACGTTGCATACAACATCTCTACCTGTAGGATTAAGGTATTTACAACAAAAAGCCATATAGTCTATAAAACTTTGACTATCGGCTTGAATCTTTGCTAAGACTGAATTTTTTAAATGGCTCAGGTCAGATTTGAACTGACGACCCCAGGCTTATGAGTCCCGTACTCTAACCAACTGAGCTACTGAGCCATGTTGTTTTATCAACTTCTATTAAGATAGCATACAAATTTGGCGGTGGCAATTCCCAAGTCCAAAATTTTTGTCTAAATAAAATAAAAGAGGGAGATAAACTCCCTCAAAGAACAAGACAATTATTAAGTTGTCAACAGATAGAAATTACAGGCGAGCAGGCAGGAAGGCGATGGGGTTAACCGCCTTCTTGCCTGCTGGATGGACTTCAAAGTGGGTGTGGGGCCCAGTGCTGAAGCCAGTGCTACCCATGGCAGCAATTGTTTGTCCTTGCTGCACCTGTTGACCTACTTGCACCAAAATTCGGCTGTTGTGGCCGTAGCGAGTCAAGCTGCCGTCAGGATGGCGGATATCAACGAGGTTGCCGTAGCCACCGTTGTTCCAGCCGGCTTTTTCTACTACACCCTCAGAGGCTGCATAAATAGGTGTACCAGTGGAGTTAGCAATATCAATACCCTTGTGCATTCTGCCCCAGCGCCAGCCATAGCCAGAGGTGAGAACACCTTTTGCTGGCCAAATGTAAGCGGTGGAGAAGCTAGAGGGGTTGGGTGTAGCCGCTGGGTCAATCGCTCTGGGGAGGTATTGATCAACTGCTGCCAAAGGTGGTAACTGTGGAGAAACAGTTGTTCCCCGCATTTTTCCTAGGGAATCAGCAGCGTTTACACCCCTAGGAGGTGTTGCTAACCTGGGGCGAGAGGGGTTGCGGTAGGGAGTCCACCCAGAAGCTGCTTGATTTGGCAGAAACTCTGGGTTGATTGGCTCGTTGGTGGGTTGAGTAGCACGGAATAGCGGCTTCATTGGTTGAGCGCTATAGGTGGGCAGAATCGGTTGCGGAACGGGAATCTGCACCGCATTCCGTTGGGTGAATGGTCGGGATTCCGTGAAATTACTGGTTCTCACAACAGGAATCTGGATTGCTACACTATCACTATCGTTTGCAGCAGTACCGATTTCCGTTACTTCTGGTGTGGCTATACCAGACTGTTGAGCGCGGTATTTCTGCCGCAATCTCTCAATTTCTGCTTGTAAGCTGCGGAGCCGCTCATTACTTTTTCCCTGGGCTACCTTTTGAGTTGGTTTCTGAGCCAGCTGATATTCGGTAAACGCCTTTGGTACTGGGGTATCACCGCCGACACCATAGGAGTTATCAGGGGTGGGGGCTGTTTCTGGTGCGATCGCCCGAATCGCAGTAGCAGTATTTACCTGAATCTGATTATTTGCAGCTACTTGTGTAGGGACGGTAACATTGCTGTTGTTGGCAATAACTGGTAACTGTGAAGCAACAGGTTGATTAGCGCTGACACTAGCCGCATTTGCATTGATAGAGGGAGTGGCTACAGTCCAAGTACCGTTAGACTGGACAACGGTGGGCTTAATCGCTACTGTTGGCTCTTTGACAGTGCTACGTTCTAACCCAGCAACAGGAATAATCAGTTTTTGGTTGATTTGCAGTTGATTGGGGTTGTCCAGATTATTGGACTTAATTAGTTCTGAGACTGAAGTACCGTAATTTTTAGCGATCGCTGCTAAGGTATCTCCAGGCTTAACTTCGTAGGCTGTGGGAGCCGATGATGGGGCAACTTTTGGTGTAGCTGGTGCTAGCGTTGGTAATTGCTGCATCGCCGCACTCGTTTCTTGGTTCTGTTTTAACCTGGATATCAGGCTGGATTTGCTGCCATCAGTAATAGATTCTGGCTGTGCTATTACAGCGTTTTTGACTACAGTCTTCGGCTGTGCCAATCCAATACCAGGTTGTGATAAGTTTTTAGTCTCCCCAGACTGCAACTGAGCCAAGCTATTTCTTAAACGGTTCGATTTTTCCTGTAAGCGATTCAGGGCGAACTCTTGCTGTGCCTTCAGTTGTGCATTAACTTCACTACTGGCTGTGTTCGCTGCTTCCACAGTCAGGGATGTAGTTTTATCACCAGCAACAACCTTGGGGCTAGAAAATTGTTGTAATTTCTCAGACAGATTGTTGGTTGTTGGTATTGTGCCCTGAACTATAGTATTGTTCAGTCCTTGTGGCACTTGGGGCTGTAAGTAGACAGCATTCTTGTCAGCTACTTTTAATCGGGAAATTGCTTCTGATGCAGGAACTTGCACAGCCATACCATTGGCGGCAATTTGCCATTTAGCTTCAAGCCCAGGCACTTGTGAAACTGCCGTTGGTTCCACTATGACAGGATTTTCAGGCACGCTCGCTGATGAAACGGCGCTTGATTCCAGCTTGGTGGTGGCAAATTTCACCTCAGGCTCAGTTGCGGCAGGAATTGTTGAGGCTGCCTTTTGACTGCCTACGGGGTCTGCTGCTTGGGCTTGATCGCTTTGTCGAGTCACCAAAAGGCTGGTTGCTCCCATTGAGATTGCCAAGCCAATCATCGCGGCTTGGGTTCGCGCCCGGCGGTTTACTTTGGGATTAATCACATTTAAATGCTCTACCGGGGCCTCATCATTGCTGGGGTTATTTTTCAACACAGCCTTCACTCTCTTTTTCAATGCTCGTTTCAAAGACGACCTCCTATGATCACTAGCGCTTAACTGATCTCGATTTATCAGTTTGATTCTAGTCAATTATTTAGATCACATCGAACTATAGATCAAGATCACACTCACCAGAGATGCTTACGCAAGATTAACCTGCTTCTCTGATTTAAACAAGTTTACACCCGTTAGTAAATCTTAAATTTTCTGTGCATACCTGTCTCAATCACTCCTCACAACCTAGGGATTTTTACTCTTAACAGTTAGTTGTCTACGCCTGTTTTGCTTTCAGAGTGGGGAGTTGGACAAATTTGATGTATAGCTTTGCCAAGTCTACTCTCACTGCTAGCAATTAAGTCGCTCAAACTTCTGGAAAAGTAATGATCCCTGCTGTAGATATCTTCAAGATATTTTTACGCAATCAGTCTTACTAACACGAGACTTTACGTTGATTATTCCCTAAAAAACAACCGTATCAATTTCCAGCTACTTTTGCACTCTTTTTTAGTGCTAATTGACTAAAGATAGCCTTAATGCTTTACCAAAAAGGCTTTTAGCAATTTTCTTTTTTGCTAGAAACAATTTAAATTCATCAAAATCTATCATTTAAATTTGAAAAGGTCTCGTACTTTATATACAAATTTCTTATATTAGCCTGGACAGGCTAGTAAGTATTTTTTACCTAAAAATTGTGAATTATCGAAACTCATAGTATATTAAGTAACATTTTTGTCTGTGAATTTCTGGGAAAAATTATGGGAAATTTTCCCTGTTAAATTGATATTATCAGGGCTTTTTTCCAGGCTTTATACCTAAATTACTTAGGCTATCCTTGTAAATAACCTAACTGACGACGGGCTTCAAACAAGCCTACAGCCACACTTACTGACAGATTCAAGCTGCGAACCCCTGGTTCAGCCATAGGAATATAGAGGGTACTGTCGCAAGCTGCCAGCAAGGTTGTTGGTAAACCTGTGGTTTCGCTGCCAAACAGTAGCCAATCATCAGCTTGAAACTGAAAGCTAGCATAATTACGACTGCCGCCGACGGTGAAGCCTAACCATCTACCGCCGCGCTGGTGATGGATGTTTTTAAAGGCTTCTAGGGATTCGTGATAGTGCAGCTTGACATAAGGCCAGTAATCTAAACCCGCTCTTTTGAGGTAGCGATCGCTAATTTCAAACCCCAAAGGGCCCACCAAATGTAACTCTGTACCTGTAGCCGCGCAGGTACGAGCGATATTGCCAGTATTAGGAGGAATTTGTGGGTTGACTAAAACTACCTGAGCCATGGTAAGTAGAAATTATGTATGTGATAAAACAATCTAAATCGTAGTGGCAAAATCTACCCACGGATAGAGGCTATTCATAGGTTTTATTAATAACTGTCAAGCAAATGCTATACATTAGATTTTTTAAACTAAGCAAAAATACCCTCACCACAATATTTGAGAGTATTTTTGCTTAATTACGTCTCTAGAAAAATTTAACATTTAAAGAAAGACGGCGGTTATGGTCTTATGCCAATAAAGACGAACACAACTTGTCTTCTAGTTCTATTTCCCGTTCTTGTGCGGCAATAATAGCTTGGGTGATGACGCGCTGGGTGTCAAAACCGATGGTGTGCAACTGTAACCACTGTTGAGCTTGATTGCCTTCCCGGAGAATTTTCTGTAAAGGAGAAAGAAAACAGCTAAAGCCTTGTTGTTTGGCGATCGCCCAAACATCTTGATAAAGTTCCCCAATCCAATCTCTGGCGATCACACTTCTACCATCTTGCCAATGCTGTAACTGAGCATCGAGACTAGCAGTAGCCGCTGCTGCTTCGTTGCTAGCCGTCAAAGTAATCAGTTCTTCTGGGGAGAAGCTGCTTTGGGTTAAGGGATCGATGTTGGGGTTGTCAATGATCTGTAACAATCGGGCTTCTAGCAAGGCGGTAATCGCTAACAAAGCAATAGGATCTGTGACTAAATCACAAATTCTTAGTTCCAGACGATTCAAATCATCAGGACGGCGATCGCCATTTGGTCGCACCGATGACCACAAATGCCGCACATTTTGCATTGTACCCGCAGCCAGTTGTGCTTCCACCCATTGAATATGATCGGCATGACTGGCAAATAATGGCACACGGGAGGGTGTTTGGGGGAAAAGACCCCAACGGGTAGAGTGATAGCCGGTAGCTTTGCCATCTAGGAAGGGCGATGAGGCGCTGAGGGCGAGGAATAAAGGTGCTTCCAAACGAATTACCCGACAAGCCCGCATTAATACTTCTGGGTCGCTGATGCCAATATTAATATGGACGCTGGCGGTGACTACCTTTGTTCCGTAGCTTTGCTCAATGTAGTCGTGATAGATATTAGTCGGATCGGAACGGAAAAAGCGATCGCTCCCACCCAAAGACAGAGTACTCCCCGGTATCAAAGTATAATCGCCCAAGCGTTGGAGATAGTTTCGCAAAGTCCGCCGGGGACGCAGCAAGCCACACAATTGATTTTCATAACTACTGGATGGACTGGTTATGTATTCTACGTTACGGCTATCTGGCTCCCGCATAAATCCATCCAACGCCGCGATAATTTTATCGGAGAGACCGACGATTTCTCCTTGAGGCGTGCCAGTATACATCTCGATCTCAAAGCCTTTTGTTAAGACCACGTTCTTCTCCTCGGCGCTCTTGGGCTAATAAATTGTATCGAATGTGACGGATTTTTGCATCTATATTTAAGTGGATAACAAGTTAAGAATCTAGGACTTAGACAAAATCATTAACGAACCGCAAAGGGCGCAAAGGACGCAAAGGAAGAAGTTTTGAGAGAGTTATTGTGTAAGTACTAGAATTATTAGTCACCGCCCCGTTTTTTTGTCCCGGTTCCCTTCTTCTCTGGCTTTTGAGGTGCAGGAGGCGATGATATAAATTTATCGGGTGAATCACTCTCTTGGGCAATATTGAGACGGAGAAATTGCACCCATACTTCATTGCTGAGTAAATTTAGAGCAGTTTCACGATTGTTAATGGCGATCATCGCCATCGTACTCATAACTTGACGCCACCCCCGCCGCAATGGCTCAATAAAAGCCGCTTCATCTCCAACCTGACTCAGCAACGAAAGCGCTGTTTTTAAACTTGCGGAATCAGCAGGTATATTATTCGACCTTAACCCCTGAAGCACCACATTGAGCCACACAGGCAAAAGTTCTAGCCAGTTATGCTGCTGTATCGCTGTAAGTGCGACATCTTCCATACCCAGAGCACCCCAAATGCAAAGAGTCTCCACAGCCAGTTGAAAATCGCCGCTTTCTACAGCATTTGACCATAATTTCTGGGCGTGATTTTGGCAGCGTTCAGCGAGAAATTGATATGCTTCCTGGACTTGATCAGCAATTGTAACTTGATAAACTGACTCACCTCGCGGTAAATAGTCACCGCGATAGGAAAGCCAGTTATGAGAACCGCAGAGGTGGATTCTTTGATCAACTATGACTTCTTTAACATGGGAATCTCCCAACCAGAAAACCTGTACACCAGGTAAACCCTCAGGTGTTTTTACTGCTTTCAATTTTGCCTCTATTTCTGGTGGAATTGGTCTTGCTTCATCTTCTTGTCGTCGTGCAATTCCATGTCCAATCAAAATCCCCACCCCACGATTAACCAATTGCTGTAGCAAAGCTAAAAATTTGTCATCTACAACAGCTTGACTCACCCAAGGAGAATAAATCAGAATCTGATGTTTAGCCGAATTTAAAACTTCTAAAAAAGCTTCAGCAATTTGTCCATCACGTAACTGCACCGCCGTACCTGTTACTGGTAAATTATCCTGTGTAGTTTCTACCGCTATTTGGCGAACCTTTTCGAGTCTTGATTCTATTTCAGCATTTTTTTGATTAAGAATCGCCTCACGCTCAAAGTTGATGGTTTCATTTGACAATTCACACAATGCTTGCAAAGAAATTTTACCTTCATTTTGCAGCCCTTCTAGCCAGTTTGATGCCTCCTCTAAAATTCGCTTACCTTGTCTTAGTTGAATGCTCAACTTATCTTCAAGGGCATCAAAAATAACAAAAAGCGAGATGGTTTTCCAAATAGTTTGAGTCGGAGCTAATACCCGAAAAGAAGTAACAACTTTCCCCTCTTCTGGCAGATGTAATCCTAAATCTGATTCCAGAAGTTTTTGCTGTAATACCTCAAGCGATAAAGAAGAGATATCAGAAATTTTATGATTAATAGTTACATATTTTGCCAAATCAGGCAAATTTACTGTGGCATCATTTAAAGATTCAGACTGAAAACTGATATTTCCGCCTAAGGGGTCAGTAATAGCATAAACTTGTACAGAGTATGGTGGCTGAGGTACAGTACCTTTTTCATAAAATGATCGCCCTTCAGAAGTGACTGTAATTGGAGATGCTACTGCTAAAGTTTGTAAAGTCTGGAGAGTGGCGATCGTACTTTTGACAAATACCGAATCCAGCCCAAGTACAGACGCTAATTCATCCGCTGTAGGTGGCGGTTCAAATTCAATACCAGCCCGGATAATAAATTCTTCCAGGACATTAAATTGACGCGGTTCTTTAATATTTAACTCAACAGCATTTTGACGCAAATTATAGCGAAATTGACGCGCTGCTAAAACCGACAAACTAGAACTTTGCGCTTCAATTTTCTCCACCGCATTTTTGAGAACATCATCAATAGGTTTAGTTGCAGACGCGAGAAACATCAATGAACCCTCCATGACGACTAACAATGTTTGCAACTTCAGAGTACATACTGCCGGCTATGCCTGGTTTACAGGTAAATAAATCGTGACAACCGACAATTATTAGTAATTCTTGAGCGCGAGAAAAGGCAACGTTAACCCGTTCCGGCTTTTTAGCAAATCCCACATCTCCCTGACTATTATTGCGAACCATACTCACAATTACAACAGGTCTTTCCATACCTTGAAATTGGTCAACTGTGCCAGTACGAATTTGCAATGAAGGGAACATTTCCGATTGCAGACGTTCATCAATTTTTCTCAATTGAGAACCATAAAATGTAATCACGGCGATTTCTTTTAGTGATTCACCATTAGCAACTCTAGAACTCCAAGTATTCTCAAATTGCTGACAGAGACGTTCAATAACATCAATTTCTTGAATATTAAAGAACGAAGTTCCCTCTCTTTGCTCTTGAAATTCTTTTCCTCCAGGCATTTTCACCCAATTAATATGGTGATGTTCTTGGATAATTTTCCCGGCTAGATGATGAGCGCGTTTGCTGTCAGGCTCCAAAATGCCACATTTTAGTTTACCATTATAAAATTGATTGATTGCACCCATAATAAACGGGTGCATTCGATATTGTGTAGTTAGCATTTGCTTGATGCTTTCATCAGCAGTTTCAAACTGGATTTTAAATAGAGATTCTTCTAAAAATTTCAGTTCTTCTCTGCCGCTACCAATTTCTTGAGCAAGTTCTTCTAAAGTTCTCGTATCAACCATAGGTGGTAACTGTCGATGATCTCCTACCATAACTAACTTTTTGCCTTTTAAGGCAGGGATTAATAACTCTGGTGGAGTACATTTACTGACTTCATCAATGATGACGACATCAAAATATTTGAATTCTTCAGAGAAATTATAATTTGCAGCTTGAACGCAAGTGATACCTACGACATTAGCATTATCTAGATAAATTCGCCTTAAATCTTGCTGATCTCGTTCTGAAGGATTACGGAGTTTAGCAATCCAATCTTGGACAAAGTGCTGATATCTATTGAGATAAGTTTCTTCTTCTTCCATTTGCTTTTGGCAAGAATCGAACTGATTTTTAATGCTGCGTAAAAGTTTCAGATTAAATAAGTCATCATCAGAAATATCTGGTTTAAATTTATCAGGTATCCTTTGCCATTCTGTCAGCCACCAGTTTCTTTCTTCTATTAATTTTTCTGATGGCTGGAGTTTTAATTTTTGTGCTAATTCACTTATTTTAATTTGGATTATTTCAAGTTGCTGTAGAGAACTTGTAGTTTCTTGTTTTAGCTTTGATAGATGCTCATTTAAACAATTTTTAATCGTCTCTAGCACAGCAAAAGAATCTAATGATGAAATCAAGGTTTCAAGCTGACTGATGCCAATTTCCCAAGAATGGATTTGCTTTGAAAATTCTTCAGGTTGTTCCCAAATTTTTGATTGAGTTGCGAGATATTCTTCGGTGAGAATGCGTAATTGAGCGGGTATGTTTTGCTCTTGGCTAAGTTTTTGCAAGATATTAATAACTTGTTCCAGTTTCACACTAGCATCTTGCTGGACTTTTTCTATTTGATGTTGAATACTAAATATTTGCTGTTGGATGATTTCATTTTTCTGAAATTCATCTAATTGTCGTTGCAGATTTTGAAGCTGTTGTTCTGTTTCAGTTTTGATTTTTAAAACGCATTGACGCGCATTTGCCAGGATGGTTTCTACTAATTCTTGTGTAATTCGTGTGAGGGTAGAGTCGATGTTATTCCATTCATAAGCTGCACTGTAAGTTTTCTGTATTCTCACTAAAAAAAGCTGGGTATTCTCAACTAGTAATTTTCGCTGTTTTGGGGTGAGTAGTTGATAATTGCTAAACTGTTGAGCAATTTCTTTCCATTGAGTGCGATCGCTTTTTCCTAGCACCATTGGAATCTGACTAAAATTTTGTTGTAAAAAATAACTAAAATTATGCTGCTTACCCCGTCTGTCAGTAAAACCTCCCTCCATTTCATAAGAGATTGCCTTTGTCAATAGCTCCCATTCTGGCAGATTTATGGTGTAACCTTTGGGCAAAATTGGCAATTTTAATGTATTGGCAAACATTAATAGCCCCACTGGTAAATCCACCAGGTTTTCTGTTAATGGTAAATTAGATTGTTGACAATCTTTTAAAACTTGATACAGATGAGAAGATGCTGTAGACTTCCATTCTAAAACTGCTGAGATAATATAATCAATTTCTCGTTTGCGGTTTTCCCAAATCTGGATTGTTTGCTGTAGGTTTTGCTGTTTATTCAGAATTGGCTGATAATTTGCTTGTAGCTGATTTAAAGAGGTAGAATGCTGTTTAAAAACTTGTACCAATGCGGCAACTTCAGACATGGCTTCAGTCGCATTTTGAGCAGAAGTAAGAGCGGTTATAAATTGAGAAATTTCTGTTGCTACAGTCTCACTCAACCAAACTGCTAACCCAAATACACCACAGGCAGGACGAACAAAGCCAAGTTCATCAGTATACTTAATGGCTTGATGAACATTTTCCCAAAATTTTTCTACTTGATTATTGCCTTCTGTATATGGTTGAAGACGGGGTAAAAAGTTTTTAACTTCTGGAGATTCCCAGTTTACATTTGGTGCAGTTTTTAGCAAATTTTGCAAATTTGTAATTAGGGATTCAACCTCGTTCTGTTGGGCTGCTAATTCGCTGTAAGCTTTTTCTTCAATTTTACAGTTTGTCTCTAGCTTTAACTTATTTTTCTTTAATTTATTTTGTTGTTGAGTGAATTCTTCCTCTGCTTGAAAGTAATCTGTGAATCTTGGTGTCGATGCCAGTAATTGACTGAAAATCTGGATATTTTCGCGGCGTTGGCTGAGACTATCTTCGCAGTCAGTCGCGGTATTTTCTAGCCATCTGCCTATTACTTGATCTTCTAAAAATGGCTGTCCTTCTTCCCCAACTTTTTCGGCTCTTCCCTTGCGTACAGCCCGAATCACTGGGTTATGAACTAATCGACTCAGGGCGTTATCGACTGCTAAATTGGCTTGTGAGGCGATTAAGGTGCGTCCACCCTGACGGGCTATTTGATAACAAATCTCGGCTATTACGGTAGTTTTACCTGTACCTGGTGGCCCTTGAATAAGAACTAAATCTTCTGCTGCTAGTACTTTCTCAACTGCTGCTTTTTGACCGGGGTTAGCGGAGGATAATAATAAATCTTCTGGTTGAAGTTCAACAATTTTTTTGATTCGTCTGGCTTGGGAAGCATCAAATAAGAAGTTACCTAAATAAGGGTTTTGAGTGCGACCATTATTTAAGTCGTCTAAGGCTTTTTTCTTACGCTGAATTTGTTTAATTTCACCAACAGCCTCGAAAAATAAAAATCCGGTGGTTGGTAGCTGATAACGTTCTGTTGCTATGTAGTCAGCTAATTCCCGTTCTAGCCTGACGCGGATGATGGAACGCTTGGGGTCTACTTCTTCAATAGTGCCTATTTGGCGGGCGTTCTGCCAGTCTTTGCCTTTGGGAGCAGTCTCGAATAGCTTTATGTCTTCGTTTCTTGTGCGTTTTGCTCGTTCCCAGAAGTTCGCTACTTCTAATAAATTTTCATCGTTACCGTCAAGGGTGGCGGAGGTGACATTAATTTCAAAACTAATCTGCCTTTTAAAGTCGTGTTTATAGCTGATGTAAGATACACAAAATTGGCGGGCTTTAGCAATTTTTTCTTCAATTTGCAAAAAGCCTTTCCAAGCTTGTAACTGATCTTCTGTTGGTACATGATTACCGCAGACTGGCATGGTGGCTATGCGTGCTAATGCTTTTGCTGGAATGCCGATTTGATGATGATGATTAGGTAAAAGGCGCATCCGATAAGCTAGGGCATAGGCATCAGCATTACCACGTGAGGTTTGGAGTAAATGAGCCGAGAGGAGTTTTAAACCGGGTTGTCCATTTTTGTTTACAGCTACTGTGAATCCTAAGGTTTTTCTTAATTCCTTCAGTCTTGGGGGTAGTTGAAAATCATCTCTGTCTGTGGCTATTGTTAAATTCCAAATTTCTTCCCCTGGTTCTTTTCCAGAACCCTGGCGACGCACATAGAAAATGCCAGGTTTTTGACCGACACATTCAAACATTAACTCGTGGGCACGCTCTCGCCGTTCTCGAAATTCGGGATATGATTTCAGGGCTGTTTCGCCTTCTAAATTCTGGATTAATCGGTCAATTGTCGCCCCTACGAACATATAGCCCCAATCTTCAGAATCTATTTTCATGTTTTTAGTATTTGCTGGTTGCTTGGTTGCTATACGAATATTTTCTGCTTCAGATTCTGAGATGGTGCTGCGTTGAGTTTTGACTGCTATGTTTAGTTGATCGCAAATTGCTAATAGTTCTTTGGTGTCTAAGTTTAGTTCTTTTGATAGTTCGGAGATTCTGACTTTGGTGTTGTTCATCCACTGCTGTCCACAACGTTTTCTCTAAAGTCTATATTGCTGATAAACCTGACTGGCGGCGCGATGTAGTAGGGAGTGACGCCAGACGAGGGATTTCATCTCTTCAGCATAACCGCCACCGATGACGCAAGCTACGGCATATCCGGCACTCACACAGGTAGTGAGAACCTGCATTTCCCGGCGGAAAATGCCTGTGTCGGTGAGGGCTAATTTGCCGAGGCGATCGCCTATGTGTGGATCAACCCCTGCATCATAAATTACTAAATCTGGCTTGACATCAGACAATAAATCTGGTAAGTATTTCGCTAAAGTTTGCAAATAGGCGTCGTCTTCCATGCCTTCTGTGAGGGGAACATCGAGATCGCTGTTTTGCTTGGTGCCGGGAAAATTTACTTCGCAGTGCATTGAGAAGGTGAAAACACTTTTGTCATCTTGGAAAATAAAAGCTGTACCGTCCCCTTGATGAACATCTAAGTCTACAATCAAGATTTTCTGGACTATTCCCAGTTGTTGCAAAACGCGGGAGGCGATCGCTAAATCGTTGAAAATACAAAAACCAGATCCATAACTGGGAAAGGCATGATGAGTCCCACCAGCAGTATTGCAAGCTAAACCCTGACTTAGAGCTAGCTTGGCAGTCAGTATTGTACCACCAACCGCTACACAGGTACGATTTACCAGGGCTGGACTCCAAGGTAACCCAATCCGCCGCTGTGCTTTAGGTTCTAGGGTTCCCTCACAATAAGCTTGAACATAGTTTGGCGTGTGAACTAACTCAATCAAATCTTGGGTTGGGCGTTCAGGGGCATAAAATTGTTCTTGATGGGCCACTCCATCAGCTAACAGCAATTCATAGAGTTGTCGAAACTTGGACATCGGGAAGCGATGCCCTTCTGGTAGTGGGGCAATATAATCTGGATGGTAAATAATTGGCAAATCCATTTCTAACGCTAAAAGATTTACAAGTCATTAATAACTAAGGTTGAGTTGACAAATCAGACTCACCCAGGATTTGTTTAAACTGGAAACTAATTTATATATTTTTATTCAGTCGCCAAAGCAACTAATTATCCAGGTAGATTTACTGCCCCTACCCTGGCAAATAATTTTCTTGATAAATCCCTAGTATGCATACAATTTTTTGGTAAAAACTATATTCTCACTTTACCGGATATGACGCTATGGCTAGAAGTAAAATTTACCTTGATTCTGAGTAATTCTCAAAGATACCTTGACTGCTATAGAAATCCTATTTTATTTGTAATCAGTTTTATTTAAACAAACCGCAGAGACGCAGAGGTCGCAGAGTTAGAGAAAGAAGAGATGTTTATAACTCATTTAGGATTCCTATAACGAGGTAAAATTTAGCCAGCATGATTCACTGCTGTTGAGTACCATAACTTAATAATCCCCTATCAAAAATTTACTATGATTCAATGGATTTTACCTGCTGGATTTATCCTGGCTGGCTTACTGGCTGGGGTAATTGGCGAAAAGCTAATCTTCAAAAAGCTGAAATTATTTGTTGCTAAACAACAAATTCCTGGTAGTGAAATTATATTTCATTCCCTGCACCGCATGACTTTTATTTGGTTTGTGGTTGCTGGTTTTTTCTGGGCAATTCTCAGTTCTCCCCTCAAGCCAGATATTGCCCAAGTTCTGCAAAAGGTTCTGACTATTATTTTGCTGTATTCAGTGACGTTAGTCTTGGCTAGGCTGACGGCTGGTTTTGTGAATTTATTTATTCACCGCGCGGAAGGGATTTCAGCATCACTAATTTCTAACCTGGCTAAAACTGGGGTTTTAATTTTGGGTACTTTAATCCTACTGCAAACCCTAGGTATTCAAATTACACCGATAATCACAACTTTAGGAATTGGTGGTTTAGCGGTAGGTTTAGCACTACAAGACACATTAGCAAATTTGTTTTCTGGCTTTTACCTAATTGTTTCTCAGCAAGTAAGAACTGGGGATTATGTAAAGTTGGATGGAGGTCATGAGGGTTATGTTCTGGATATTAGCTGGCGGAATACTAGCATCAAAGAAATTTCTAATAATGTGATAATTGTCCCCAATTCTAAGCTAGGTTCGTCAATTTTCACCAATTATCATCTACCTGCAAAGGAAATAACTTTAACAATAAATGTAGGTGTCAGTTACGATAGTGACTTGGAGTTAGTGGAAAGGGTAACTGTAGAAGTTGCCAAAGAAGTAATGCAAGAAATTGCCTCGGAATTAATAGCAAATGAGCCGTATATGAGATTTCACACCTTTAGCGATTTTAGTATAGATTTTACGCTTTATATGCGCGTTAATGAATACTTTGACCAGCGGATGGGGAAACATCTATTAATTAAAAAATTGCACAAACGCTATCAGCAAGAAGAAATTCAAATTCCCTACCCTGTGAGTGAAGTTTTTGTCCAAAAAAATAACCAAAAAAATTCAGCTATGAAGCTGAATTAATTGTTGATATTTTGTTGTCTACTCTACAACTCAAAACAAATTGGGAGATTATTTTTTGCCACCAGGAGTCCGGCCGCCTTCGTCGTTGCTACCACCGTGGGGGCGGGAATTGCCAGGATCACATCCTTCTGCACCATTACCAATTCCTTGGTTACAATTGCGACGCTGAGGTTTGACGCGTTCCCGTTCCCCTCCCGTTTCCATCCGTTCAGTTCCAGTCCGCTGCTCAACTTCTGCTTGTGGCTGTGTTTCTGCCACTGCGTATTGCGAGGATATATCCGTTGCATCCCCTGTGCTGACTAATGATTTGTATAGTAAAGCGCAGACTTCTGCTCTAGTTGCTACCCGTTCAGCATTCAGCAACTTCACATCGGGATAGTTGACAATTACACCACGTTCAGTCATGGCAGCTATCAGACTGCGGTATTCGCTACTAATGGAAGTAGCATCGCTGTAAACAGACAAAATATTTGTAGTTGAACTACTGGATTGAAAATTCAGTCCCCGTGCTAATGCTACCAAAACTTCTAAGCGAGTCAGGCTTTGGCTGGGGTTAAATTCCCGACTGGCAACGGTGTTTAAAAAGCCCATTTCATAAGTTTCGCGGATGGCATTGTAAGCCCAATTTTGGCTAGAGACATCCCGAAAGGCGATCGCTTGACGAACCTTATTTTTGCTATATGCTTTCCGCAGCAGTGCAGAGAATTGAGCGCGAGTCACCGGCGCATCAGGACGGAAAGTGCCATCGGGGAAGCCTTCAATCACTTCCATCGCTGCCAATTCACCAATAAAATCTTTAGCCCAGTAGTCTTGAGAGACATCAGAAAATGCCACCTGGACGCCTTTAGATACACCCACCTGGCGATAAGAGCTTAACAACTGGCTAAGTTCATAGCTGGAGTTATCGCTAACTTCAGTCAGCTGCACCAAACTACCAGGAGTAGCTCTTAAAGCCTCAGCCAAGTTAGAACTAAAGGCGTTAATTGACTGACGCACTAAAGTGTACTCACCCTTGGTGTAAGAGACGGGATAAACGCTGGTTTTCGCAACTGTTGAATAACCTTCAGCTTGGAACTGACTAACCTTGACAGTTTGGGAACTGCTAAGGAAACTAACGCTTTGGTTGCTAACTTGGCTGAAGTAGTCGTAGGTGGTTGTCCCAGTATCAACCATGCCGTCTTCGTCAGCATCAACACCATAAACAGTGCGAACAACTCGATATTCTGTGGGATTGGCAGACAAAATCAGGTTAACTGTAGAGTTGGCCGCCAAACATTCAAATTCGCTATAGCCAATAAAGCGGTTTTGAGTATCGTACAGTCGGACAACAACGCGATCGCCTGCTTTAAATCCCTTAACAAATTTGATTTTTTGCTTAATTTTGTACTTGTAATCACCCAAAAACCGTTCTTTGTGATATTTCTTGCCATGTTTACCCTTGAGAGAAACACGGGCAATCACATCTGTAAAAGTTCCGGCAGGTTGCCAAATACCTAAGCTAAAGCCTGTACTTTTCCCCTTGTAACCTCGGCTGCGGCCTTTCTTATCATCGTCGTCGTCCTTCTTATCAGCTAAAAGTTGTTGCCCAGTTGAATTACTAAGGGTGAATTCACTTTTAGTAGATACACCTGTTGCTGCAAAGGTAGAAGCGATCGGCGAAAACATGACGACAGAAGCAGCTGCAACAACGATTTTGCTCACATGAGCTAGATAACTTGGATTCATTATTTCATCTCACACCGTACCAACAGACTTGATGGTTAAATGGGCGACAATGTTCCCCAACTTAAATTAATCTCTTGGTCTACGTGAAAACTACATCCCGATAATTCTGCTAATGCCTAAATAACCCAACATCTCTGGCATATTGCATAAACTTTAAAATCATCTCTATGAACCGCCACACCAGGAAATTTTGTACTTTTATGCTACTCTACAGCCTCGGAAACAGTAAATTTTTCCCGACGATGGGAAAGCTAAAGGACGTAACTAATTTTGTAAAATTTCGTTTACATTATAAAGTATTATCTTCATCGCAGGCTGTAACAAATATTTCCATATATACCTGAGTCGCAGCAAACTCAGTAGCGGTTAGCTACTTTTGCCATAGAGACCTGCTCTGTTTCCAAAAGCAAAAACTGCTCACAGATGCACAGAGCATTCCATTAGCAGTGGTGCTGAGATATTGTTATCGTTGAACACGAAGTATTGCGGGCAAAGTAAGAACAGAACATTTGCTGATTAGCTTGCAGAGAATTATTTGCGATTTGTGCAGCTAGCCACTAGTTTAATTCTCTATCTTAAGGTCTTGAGATTTTTCTGATAGGCTGTTACTAACTAGCTTCTGTACCTATTAACCAAAATGAGTTAAGTTGTTCAATTTAGTTTTACGAGACTCTTAAACTTTCTCATCATCGCGGCGCCAGAGCCTGTCAGTGCTAGGATACCGAGAATACTAGAGGGTTCTGGAACCTCTGTTCCAGCTGCGGTGCCATTATATTCGACTGAGAGAGTTGCGTCTGCAAAGGTGGAAATGTTGGCAGCAATGTTACCACCACCACCATCAACCAAAGTACCAATTGCGCTGCTGGGATTATAACTAAAAGTACCTGATCCTAAAAATTGGCTGATTTCTGTAAGATCAGTAATCGTAAGTGAGTATGTGTTACTAGCCGTTTGGGTAGGGAAGGTCACTTGAGCGCCAGGAGCAATATTCGTATAACTCTGTGCTGTCCCGATTGACGTACCTGAGGCGATAACATTTGTGGCAACTAGCGCCGAAGGAGAACCAGTCGCTGGAGTAAATCTTAATCGGCCAGTGAGAGAAACATCAAAGTCCTGAGGGTCAACGGCATTGTTCGTTAGATTTCCAGAGCTAGTGAACTGACCGAATAATGTAATAATTATTTGATCTACTGTTCCTGTCCCATTATACTTATCCACTGTTAATGGGGCTGTTCCATTAAGTTCGGTTTTTCTGTTACTGAAGGAATCAGAATCACTGTAAAGTAAGACTGCGTTGGCTTTTGGGGATATAACTAGCGATGCCAGAGAAATAGTCGCTACCAGTCCACCTATTTTCAAGGCTGGAAAAACGCATTTTGTTGTTACCATGATATTTACTAATACTGGGACTTCACAACAATACTCTACTTGTCTAGGCGTTGCAACCCTACTGATAAAACTTTAAACATTTACCCCAATTCTTATCCTAAGTATCAACTACGTGTTCTTGCCCAGCGAGTTCTTTTCCAGATAGTAATAAACAAAGCCGCAGAAACTAAAGCTCCTAAATTCCATTTCACCGAACTCTTAAGCAACCTGAGATTCCCAGAAGATTTCCTTGCTTCTCCTTGGGTCTTTATTTGTTGTTTGGCTTGACCAAGTTGTGCGAGAAGTTGTGTTTTTAATTCTTGAGGATCTCTACCATCTAATGAGCGACCTTGACGCTTGAGAAGATTCTCTAATTGTGTGGGTGTAGTTTCGTTTAGCTGCTTTTCAACTTGGTTAGCTTGAGACACCTGTTGGCTATATTCCCGCTTGAATTGCTCAAGATTGGTATTATATAGCCGTACGGTATTAGTAACTCCCAAAGGAATAAGTAATATATACAATAATCCAACCAACAAAGTTAACCAGGAGAAAAACGCCAAGAGAGGACGTTCCCATTTAGCTCTTTTTTCCAGCTTTCCAGAAAAGATTAGCAATAGCGATAATAACGGTACGGCAACTCGTTCTACTAGAGACCCCATTGTTTGAAATTCCCAAACCGGGTTCATAAAGTTTGGTGGAACGAAAATCTCAACTATGTCAAAAAAGACTAATAGCAACAGACCGTAGCCAACCAAACGCCAAATATCAATCAACCCTGTAAGAGACTCTAGTGATTTACCCAATTTCAAGAGTTCTACTTCAACCAATCTATAGATGTCTAATTCAGGCATAAGTTTAAGGATTTGTTTTGACTTAAAAATTAGGGTTTAGGAAATCGGGGTTGCCACCAGTTATACCAAGGAATCCAAATTTTCTCCAGTATTTGGTAGGCAGCTTCAGGTGAAGAATCTCGTAAAGGAATTGACATAAACACCCAGAGACAACGCTTGTCTATAAGTGCCTCTTGACCTTGCAATACAGGCAGTATCCGTCCAAAGCGGACATCTTTTAAGTACCGATTGTTTCTAAATTGACTATGAGTAAAGGTGCTGCCACCCCGTGGGTTGATACAGGCACTGAGATAGGCTTGCTGCTGGTTTACCCCCAAACCGTAGTAGCCTATTCCCTCTTGTTGACGCATAATAGCAGAAGATTTGATGGAAGTGTATCGCTGGATGAGTAAACTAATATCTGCATTCGATAAATTATGCAAATAGCGCATTTCGATATCTAAAGATAGGTTGTTGTCAATGTATCGATAATGCTTTTGGGACAATAGTTCTGGAGGATCAAGAGTTGGTGTTTTCAGGGGGTCAGTTAAGCTGGGTTGCCATTGCGCTAAAGGTACTTCTTCTGGAAAAACAAAGGCTTTAATTTTCGGGTTCTCTAGGTTGGGTTGTAGGGTTACTTTTCCCACAAATAAAAGTCCCGTGACAAACGTTAAAGCTAAAAGTGGAATGCGGACTTGTTTCCAGGCGGTCACCTTTATAACTCCGTAGCATTTTGATTCTTTTCTTGATTTATCGTGAGTAAAAACCAGCAGAAACTGCCGAAAAATAGAGATGCAATCAGAGAAAATATTAGGGAACCATCTCCAAAATGCCAGTAGTTAAATGCTTGCTTATCACCTTGTGCTACTAGGATAGCCATGAGGGCAACCCTTACACCGTTGATTATGAATCCTAAAATCGCAGCTACCATTGGTACAAGGGTTTTTTGTAGCCTATTTAGGTTAAAAATTAAGATAAAAAGTACTGCTAATCCCAGCAAATTGAGGATCATCGCCATTCCAGCACAGTCAGAAATCACACTGATACTCCCTGTTGGGAGTGTAATATTGATACCCGAACGAGTCACTTTAAAGCCTGTGTACCAAAGAATTGCAGTAGAAAATTTAGCGGTGAGCAGCGATATATCTTTAAAAACTATGGATACTAATCTGTGTGCGCTGAGAAAAAGTAATGCCAAAAATTCTATTTTGTATTGATTTAATCCCTTAAAGCCAGAAGCCAGAAAAGCAAGTCCCAAGCCAGAAATCGAAGGGAAGATGAACAATAAGCCAGCAAAACTTGGCGGCGGCAATGTACTAGTCAGAAATATTACGGCAATCAGTAACCAACCTAAGATACTAGGAAAAACTCCACTTTCTAAATTTAAGATATCGCGTTTTTCTTGGACTGTAAAACAGACAAATGCCAAAAATAGAAGATTGAGAAAAAACACCTCGGTAGTGCTATTTCTCCAGGTTATAGTTAGGTAAAGAGATATTAAGCTAGCTCCTATTCCTAATAGCCAAAATTGGGCATTCTTTAGTAGTATCACTGTCCTTGTATTGAGTAGCTGTTATGGTCAAGTTATTGAAAATAATAAGTAAAACTAGCACACTAAAAGAAGTTTTTTTCTTCAGCTAATAATCCTATCAGATTTTGATGTCATTTTCAATACCCTGGCTTGGCATCGCCATCAGAGTCGGGTTTCATCAAAGTTATCCACAATTGGCGGTTGCTGATCCAAAATCTACTCCTTTTCGCTCAGATGAAGATTACTATATGAAAATAATACTTTAGGAATCTTAATAATGAATATAACTACCCAGCAGCCACCTTCAGTCACCTTGGAAAAATTCCTTTGGACTTGGCAAGGGCATAAAATTCAGTACACTGTCATGGGTACAGGACGTCCCCTAGTGCTGGTTCACGGCTTTGGTGCTTCCATTGGACATTGGCGGAAAAATATCCCGGTATTAGCAGATGCTGGGTATCAAGTTTTTGCCTTGGATCTTTTGGGTTTTGGTGGTTCTGATAAAGCGCCCATTAATTACAGCGTGGAAGTGTGGGTGGAATTGCTGAAAGATTTCTCGACAGCACACATACTCGAACCAGCTATATTTATCGGCAACTCCATCGGCGCACTATTAAGTTTGATGGTATTGGCAAATCATCCGGAAATTGCTGCTGGTGGTGTGTTAATTAATTCTGCGGGTGGATTGAGTCATCGTCCTGATGAATTAAACCCGCCGCTAAGGATTGTGATGGCAGCTTTTAACAAGTTGGTAGGTCATCCAATTACAGGCAAATTTGTCTACAACCGCATCCGCCAAAAATCTCAAATTCGCCGCACCCTTTACCAAGTTTACTGCGATCGCCAAGCGGTCACCGATGAATTAGTTGATTTACTTCATACACCCTCTTGCGATCCTGGAGCACAACAAGTATTCGCCTCTATTCTCACAGCACCTCCCGGCCCAAGTCCAAAGGAACTATTGCCCAAAGTAGAACGTCCTCTACTAGTAATTTGGGGTGCTGATGATCCTTGGACGCCGATTACTGGGGCTAAGATTTACCAGGAGGCCCAATATCAGGGCAAAGACATCAAAATTGTCCCTATTCCTAACGCCGGACATTGTCCCCATGATGAAGTTCCAGAGGTTGTCAATGCTCAGATTATCGATTGGCTAGCACAGAGGTGAGAATTTCGCGTCAAGTCGCAATAGATATAAGAAATAATTCTGTGCCTACGTAAATTGGGGTGGTTAGGTTATAAATGCGGCTAACAATCTGGGTGAGGATATCTGACATTTTCTCTAAATTGCACCTTGCATAGAATTGGTATAAGAGACCGTTGGCTATTTCCTAAAAAATACAACAAGCGATGTATTACCCAGATGTTTTTTCCAGCTTTTGAGTGAGAAATTTTAGCTAGAAATGAGTAAGTTTTTGTTTACTGATTCAGGCGCTTTTAGTCACCATCCAGATTTTTCCAAGCTAGGCTATCAAGTTATTCACGAACTAGGACGTAACCGAGAAGGGGGACGTATTACTTACTTAGCTCATGCCCTCAACTCGAATCAAAAAGTGGTGATTAAGGAGTTTGGTTTTGCTACTATGGCTGCTGATTGGTCAGGTGTGAAACCTTATGAACATGAAATTGAAATACTGCAACAACTGAATCATTGCCGTATTCCCCGTTATGTAGATTCTTTTGAACTACCTGGGGGTTTTTATATGGTGCAGGAATATAAGAATGCCCCATCATTAGGGTTGAGGCGCAGCTTTCATCCTGAAGAAGTTAAGCAGATTGCGCTGTCAATTTTAGAAATTTTAGTTTATCTGCAAAAGCAAGTTCCCTCAATCATTCATCGGGATATCAAACCAGAGAATATTTTGGTGGATGAGCGACTGAATGCTTACCTAGTTGATTTTGGTTTGGCGCGACTCAGGGGTGCAAAAATGGCTCTCAGCAGTTTTGTAGTAGGCACTCCTGGTTTCATGCCACCGGAGGAACAATTTGGTCATGTTCTCACTGATGCGTCAGATTTATATAGTTTAGGGGCAACACTGATTTGCTTACTCACTAATACCCGTTCTGTAGATATCGGTAAGTTAATTGATGATAACTATCGCTTTAGTTTCCAGAAATTAGTTCCCCAACTTAGTCCCCGTTTTGCATCATGGTTGAAGAAAATGGTGGAATGCAACCGGAAACGTCGTTATAGGAATGCATATGTCGCTTTGTCAGCGCTGAAGAAAATTCAGGTGATTGATGCTATCACTGGGATAGATAATTCTGTTGCTGCTAGCAAACGCAGAAAACACTTAACTTTGTTGGGGATAGCTATTTTTGTTACACTAGCTATGGTGGGGGTAGGTTTATTTATTTCCCAACCTGGAGATGCTGGTAGACAGATGCTGAAAAATCAGGAATGTCAAAGTTCTGAATTAAGAGTTAATTGCACGGATAAAACCAGATATTAATTAATAAACCAAGCAGGGCATTGCCTTGCTGCTACAATTCACAAAAACAATGTAGGATCAAGAAACATTTATTAATGAATTTGCCAGTTGATAAATATGAAACAAATTAAACTTACAAGTAGTGCTGGCAAATTAACTGCACTTTTATTTTTAATTACAATTCTGTTGACACCTTTTGTGGTAGTAGATGCTGGAGAAAAAGGTGTATTAATGCAGTTTGGCAGAGTAGAACAAACTATTTTGCAAGAGGGGATACATATCATAATTCCCGTTGTCAATACAGTCAAAAAAATCAGTGTGAGAATTCAAAAACAAGAAATATCTGCTGGAGCTTCTTCTAAAGATTTACAAGATGTGTTTGCAGATGTAGCATTAAATTGGCATATTATACCCGAAGAAACTAATGTAATTTTTCAAGAGATTGGTGATGAAAAAGACGTAGTTGAAAAAATTATTAATCCGGCAATAGAAGAAGTTTTAAAAGCAGTTATATCAAGATATACAGCAGAAGAAATAGTCACAAAACGAGGAGAAGTAAAATCTGCAATTGATAATACATTGATAACAAGATTGCATGGCTATCATATTGCAGTTGACGATATTTCACTAGTTCATGTCAATTTTTCAGATAAATTTAGTGAAGCAGTAGAGGCAAAACAGATTGCAGAACAAGATGCAAAACGAGCAGATTTTGTCGCACTAAAAGCAGCAAAAGAAGCAGAGGCTGAAGTTAATTTAGCTAAAGGAGAAGCAGAAGTAAACAGATTATTACATGAGAGTTTAACTAATGAGATTTTAGAAAGACAGGCCATAGAAAAATGGGACGGTAAATTACCTTTAATTATGACCAAGGAGGCTCCAAGGCTTTTGAATATGAATGAGCTTTTAAAATTAAAGTAATTTAATTGCACCCGGCTACTTAATGGTGAGGGGATAAAAGCCTCGTGAATTGAGCAACAGGATGTTTCCAGTCGCCATGGCAAGTATGAATTTAGACTTTCTAAACTTCCTCTTAATTCCCCGAAAATAAATTAGGAGTATCAAGAATTTTTAACTGAATTAATGCCACAATTAAAAAGGTATATACAGTTGAAGATACTAAACCTGTCAATAATTCTTTTTTTAGGTTGCGGTCTGGGGATTGTTTTTGGAAAACATCCATTGCACCTGCTTGCATTAAGAGAATACCAATAATATTAGATAGCCAGTAACCGATGATGACACAGGGCATCAGTAATTTAGGGGCAAAAATACTACAAACATAACCAAAAAAATAAGCAATTGGTAAATTGAATACTAAGTCATTCCACCAGCATAATGGTGACAATAGATATCCAATGACTAGGAAAGATCCACCTCTAATCTTCTGCAATAGTGTTTTGGGTAAATTCTCTGTGGTTTTGATGTTTATCATGATAATACATAAGTTCTATCAACTTACCGTACTTTACGATAAAAAATTAAAAAAGTCCAGAGCTAAACAGAAGTTTGGGTCTGGTAAGGCAGAAATTATAAACATTCATAGTATGACTAACCCCTCTTCACTTTAGGTTGCTAAAATAGTACAGATAAACTCCTCTGGCAAGTTAGAGGAGTCCTTTAATGCAAATCTACTAGAAAAAGATGCGATCGCCTAAAAATTAGATTGAGTTAGTGGCGATCGCCTTTTTCAACTCCTTGAACAGCAACCGACAGCCATAGGCAGCAGTTTGGCTAATCACTAAATTTCCGAAACCCTTCTTAACATCCTGAGTTTTAGCTTATCCGACAGAAGCCCCACGCCTCACTCTTAGGAGCGTGGGATGAATGGCGCGTGAGTTGACGACAGTTCCCTGACTAATGTGCGTAGCACCAGAGAAGGGAGCATG
>NZ_JACJRJ010000007.1 GCF_014697195.1 Cylindrospermum sp. FACHB-282 | reverse complement strand
CGTGGGTATCCCGGAGGCTCTAAACGCCTGTGGAGAACTTGTAAGTCCTGAATTACTTCAGGCAGAGATCGTTGAAGCAGGAATCACGCGACTTTGAGTCGTGTGAGGTTCAAGAATAAGTCCTTTAGTGAATTCGCTCTCTGAGTAATTGTTCTTCTAAGGCAGCAATGCGATTGTATGCTGCTGTTAATTGTGCTGTAAGTCGTTGTATTTGAATTTCTGGGGTGATTTGTTTATCTCCAGCTTGGCGATTCGTGTCTGGATATATGCCGTCTGTCAATATATCCTTATGTTCTAATTCTGGATTGAAACTGATATGCCCTTTCAATTGGTAACGTCCAGCCTCGTTATTTTCTAAATAATTATCCCTTCCCTGTGCTTTCTCTAAAACGCACTCTGATAAAGCTTGAGAAACTTTGGTGTCAAGTCGCTCAATCACTTGGTGAAGGGCATCTAGTTTCTGGCTCAAAGTTAGGACTTGCTTTTGTAATGGCTCCATTTAATACTCTTATTCAAAGATTTACTCTATGTTATGCACTTTACTGACAATATTAACCATACTTATGAATTATTTAACTTTTCATGTTTTTCTTTCTTATGGATACGATGCTTAAGTCAGTCATGTAACATAGATGTTTACCTATATCTTTTCTCAGGATTACTCATATATTTATTGACAAAGGTTAATTTTCGGCAAAAAAGCACTAAAATTTAGGCTAAATTTAGTTAAATATTCAGTATTTGCACGTAATTAGTCAGAATTAGTAATCAAAGAGGGCTAACTAAGCATTTAAAGATCCAAGCATCAATTACTTAGCTGATCCTAGAATTGAGTTGATCAAGGAATTTAAAAATAGATTCATCAGGAAACCCTGACAATTAGTGGAACGTCACTGGAGCTAAAACTGTGGGAATGCTTAATCGCAAAAGTCCATCAGCCAAAAAGGCGATCGCTTTCTGGCTAAAGTGGATTGAATAGAATTCAAAATATCAAAATCGATGGATCGACGGTCTTTTTTGCTAGGTACAAGCGGTGTGGCACTTTCGCAACTGCTGATTGGGTGTGGTGGAAAAAACCAATCTCAACTCAGTGTGCAGTTATTAAAAGGTTCTATACCTGGTCAAGTAGTTAATCAATTTCAAAAAAGTTTGCAGCAACAGGTACAGTTAAAGTTTGCCCCAATTGGGCAGCTAGAGGATTTATTTAAGCAATTGCAAAGTTGGCAGCATTCGCCAAAATACAGCCATGGAGAGGGATTGAGCCGTTATATTCCCTGGCAAAAAGGTCAAAAAGTGGCGATCGCGGATCTAGTGACATTGGGAGATTACTGGCTAAAAACCGCTATTGAGCAAAAGTTGATTCAACCTCTGGAAGTACAACAGCTAAAACAGTGGTCTGTTTTAGATGAAAAGTGGCAGAAGCTAGTTAAGCGCGACGATCAAGGAAACCTGAATCCTCAAGGAAAAGTTTGGGGTGCGCCTTACCGTTGGGGTAGTACGGTGATTGTTTATAACCGTGACAAGTTCCAAAAACTGGATTGGCGCCCGAAGGATTGGCATGATTTATGGCGAAGTGAGTTACAACAACGCATTTCTCTACTCGATCAACCACGGGAAGTGATCGGTCTGGTGTTAAAAAAGCTAGGAAAATCTTACAACACAGAAAATCTTGACCAAATACCTGCCTTGGAAACAGAATTAAAAACATTAAACCAACAAGTAAAGTTTTACAGTTCCAATACCTATCTAGAACCCTTAATCACCGGAGATACTTGGCTAGCAGTTGGTTGGTCAAGTGATATAGTCCATATTCTTGGGAGTTATCCTCAACTTACCGTAGTTATTCCCCAGTCAGGAACAGCAATCTGGGCTGACTTGTGGGTACGCCCCGCAGGTCTTAGCAATGAGGCTTTACCATATCAATGGATTGATTTTTGTTGGCAACCAAATATCGCCAAGCAGATTTCTCTGTTGACCAAAAGCAATTCGCCAATTTCTACAAATATTGTGGCATCAGACATTCAAGAACCATTACAAAACCTGTTATTGACTAATCCGGAAATTTTCCAAAAGAGTGAGTTTTTGCTACCTTTATCTCCAATAGCAGCAAAGCAATATGAGTCTTTGTTCGCCAAAATTAAGGAGTGAAGAGGTAATTGGTAAGTGGTAATTGGTAATTGGTAATTGGTAATTGGTAATTGTAAGACTTACGCACTGTACAGATTTACTCTCTTTCCAGGTTTTTTTGATGGTTCAAGAGACCCATCCTACGCGTAGAGTGCGTTCCCTAACGCACGAATCAGCATTTTTAATGAGACCAACCATACCCACAATTTCTGCTGTTTCCTGTCAATGGATAAGTCATAAATTAGTAATGGGAGGAGATAAGAAAGAGACTTATTGAATAATTCCCCAGTCGTTAGTAACTATTCTAGGGAGTACGCCTTAACCCGACCTTGGTCTGATTGCCCATCTGAATTCTGCATAATTCTGGACTGGTACTAAAGTTGCAAGTGTAGGTTGCCAAGAATTCTTGTTGATAATTGAAAACTCGGACATTGTAACCAAAATTTCGGGAAACGCTACCCAAGCGGTTGACAAAATCGTAGCGCTCTACATAATCTAGTAAAGACCAAATTTGCTGATTCACAATCAAATCTACACGTGCAGGTTCTTTCTCAGAAGCAGGATAGGCTATCCAGTTATCCAACAGTTTATTTTCTGAGTTTTCTTTTGCCCACCATAAACTGGGGACTGTTAATGTTTCCGGGTTAACGGTGTCTGCTGTAATTACAGAACCTTTTGGCTTAGTTAATAAGCCTAGTTCTAGAGGTGCATCAGATGGTGGTGGGACTGTTTGTGCTGGTGAGGGCGATATTGGTAACAGAGAAACTGTAGAGAGGCTGATGGTTAGTAGGAGTAGGAGCGATGTTTTGCAACCAAACACTTGATGTCTAAACATAGCTGATACCATTTTCGATAGTGGATTAATTTGCTATTGGGTAATGGGTAATGAATTTGCACCAATACCTAAAAAGCCATTTCAATATTGATGATCTGCACAATTTAAAGTTTAATGGCAACAATGCGAATTCGCCGATAGTCAGCTGTCCAAGTTCCCCCATGATAAAGTGTCGGCTTGAGGTGTTCTTCAACAGTGCGAATTACTTGTATTTGTTGCTCAGTAGATAGCCCTGCGAGGAAAGCGCTGGCGAACATCTGAATCCAGTTTGCTATACCTGCTTCTCCCTCTGTTAGGGGAGTGGGACGAGAAAACAGGTTGGCATAGATTACATCAAAGCCTTGTTGTTCTAGTAGGGTGGCGTACTCGCCAATACTGGGGAAATACCAGGGATTAAGTGCTTGTGGTTCAGGAATAGCGTTCGCTGCCGGCCGAGTGCCCATCGCTTCTAAAGTAGTTTCTAAAGCTTTAGAGATCGCTTGCACATTGCCCTTACCGCCAAACTCAGCGACAAACCGTCCGCCTGATTTTAGGGCTTGATGTATGGAAGCGATCGCATTGTCTGCATCTTTCACCCAATGTAGTACAGCATTGGAAAACACCGCATCCAACGGCTGATTTACTCGAAAATTCTGGGACTCAGCAACATCAAAGCGCAAATGGGGATAGTTTTGTCTTGCCTTTTCAATCATCGTCGGGGCGTTATCGATTCCCATCACCTCAGCCCCAGCTAAGGCAATTTTTTCCGCGAGTTGTCCAGTACCACAGCCAAGATCCAGAATTTGTTCCCCTGACTGAGGGTTGAGTAATTTTAACAAGTCCTCGCCATACTGCCACACGAAGGCGTGTTTATCTTCATACAGGGCACTATCCCAATCATTCTTGGGTATGGAAATATTAGTCATAAACGGTGAAACCAGATAATTTTGCTTTGTCAGTCCTCAACCAAGGGATTGAAGTCAAGGTTTTTGGAGATACTTAGACCAAGAAAGAAAAATGATGGCGACAGATGGACAGAGAAAACCCAGATACACCAAGCGGTTTCCAATCCAAAATCCAAAATCTAAAATCCAAAATCTAAAATGGTATTAGACAAACAGCCCAACATAGAACCTAAGTGTGTGGCACTAAATTGTCAACCTCTTTTTCAGTGCTGCTAAACTGAGTAATAACCCCAAGAACCAATAACTATGCTTAAGCGTTCTAAGTTCGAGACAACCCAGTCCCAGGTGATGCAGCGTGCTGAGGAACTGATCAGTGCTGCCTCAAATCGCTACCGCATTACGGTTCAAGTGGCAAATCGTGCCAAGCGTCGGCGTTACGAAGACTTTGAAAATAACGAAGATGCCATGATGAAACCCGTACTCAGGGCAATTATTGAAATGTCCGATGAACTGACTCAGCCAGAAATTATCGGCGAAATATAAAATAACAGCTCTGTAAAACAATGCTGAGATGAAATTGCTGTGTGCTGAGTAAAAATACAGTATAACAGCACTTTCATCTCAGAATTTTGACTCTATGGAAAAGAAAAAACTTTTGTCTTGGTCAATTTTCCCACCGATAATATTGAAGTTTAATTCAGTACTCAGAACTCAAACTTCTGCAAAAATCATTGCCTTAATGGTGGTGGGCGTGATTGTTTTGGGTTCAGGAACTGGTAAATCAATAAATACAAATTTATTCGGCATCTCACCCGCTGTAGCCCAGAGAATCAGCCCTAGCGACGTTTGGCGGCAAGTGTACCAGCAATTGCCCGACTTCCCCCAAGAAAATAAGTATATCAGTAAAGATTCTGGGAAAACTGCGGAAAACGACACCTTGATGAGCCGCTTGATTCGTTATCACATTTATGTGAAAGGGCGATCGCCAATTTATCGCCTAGATTGGAAGCTGACTTTGGCTGATTACCTGAATGCCAATGAAGTTATGTATGAAACTGCTTATCCAGGAAGTGATACATTGCGAGTAAACCCCATAGATGGTGATCGCACAGCCATAGCCCGCCTCAGCCGCAACCAGCGAAATACCCTAGTGCAAGTCTTAGTTAATATCTTCAATCCCAATTCCCAAAACCAACTCACCCCCAACCCCATCACCACACCCAGCCCCAATACCTCCACCACCCCACCACAACCCCAACGGGGAGGCGCAGAACTCTTAAAGTAATTTGTAGTTAATTAATTTTGAATTTTGAATTTTGAATTGCTGAGATGGAACGTTTAATTAAAAGCGGGACTGGTTGGCGTATTGGCTGGAACCCCAACGCACCAGAATTTAAAGGCTTACTGGGTACAGATGACTGGGCAATAGAGTTAACCGAAGCCGAGTTAAACGACTTTTGCCGACTATTGGCACAGTTAGCAGACACCATGAAGCAAATGGCAGCAGAACTAATGGATGAAGAGAAAATTGCCTGCGAAGCTGAAAGCGACTTATTATGGATGGAGGTAGAAGGCTATCCCCACGCCTACAATTTACGCTTAATCCTGAATACAGGACGGGGTGCAGAAGGTGAATGGCAATCCTCAGCAGTTGGGGGTTTGCTACAAGCCACGGGAATGCTCAAAGTTTTTTAAAAAAGAGTTGCTATTATGCTTAACCTTGTGCTATTCTTGGGAAAGTGACTTAATCAACATTAGATTCAAGAATTTGGAAAAATCCAAAATCTAAAACCTCAGATTAAGTAAACGGGGCGTAGCGCAGCTTGGTAGCGCGCCACTTTGGGGTAGTGGAGGTCGTGGGTTCGAATCCCGCCGCTCCGATTGATAAAGAATTAACCTGCTAATCTTGCTCAAAGATTGGCAGGTTTTTTAATGAGGGTTGATCAGGGAAGGCTGCTAGTACCATCACCGCAGGACATAACACCATTTTGATAGATTGGGTCAGCAGGGCGGCTGGTGGTAAGAGAATTTGCTTGACAGATGATGGCAATTGTAGACGGTTCATCCTGAGAATTTTGAGAATTTTTGGGAGTAGGTACAACAAAGACAGCCCCAACATAGGTTTTAACCGTCCTTCTTTCAAACAATTCCCCAGAAACATACTTTCGCCGGGCAATTGCGTAATTATACGCAGCTTTATCAGTCACACGAGTAGAGTAGTTGTAGTTGGGTGTTTGCGTTTTGATGCCAAGTCGTAAATCTTTGATCGAACTAGCAAAATTCCTGTATTCCAAAAAATTTGCCTGTTGGGAACGGTTCATAGCGCCAATATACTGTTTTCCTTCCGCTGATACAAGTGTAGTTTTGCTGCTGATCAAACTAGGAAATGCAATCGCGCCTAAAATCCCAACCATAAAGATGAGAAGCAGAAAATCCCAAGCGGTAAAGCCTTGATGGGCATTCTTCTGGAGCAAATGTGATAAAAATCTATTAGTCATAAAGAGTGTTTTTTGTCGTCTTGTAATACTCAAGCCCATAAAAATGAGAATCCCACAACTACCAGCGGCTGTACTTCTGTTTGCTATCTGCCTTACCCTAGTAAGTGTGCGTTCCTTCGGGCAAACAATTATGACACCAGCACCCCAACTGCTGACCGACCCATTTTTGCAACTGCCAACTAATACTACAGTGCGGGTAGTTTGGTTTACTGATTTTGCAGGTAGTCAACACACAGTCACCTATGGGGAAAATCTCATAAAAGCTGCTGAAGCAAACACTACTAAACTTAGTCGCACCAGAGAAGACCAAAAATCACGGGTAGCAAACCAAACCCAAGACAGTGAAATTTTTAAAGAACCTATTCGGCGTCTGATTTGGCGACATGAAGCTGAAGTGACTGAGTTAACTCCTGGTGTGCGGGTTCCCTATCGCGTCACTAGTGTGAGAGAAGATGGTGAAAGAGTTAGCAGCGATATTTTTACCCTTGCACCTACCCCAAAACCAGGTACACCGCTAAAAATTCTCCTCACCTCAGATCATCAGCTAAAACCGATGACAGCGGCGAATTTGCAAAAAGTAGTAGAGACAGTAGGACAAGTGGATGGGGTTTGGTTTGCCGGTGATTTAGTCAACGTCCCTGACAGAGCCTCAGAATGGTTTGATGATAATCGAGGTGGTGCGTTATTTCCTGGTTTGCAAGGTCGTGCTAACTATGAAATGGAACACCAACAAGTTAAGACAACCTATACAGGTGGGCAAATAATTCAACACGCACCCATGTTTACTTCCATTGGTAATCATGAAGTGATGGGAAGATTTCAAAAAACAGGGAATTTAGACAATGAATTTAATGATGGGATTCCTCGTGAAGTTGCCCTAAAATTGTATGGCGAAAAATCTCTAAAAGATAATTCATTTAATACTGTTACCTACGAAGAGATTTTTACCCTACCCGAAAGTAAAACTGGCGGCAAAACCTATTATGCAGTTAGCTTTGGTGATGTGCGGTTGGTGGTACTGTATATTACAAATATGTGGCGGACTCCCCGCTTAGATCCAGAAGTTACGGGTAGATATCAGGAAAAAAAAGCAGACTTGAAATATCCTAAAACCTGGGGTTATGGACAGTTTATTTTTGAGCCAATTACTGAAGGTAGTAAACAATATAATTGGCTAAAAACAGAACTCAACAGCCCAGAGTTTAAACAAGCAAAATACAAAGTTGTGATGTTCCACCATCCGCCCCATACTCTAGGTGATAACATCGTTCCCCCCTATACTAATCCAGTTCCCATCATGGAACAAGATAATGATGGCAATCTCAAAACATTAAGTTACGAATATCCCAAAAACGCAGATTATATCATTCGCGATGTTATTCCATTATTAGAAGCGGCTGATGTGCAATTCGTATTGTATGGACATTCCCATTTATGGAACCGCTTTGTGAGTTCTAGTGGAATGCACTTTCTCGAAACATCTAATGTTGGTAATTCCTATGGTGCTGCTTGGGGCGAAAGAAAGCGAGAAGTGCCAAAGGGGTATGAAAAAGATTATATTGAAATTGGCGATCCTAATGGATTAGAACCCGTGTTACCGACAATTGCTCCTTTATTAGGAGAAGATGGTCACCCCCTGCCTTATATTGCCAGTAATGACATTACAGTTTTCAGCATTTTCGACACCGGCAGCGGCACTATTAGCAGCTATCTCTTTGACACCCGCAAACCAGATTCAGAAGTTTTAAAATTTGACGAATTTAAGTTAAAAAGTTCGTAGTAAGCACTTGAGTGCTTTCTTTGTTTGTTTCTTTCTTCAATATTAAAAGCATTGATAAAGCGATTAGAAATCGCGGCTACACAAACTTAGTCCGCCTAAGCGGACTAAATAAATTTAGCTATTTGCATTTTCTGTAATTCTAGTTTCATTATATTGCCAGCGAGTGATGCCATTTTTATCAGATTTAACTAGAATATTGAACCATTCTAAACTTTCCAGATGTTCGGGAATTTCCTTTTTTTGCTTTTGGGTAACTTTAAATTGTGCAATTACCTGTTCTAAAGTCCATTCGCCGCCACTGGTGCGTAATAAGTCGCGAATTGCGGCGAGTTGTTCTTTTGGTTTTTTGGGAAATACTTTTTGTTCTGCGGGGGTAATTACAGTTTCTTGACTATCTTCTAAACCTGTAATTCTCAGTTGGGTTTTGACTTCATTTGGTGCTTGATATTCAGGACGCAACCAACGAATTAACCCGTTACGTTCTTCTGCTGCGCGTTCAGTATTGAGGACGACTAATTTTTCTAAAATTTCATCGTCGCTGAGGCTTGTTTTCCAGCCGTAAGCGTCGAAAACTGCGGCGTCTAGTTCGTCATGAATTTGTTTGAGGATGGAAACTAAAGCTTTATCATTATATATTCTATCAGCATCGGTGAAAGGTTGTCCAGCGCGTAATTTTTCTAAAAGGTTATACATCCCGGTAATTGTGATTTCGGGATTTTGCGCTTGTACTTGTTTACGATGTGCGTCTAGTTTTTCGCCTAATTCACGAATCTTTTGTTTTTGTTCTAGTGTTGCGTCAGGGAAGGGGAAGGGGTCAAAGCATTTTGTTTTTACATAAACAGGGTCATTACCAACGCCTAATCTACCACCTGCGGCTAATGCCCATATAACATGAATCTTGCTGGAAACAATACCTAAATAATAAGCATCATCAAAAGCTATTACAATTAATTTATTATCAGGTATAACATCGTAATTTAAAAATATAAAGACGCGATGCTTTGCAGTTTCTACTGTAACAATATATCGCTGTAAATCTTTTAATGCTGGTCTAAGAGTAGCCCTAGCCTCACCATATATCCACCAATTTTCGCGTAAAGCTTTACGGTTATTCATATCACGTTCTGGTTTAACTCTTTCATATATCCATTGATATATTTTGGGGTAGAATTTTTCTACCTCTTTGATTTTTAAACTAAATAAATCTATTGTGTACAAGCCTCTAGATTGGTCAGTAATATCTCTGCCATGTAAATATTTTTTAATTACTTTATTGGTATGAAGCTTTTCGTCATAACCTAAATATAATGCTTGTTCTTTAGTGAGTAAAAATCCAGACCCAGTCATTTTCATTCCAGGACAAGATAGTTGTAAATTTGCTGTTAGTTTGTCACATTTTCCAACATCTGCACCAATCTGAAGATTACTAAATACTTTATATGTGTTTTGATATTCTAATTCGACTTTTTCTGCTGAATCTTCTGGCGTTTCTCCTTCAGATTCAAAAATTACAGTTCCCAATTCAGCAATATTTGGGATTTGTGAATTATCTAATTCAACCGCAGTCATGGCAATTCTAACTGCTGCACCGTCATCTGTATTATTAGTCCAAGGATGATCAGGAATTGCAAAAAATAACTTAATGGGATTCTTTTGACTTTGATGAAAATCAATAACGGGTCTTTGTCTGACTTGACTAATACTATTAGTTGTAATTAACCCAAATCTCTGAACTTTTCCCTTCCTGACTAAATCCGCTGCTTTATGCCACCAATACATCACATAATCAACAGTATCCGGCACATCTTGATAAACTTGTCGCAACGTTTCTGTATAACCATCTCCCAATAATTCCCGCATTCGAGCATTACCAATAAATGGCGGATTTGAAACAATATAATCTGCTGCTGGCCATTCAGCCTGACGGGGTTTTATATAACTAAAAATGGTGATTTGGTCGCTAGAATCTGGGACATCTTCCCCTGTAACGGGATGCTTTATGGTGCGTCCACCCCAACGAGTGCGCGGTTCCTTGGTTGTGGCGTCTATTGCTGGCTTTTCGCTATCCCAAGCTAACACTGCATCTCGATATTCAATGTTATTAAATTTTTGTAAAATCGGGTCTGGTGGTGAAGTATTCCCAAAGCGTTTAAAGTACCATTGAAGATAACCAATCCAAATCACTAATTCGGCAATACTTGCCGCCCTTGGGTTGACTTCAATTCCTAAAAACTGCGAGGGGTTAACCTGTTCTAAAATATTCAGTTGCACTTGTCCTGCAATATCAGCTATCCGCTGCACAACTTCAGATTCTAAACTTTTAATTAAATCCAAAGTTACATATAAAAAGTTTCCCGAACCGCAAGCAGGATCAAGTATTTTAATTCCTCGCAACTTTTGCAAAAATTCGGTGATTAAATCTACCGCTTTCTTTTTATTCGCTGGACTGGGTTCGAGTTTATCACCTTCAACTTTTAAAAATTGGTCTACAATTATTTCTGTTTCTAACCAATCTTGACGCAGTGGTTCTAACACTACTGGACGCACCAACCTTTCAACATAAGAGCGAGGGGTATAATGTGCGCCTAATTTACTGCGTTCTTTGGTATCTAATGCCCTTTCTAACAAAGTTCCAAAAATGGCAGGTTCTACCTGACTCCAATCTTTTGATGCTGCTTGCAATAATATCTCTAACTGTGGTTTTGGTAAGTCAAATGCGTCAGCATCAGCAAATAAACTACCATTAAATTTCAAGATAGCATCAAACCCAAAAGTTCCCCCTATATTCATTGTTTGCCATAAATTTTTAATCTCTATTTTAAAACGTTTGGGGTTTGTGATCCATCTTTCTTTTAGAGCTTTAGTAAAAACTTCTCCTTTCAGTAGTTGCACATCTTCAGCAAACATTGTGAAAATACATCGCATCAAGAAGTTGGCAACCTGATGGGGGTCATGTTTTTGATTTTCTAACCAAGAGGCTAATTTAGCTAAATCATTTGCAACCTCTCGCGTTACCTTAGCTCTAATTTTCTCTGGATTTTGCTTTTGAGGGTCAGTAAATATATCAACAAATAAATCAAAAATTTTATCTTCTAATAATTCCTTAAGATTAATTTTTCTTCCAGCGCCATAACCGCCATAATCTCCACTAAATCCCATCCACAACTCAAAATGTGAGCCAATATCACAGGTTAATAAAAAAGGAGATTTCACTGGTAGGTGTGGGGCATAACCTGTGGCTTGAATAAAAGCTTTTTGCATATATTTATTATATGCCGTTGTTCCCCGTTTGGGTGTGCTACTACCAGATTTTGTACTACCTTGCTTTGCTTCTAAAATAAAATGTCTTTCTTTATAAAAATCAATTCGACCTTGTTTTATATCCCCCGTAGACTGAGGCATTTTTACATTCTTTTCGAGGCAATAAGGGTCGCCAGGAATGCTACCTTGGGGCGGTGGCAATTCTACATTTAAAGCACGGCATAAATCTAAGCAAAAGGAGTCTTTATTGGCGATTTCATTGCCGCTGGAATCTTGCCATTTATTCAAAAAAATCTCTACTTGCTTTTTATCTGTTTCGTTCATTTTGGCCTTAGCAATTTACTTTTAATAGAGTAAAATTATACTTCTTTACTTAATATTACAGCGATTTTCAGGGAAATAGACTCCTTAGGGGTACAGCAATGCTGTGCCCCTACTTAATTTAGGAGTTACGCCGGGTAACAAAAAGGCTTAATTGTGAAGTGATATTACAATCTTTGCAAAAATATTTTAGAACTTGTCTACTAGGCAGACATGGCTTTAACGTAGAACATATAGGAGAAATTAGAGGCAAATAAGATGAGCAAGAATAATATACAAAACTATCGTGTTGTCTGTACTTTGACCTTTGGGGATATCTACGGTCAAATAATTGTTTGGTTAATCACGATTACCATTAGTTTGGCATCTGCTTTGGCGTTGATGGGTGCTAGACGCCCGGTGTATGCTTTAGCCACGGTGGGACTCGTCGTTTTTCTAACGCTGCCTTTCTTGCTGTTTGCCTTTGTGACTACATTGTTAAATCATATTGAATTAACTGCTATTGAACCAGGAACTAAAATGGAACCTATGCCCGGTAATGTTTCTCAGCAGCAACCGGTACAAGCTACTAGCTGAGGGGATTTGAGATTTCAGACTGCGGTATCTGGCTTGAGGAATATAATCAAAAATTTTTGCATTGAGATCCCATCCCTGTCTATTGGCGGGGATTTTTTGTCCTGAAGTAATTTATGGCTTCTCTACAATAGAACAGCAGCTGTTTGCTATCGGGGGTTGATGATGTTGGAACATGATGTGATTATTGTGGGCGGTGGGTTGGCGGGATGTCGAGCGGCTTTGGAAATTGCCCGTACTGACCCTAGTTTAAAGGTGGCTGTGGTGGCGAAAACTCATCCTATTCGTTCTCACTCGGTGGCTGCCCAAGGTGGGATGGCAGCTTCGCTAAAAAATGTGGATGCAGAAGATAGTTGGGAAGCACATGCTTTTGATACTGTCAAGGGGTCTGATTATTTGGCAGATCAAGATGCGGTGGCAATTCTCACCCAAGAAGCGCCTGATGTGGTGATTGATTTGGAACACATGGGGGTTTTGTTTTCGCGCTTACCTGATGGACGCATTGCCCAACGGGCTTTTGGCGGTCATACCCATAACCGCACTTGCTATGCGGCTGATAAGACTGGTCACGCGATTTTGCACGAGTTGGTTAACAACTTGCGGCGATATGGTGTGCAAATTTATGAAGAGTGGTATGTGATGCGCCTGATTTTGGAGGAAGGTCAGGCTAAGGGTTTGGTGATGTTCCACCTTTTGGATGGGTGTGTTGAGGTGGTGCGGGCTAAGGCGGTGATGTTTGCGACTGGTGGCTATGGTCGTGTTTATAGCAATACTTCTAATGATTATGCTTCTACTGGTGATGGTTTGGCGATGACTGCGATCGCAGGTTTGCCTCTAGAAGATATGGAATTTGTGCAGTTTCATCCCACTGGTTTGTATCCGGTGGGGGTGCTGATTTCTGAGGCTGTGCGCGGGGAAGGGGCGTATTTAATTAATTCTGAAGGCGATCGCTTTATGGCGAATTATGCCCCTAGTCGCATGGAATTGGCACCTCGTGATATTACCTCCCGTGCGATCGCTTATGAAATTCGCGCCGGTCGCGGTATCAATCTCGATGGTAGCTCAGGCGGGCCCTTTGTCTACCTGGATTTACGCCATCTGGGCAAAGAAAAAATTATGAGTCGCGTCCCCTTCTGCTGGGAAGAAGCACACCGCTTAGTTGGTGTTGACGCCGTCACCCAACCCATGCCAGTACGCCCCACAAATCACTATTGTATGGGCGGTATCCCCGTTAACACCGATGGGCAAGTTCGCAGCAGTGGCGACGGCTTAGTTGATGGCTTCTTTGCCGCTGGGGAAACCTCTTGCGTCTCCGTCCACGGTGCAAATCGTCTCGGTAGTAACTCGCTGTTGGAATGTGTGGTTTATGGCAGACGAACCGGGGCGGCGATCGCAAAATACGTGCAAAATCGCAAGTTACCGACTATCGATGAGCAACGTTATATCACAGAAGCCAAACAAGAAATCCAAGCCTTGCTAGAACAGCCTGGAAAATACCGAATTAACCAAGTTCGTCAAGCCTTCCAAGATAGCATGACTGAATACTGTGGTGTTTTCCGCACTGATCAATTAATGCGTGAAGGTTGGCAAAAAATTGAAGAATTACAACAGCAATACCCAGAAATTTATTTAGACGATAAAGGTACTTGCTGGAATACAGAACTCGTGGAAGCCTTAGAACTGCGGAGTTTAATGGTAGTAGGACAAACAATTTTAGCATCTGCCATCAATCGCCAAGAAAGTCGCGGTGCACACTTTCGTGAAGACTATCCCCAGCGGGATGATAGCAAATTCCTTCAACACACAATGGCTTACTATTCACCAGCAGGAATTGACATTCAATATCGTCCAGTAGTGATTAATATGTTTGAGCCAAAAGAACGGAAGTATTAGTGATGGGGTCTTAGGGATAAAAAATATACTTTTCCACACCCCTAAGATCAAAAATCACACCAGAAATGTTGAATTTGGTGTTAGTTCTGATTAAGTTGCTAGCGGGATGGGAATACTAAATCTAAACCTAGTATTTTAAAATCAACTGAGGCTGTAAACCCATGACAGAGATTAATATCAGCAATTCCGTAGCTCATCCTTTAGCCAAATATCGGAATCACATGGAATTCAATGGATATCATGTTGAAGAAGATGGCGAAGTACTTATCTGCCGTCACCCCAGGAAGCAGAATATAAGTATTAAGAGTGTTATCGGCCGAGGAGTATTAATCAGAACTTACTTTTATTGCCAGCCAAATATGCAGAGAGTAGATGTTCTGGAATATGTAAATGACTTGAATACAGAGTTTGTGTTTATGAAAGCATATCTTACTCTTGATGGGGAAAGGATTTATATAGAAACTTTTTGTGAAGGTGAATATGACAAAACAGTTTTCTCAATCCTGTTAGAAAATATTGAGTCAGACCGGGAAATTTTTAATAATCACCAGAGAACACTAGAATTTTTACAGTAGGAGGATGTTTGAATGATATTCTGTTAAACATCTCAAGCCTCGGAAACTAACCCGCTTTTCTTTTAGGCAATGGATATTATAAAGATTTTGTAGGACAGGCGAGACGCCTGTCTCTTTTGTTCAAACTGAGGGAGATACAAATAAATGACAAATTCTGACGTAGAAATCATCAATAGTATGGTCGAACATATGCGGAATTTTATAGAAAAAGCACATCCTGTTTTTGGCAATATGCCCGTTTGCCCTTTTAGCCAAAAAGCGCGAGAACAAGAAACTATTATTTACCAAGTTTATCCTTTTTCATCTATTAATGACCTCAATTGTGATTCTCATCTAATCAAGCTAATCAATGATTTTAAGTCATCAGTGAACCATGAATCTTTATTCTTGATTCACCCTGATAAACAGGCAATGACACCAGACGAAATTGAGAAATTTGTAGAAGATTTAAATGCAATTATTTCCCACACAGGTTTGATTGCTTTTCCTGGACATCCCCATCACGATTTTAACATCCAAGGAGTTTATACCAGACAAGCACCTTACATACACTTTATTGTCCAATCTTACAAAATAATCAAGACAAGTTCCGACCTATTGCTGAAAACTCGCTATTATCAGAATTGGACACCAGAGAATTTAAAATATGTAGGTTTCCCCAGAAATGCTCCTGCTCCCGATTGAATAAAAGCTAAAAATGCTGATGCAGCCATTTGGACTGAAAAAATTGGCTTTAATGCAGTTGGTGGTACTTTGGTCAGGACTGCACAGTGATCAACAGGGATGTAGTTGAGCTTCAAGCACGAATCGCTGAAGGCGGTTGTGTCATAGTAGGCTCATGTCTTGTAACCTACTGAGTAAAGCTATCAGGTTATCGCCTAGGCAATGAGGTTATTGTGCAATTGATAAAATAGCCAAGTATATTCAAAACTTAGTGTCGGAACGTATCGCCTAAAAACCCAAATAAAGTACTGAGTAAAGTACCTAACTTTTTACCAAACATAATCCGACAGCAACAAAAGCAACAAAAATAATATCTACACTAGTAGTAACTCTAAATATTATTCCCGACAGCAATGCAAAACCACCCACAGGACGGAGAACATTTATCAAACAGCATTTCATCCGACACTGCTAAGGCTAAAAGCCATGATCATGCACCCTGGAAAAAGGCGGCCGCGTCTTTATCGCTAATGCTGCTGGGATCTGGGATGACATTAGCTGGTGGCTATCTAGCTGGGAACCAAAAGCAGGTATCGCAGACTGCATCTAATCTCGCAGTGAGTCGAGTAAATGCTGCCCCCCCTATCACAGCCAGCACAGATCCTAACTTTATCACCCAAGTAGTGAAAAATGTCGGGCCATCTGTGGTGAGGATTGATTCCTCCCGTACCGTCCAAGCCCAAATACCGGATGAATTTAACGACCCATTTTTTCGCCGCTTCTTTGGTTCCCAAATGGCTCCACAAGAAAAAAAGCGGGTAGAACGAGGATCAGGTTCCGGCTTTATCATTGGTGGTGATGGTCGCATTCTCACCAACGCTCACGTAGTCAATGGTGCAGATATAGTTACAGTCACTCTCAAAGATGGGCGCAGCTTTAAAGGTAAAGTGTTGGGGAAGGATGAATTAACTGATGTGGCAGTGGTGAAGATTCAGGCTGAAAATCTGCCAACCGTCACCTTGGGTAATTCCGACCAATTGCAACCGGGACAATGGGCGATCGCGATCGGCAACCCCCTTGGTCTAGATAATACCGTAACCACAGGAATTATCAGTGCTACCGAACGCACTAGCAATCAAATTGGCGCTCCCGATAAGCGAGTAGAATATATTCAAACTGATGCAGCGATTAATCCCGGTAATTCTGGCGGGCCCTTACTCAATGCCCGTGGCGAGGTAATTGGCATGAATACAGCCATCATCCAAGGGGCCCAAGGATTAGGCTTTGCCATTCCCATCAAAACAGTACAACGCATTTCCACTCAACTCATAGCTACAGGCAAAGTTCAACATCCTTATCTGGGAATTCAGATGGTCGGTTTAACACCTGAGTTAAAGCAAAACATCAACTCAGACCCCAACAACAGGTTGAATGTGGATGAAGATAAAGGTGTATTAGTTGTGAAAGTTGTGCCCAATTCCCCAGCTGCTAAAGCCGGAGTACGTGCTGGTGACATTATTCAGAGCCTCAATGGTCAATTAGTCAAAGATGCTGTTAGTGTCCAAAAGGCAGTGGAAAATAGTCAAGTCGGTGGAAGTTTGCGCTTAGAGTTACGTCGCAATGGGCAGAACCTCAACTTATCTGTACAACCGGGTGCTTTCCCCACGCGAGTGCAATAAGTTTTTTACTTTTAATTAGCGTAGTTCAATTTTCTGGGATGGGTATCCTACCTGTCCTTATTTTTTTTGCATTAGATTTCTTATAAGTTGAAAATTATGGTTCAATTCCTGAAGCGCAGGAAGATATTATGATTGACTATCGCCATCCTAAATGAGTGAGTAGCTCTCTTATTTCTGCCTCTGCATCTGGAGCGGTATGCTTACAGCACGGTTTGCGAACACAAATCAAATAGGATTGCCAGAGTATAGTTTTGCTGCGGAAAAACTTATCAAAAAGACAGTATGGCGATATATTTTTCAGGAATTTGAAGAAGTAGATGCAATTTTAGCCCTGGATAAAACCGATTTGTGATTTTTCTGCCATGAAATTTTATCAGCAGGTCAATTTTGAATTGATTGAGGAAAGAAATACCTCTGGGTTTCAAGAGATTTACTAATTGACAATTTAATTTTTTCGAGTATTTATCCCATCATGAGGCGTAAGGACATAGTAGGTCATAATAGCACAACCAATGTCCATGCCAATAACTCAGATAGTATGAAATACTAAAAGCAAACACTGTCAAAAGAACAGGAATCAAAGTACTAAGCTCCAGCTTCCGTTGCTGAAAGATTTCTAAGCAAGACATGGGAATAATTAAGGGCCAGAAGATCGTAGTTATTAAAAACATCACAAAAGATAAAAATTTATCTTCTGGAGAAGATACAGGGTGCCCGACTGTAAAGATTAACCAATTGCTAAAAAAATAGCAGGTCATCAGCAGGTAACTAATAACGAAAGCCAATTGAATCTGACTCACGGGAAGCACTCCTTGAGTTATGTGAGATTGAGCAAAGATTATTTGCATGCAGTTATTGCTATAGTTGGTTCAGTGGAGATGCATACAAAAACAAAAGCGATATTCGCATTTAATAAATCTGATGCCAACTAGACATCTCTCAATGAGATGAATCTTAATCGAATGCTGAAAACATGGTAATCAGTGTAGCCACCGAATTTCAATATAGAAATGGATAGGCTGGCAATTTTACTTAATTAATTTCAGCAATTCTGCCCCTGGTATAGCATATATCTTAAAACATTGGCAAATGAAATGCAGCGTATGTTACCCACAGAATTGAAGGTAGTGTAAAAAGTATATGTAGAAGACGTAAAATAACCGTTAATCGACCAACTGCTGTCAGGAAACTCACCAATCATGCAGCTTGCATCAGAGTATACAGATTAAAAATATGTAATTTTTTCAGACATAACCAGTAGTAAACATCCCCGGCTTGTAGAATACCGGGGAATTACGCGAAATAGTTAAAGGCTAGAGTTGGATGGCGATCGATAACTATAGCCGATATGGGAATCCTTTAAAATGTGTTGTTTTATACTATCAAAATCAATAAAGTAGTCAGCAACATCAATTAAACTATCGCTGGTCATGGTTCGCAGACTGACCACTTCTACCCGAGACCCTAGTCTGCTGACAGCATTCACAGCATAGGCTAAATCTCCATCGCCACTGACTAAGACAGCAGTATCATAGTAAGGGGCTAAAGTGATCATATCCACAGCAATTTCAACGTTCAGATTTGGTTTTTTAAAATTCTCTGCAACCGGAAGTATATCTTTAGTAACTACACGATAGCCATTCCGACGCATCCACAACAAAAAACCTTGTTGCTTTTCATTGCTGTTATCAACTCCAGTGTAGAAAAAAGCACGTAAAAGTCGTGCACCATTGGTTAAATGACAAAGTAATTTAACATAGTCAATTTCCATGCCGAGTTGTAAAGCTGTATGAAAGAGGTTTATACCATCAATAAATATAGCGACTCGACCTCGATTTAAGCCATCAAAAATTGCATTTTCAGTCACACTTTCTTGGATCTTAGTTTCTCGATCTTTGACACCATTATTAGTCAAGGCTGGCCCTTGCCAATGTGGTTTATCCCTAAGTCCTTTATATTCATTTGTTTTTATGCTAATGTTAGTAATATTCATTGATACCTCTGGATGTTAAATTTAGGAAAGCTTTTGGTTAAATTGGCAATAAATAATCGGCGCTGATTTATAACCGTAGCAGGAAATGGTATTAATACAATAAATGCAAATAATCTTAACTAGATTGGACTGGGCAGAATTCCCAGTCAAGTGCTTGTCAGGGTGGGTTTAAGGAAATAGCCCCTATTGTTAAGGCAGATACTAATCTCTACGGGCTTCTACTGTACTTAAGAAAAACATAGCTGGCAATATAGGGTAATTCCAGAGAACCCAGAATTACCCCTAACTTAGATTTGAAATTTCAACTACAAGCAATTATGCGAATGCAGCCGTTTTCACATCGTTATTCCCTAGGATTTCTTGCAATTCCTCGGCGTCTACGGTTTCCTTGTCAACCAGCATTTGCGCGATTTGATCAAGAATGTGGCGGTTGTTCACCAACACTTCTTTAGCGCGTGTGTAGGCTACCCGCACTAGTTTATCTACTTCGTCATCAATTGCGGCTGCAGTTTCTTCGGAGAAGTCACGCTCTGACATGATATCCCGACCAAGGAACATATTGCCTTGCTGACGACCAAGGGCGACTGGGCCTAAGCGATCGCTCATGCCAAAGCGAGTTATCATCTGTCTAGCAACACGCGCTACCTGTTGCAAGTCGTTGGAAGCGCCGGTGGTAACTTCTTCATCACCAAAGATTAATTCTTCAGCAATGCGACCACCTAAAGCCACAGCCATCTGATTTTCCAGATAAGCACGGCTGTATAAACCAGTGTCCATCCGGTCTTCGCTGGGGGTAAACCAAGTTAAACCACCTGCACGACCACGAGGAATGATGCTAATCTTTTGCACTGGGTCATAGTCGGGCATCAATGCACCAACTAGGGCGTGACCGGCTTCGTGATATGCTACCAGGGTTTTGCGTTTTTCGCTCATTACCCGGTCTTTCTTCTCTGGCCCAGCTAGTACGCGGTCGATGGCATCGTTGATTTCGTCCATGGAAATTTCGGTCAAGTTCCGCCGTGCTGCCAAAATTGCGGCTTCATTTAGCAGGTTGGATAAATCTGCGCCAGTAAATCCAGGGGTACGACGGGCGATTTTATCCAAGTCCACATCTTTGGCCAAGGTTTTGCCACGGGCATGAACTTTGAGGATTTCACTGCGTCCGGCGTAGTCGGGACGGTCTACTACAACTTGACGGTCAAAGCGACCAGGACGCAACAGGGCTGCATCTAGGACGTCAGGACGGTTGGTGGCGGCAATAATGATGATGCCGGTGTTACCTTCAAATCCGTCCATTTCTGTGAGCAACTGGTTGAGGGTTTGTTCCCGCTCATCGTTACCACCGCCTAAACCTGCACCCCGCTGACGACCTACGGCGTCAATTTCATCAATGAAGACGATGCAGGGAGCGTTGGATTTAGCTTGCTCAAACAAGTCGCGGACGCGGGATGCACCCACACCAACGAACATTTCTACAAATTCCGAACCGGAGATTGAGAAGAAGGGTACACCTGCTTCCCCAGCTACAGCACGAGCTAGGAGGGTTTTACCAGTACCGGGAGGGCCAACTAGTAGTACACCTTTAGGAATTTTTGCACCAACTGCGGTAAAGCGATCGGCGTTTTTCAGAAAGTCTACGACTTCGTTTAGTTCCAGCTTGGCTTGGTCGATGCCAGCGACATCACCGAAGGTCACCTGGGTTTGTGGCTCCATTTGCACTCTGGCTCTAGACTTGCCAAAGTTCATAGCTTGGCTGCCTGGCCCGTTTTGAGCGCGGCGAAGCAAGAAAAATAAGCCTACCAGAAGCAATACTGGGAAAAATAAGCTGCTAAGTGCCTTAAACCAGAATCCTTCATCGGTTTGGGGCAATACAGAAATATCAACGCCTTTAGCGGTGAGTGTGTTAATCAGGTCAGGGTCGTTGACTAAAGTTACTAGCTTTTTATTGGCGTCATATTTGGGTGTTACCAGTGCTGTAGACCGGTCTGCACTCAGACTGACTTTTTCAACTCTGCCTTTTTGAACTTCCTGAATAAACTGACTGTATCGCCATGTTTCTCTGTTATTTTGAGGTTTGTCAAAGAATGCTGTTCCTAGGGCAATGACAACAATAAACAGCAGCGCGTACAGCCCCGCATTTCTCCATCTTTTATTCACCGAGGTCAATCCTCCTGTATTTTTGTGTGTTCGCTTCCAGCGGGCGCTTCGCGCCATCGCGTCGCGTCAGGGCATTATTAAGAATTATGTTAACTTATCTTAAGATATACCAAAATCGCCTTCCTGTCATGGTAAAAATAACCCTCTAAGTAGAGTAAAACTCTGATGGTAGGGATCATATTCTAGCGATCCTGTGGGCTGGATAACGGTATGAACGGGGATAATTTCTACCACACTATTAGTGTAGGCGATCGCTTCCAGGTCTTGGACTAACTCCCCTGTCCATGGTGTCTCCTGCACTGTCAGTTGGTGCTTTTGCAGCCAGTTGATCAGTTGCTTTCCCATCACTCCCGGCAAAATTCCCGCAGCTAGAGGTGGTGTGCACCAACTGCCATTCCGCCAACCCCAAAGGTTGCCTGTGCTGGTTTCTAGCCAATTGCCTGCGGTATCCACTAAAATCGCTTCTTGGGCATTCAAACTTTGGGCACTAATTTTTGCTAACCAAGGACTCAGATAGTTGCCAGTTTTATGACCAGGGAGAGAACGAGCTAACTCTAGTTTAGCAAGGGCGCATGAAACACCATTTTTTTGCTGTTCTGTCAAATTTGGGGGTAAAAATCTGCCAATTATCCACTCCCGTCCATCGGGAAAGACGGTGATTCTGAGGACTGGGAAGTGGGCCAGCATAATTTCTGCGCCTTGACGGACAAGGTTCCAGTCTGGTTGCTGCCATCCAAAAGTTTGTAAACTAAATTTTAGGCGATCGCAGTGTGCTCGCCAGTTGGTTAAACTGCTATCGAGGGAGTTACCATAAACCCGCAAGGTGGTAAAAATTGTTGCTCCATAGAGTAACCCCGGATCGTCAATATCTAATTCCAGGGTTTGGGACTCGATTAATTTGCCATTGTACCAAAAAATTTTCTTACTCATTTGTATGAGTTTTCATAACTCTTGACTAATTGATCAATCTTTTGAGGGAAATATAATTTTTTGCTCCCCTTCAGGTGTTTGAACTACCTTTCCTCCCAAAGCTTCGATTTCGCTAATTGCTCTTTTCTGAATTCTTTGATCAACGTTATTATTTAAAACCATTGCCCAGGTAGAAATTCGCGCAAATTTACTATCAGGATTACGACTCAGAAATTCAGCTGTTTTCCGGGAAATAAAAGCTGCATTTTGACTTTCTTGGTCGGGAAATTTACTAGACCAATTTGCTGCATTAACAAATGATTGCTGAGAAGCTTGAGCATTACCTAAAAATAATAACTCATCAGTTCCTTTATAACGCCATACATAATAAGACTTTTTGGGAACCGAAGGCGATAGTGATTTTAACCCTGTTTCCATCATTGCTATAGACCGTTCTGGCATACCAGCATATAACGAAGTACTAACAGAAAGAGTCAGATAGGCTTCTAAAAATCGCGGGTCGCGTTCTAATATAACTTCAAAATATTCTGGACTCAGAGCATAACCTGTTTTACTACGGACTTCATCATCACCGAAGTATTGTAAAAAATCGATATATGTCCAATCTGCTATCAAGTTATCATAACCAAAGCTAGGTATTTGCTTGAGTAAATTGAGACGTAAATTTTCTGATTTGATTTCTTTCTCTAGAATCTCTAAAGAAGCAGATTCTTTGCCAGTTAGCAGTTTTTGCAGTCGGGGAAATTGAATTAAACTAATTCCGAAAATGCACAAACAGATTACCAGGGGTGTAGCGAAAGCTTGACGAGATAACAACATAATTTTTACTTTTTCAACAATTGCCAACATTGTTGAGCGATCACCCAATTTTCTTGAGTCTCGATGACTAATACCTCTACATCTGAGTCAGGTGCAGCAATATTCTCATCAAGGGGCTGCTGCTGATTTTTCTGGGCGTCTATTTTTAGCCCCAAAAATCCAAAGGCTTCACAGACAGCTTGACGAATTCCCGGAGATTTTTCGCCCACACCTGCGGTGAAAACTAAGACATCTAATCCCCCTAAACTGGCAAGCATCGCCCCAATACCAGCTCGCAAGCGATGCACATAGATATCCCAAGCCAGTTGAGCACGTTCATTACCTTGGGCGATCGCCTCTATGACTTCGGGCAAATCGCTAGATACCCCCGAAATTCCCCGCAATCCCGAAGCTTTATTTAACACATGGTTTAACTCTTCAACGGAGTAATGAGATTGCCGCAGCAAGTAAATTAAAATCCCCGGATCAACTGAGCCGGAACGACTGCCCATCATTAAACCATCAAGGGGTGTGAATCCCATAGTCGTGTCAATACTGTGACCATTTTTAACTGCCGCCAAAGAGCAACCATTGCCCAGATGGCAGGTAATTATGCGCAAAGATGCTAAATCTCGACCAAGGATTTGGGCCGCACGGGCAGAGCAGTATTGATGACTGATGCCATGAAAGCCATAGCGGCGGATACCTTGTTTAACCCATTCATAAGGGCCGGGATAGATTGCTGCGGCATCGGGGAGAGTGACATGAAATCCCGTATCAAACACTGCCACTTGGGTGACATCTCCCAAGCCGACCTGAATGGCTTCTATCCCTGCCAAAGCAGCTGGATTATGCACTGGAGCTATGTTAGCAAAATCTGCGATCGCCTTTTTGACATCCTCCGTCACTACCACGCTATCCCGGTAATCTGGCCCGCCATGTACCACCCGATGTCCCACAACATCAATTTCCGACACTTGATTAATTACTTTGGTAGCACCGCGACTCAGAGCATAAAGCATATAAGTGACGTGTGCTTGTCGGGAGTCGCCATAAATAGTTTCTTGCAGCGTTTCACCCGTAGCGGTTGTCACCTTGAGTTCTGCCCCACCTTGGTCTTTAGTCCAAGTGACCTTTCCCTGCCAAAGGGGCGGGAGTGTCACACTGGGTAGAGCCTCATCTGGGATTTCATACAGACAACTTTCTTGGCTACTCGATCCGGCATTTAATACGAGTATTTTCATAGGGAATGGAAGTATAACGAAATTGCCAGTCTTCTTATGTTATTCCATACTTTATCCATAGCTGCTAACTGTTAATTAACCCCACTGGTAAGGTGGAGGGCTGATTTTCATAGTAGATATGTACTATAATAAAGTAGAAACTAGCAATTGCGCAGTGCCAATTGTGGGATAAAGTATACTGAAAACACTAATTTTTAGACAGCTTTTTATGCCTTAAATTAGCAACGCCTTGATCATTTAAGGCTATGGGCTAATTTAAAGATTTCCGGTATCTGGACTGCGCTGCAATACCGACCGTAGTTTATATTCGCCGCCTAGTGCCGGAGATTTCAGAAATCAATATCGATGAATCGCCACTAAGTGATAGTCGAGATATGAGAGAAGCGATCGCAGTTCCGTCCAAGAATTTAGCGATCGCCCCTAATTAACCCCTAGCCAAGGAATCAATCATGAAAATTCTAGCGTTAGCTGTACCACTATTGATTGCGGTGGCTGCCCCCTCATTCGCACAAAAACCTCATCATTTAAGCACCAAAGCTATGCGGCAACCAGAGCAACCAATTCAACCCTACCGAGGCGGGGGGAGACGGGAATTTTACGGTTTACCCTATTGACAAACTGTCATAAATTTGTATGTTTTTAATTTAAATAACCAAGAAATCCTATTATTTTTAGGTAAACGGGAAAAAGTAACAGGACTTACGCAACTGGCACATTAGTAGGGTGAGTCAGATGTCAAAAATCTGTTTATTTGCTAGATATATCGAGTCTGACGCACCCTACAATAGATGTTTATTGTGATACTTGCGTAAGTCCTAAGTAAAAAGAAATTTTCTTTACTTTTTACTTTTACCTATTAACTTTTTTAGCCAGCTGTTACCAGGTTTTCTCCCTCAAGGCGAGTCAGCCGCTCTGCCAATAGTTTTTCTAGAGCCACCAGTGCTTTGGTGAAGCCGTCGATCCCTTCAGCCAGCTTATCATAAGCCATCCGGTCAGCAGCGTGCATCTTGTCAAAGGTAGCTTTATCAATAGAGATTTTTTCAATTGACAAGCTTGCTACCTTAGCGGGGTCAAGTTTGCGTGGTAATTCGCCAACAGTTGACTTCAATTCAGTCAACAGCGCCGGCGAAATGGTCAGTAAGTCACAACCAGCAAGTTCGGTAATTTCGCCGATGTTGCGGAAGCTAGCTCCCATAACTTCGGTTTTATAGCCGAATTTCTTGTAGTAGTTATAGATTTTGGTGACTGACAACACACCTGGATCTTCTGTAGCAGTGTAATCTTTGCCAGTGTCTTTCTTGTACCAGTCAAGAATCCGGCCAACGAAAGGAGAAATTAGGGTGATCCCAGCTTCCGCGCAGGCGATCGCTTGGTGAATGCCAAACAATAGAGTAAGGTTACAGTGAATACCTTCTTTTTCCAAAATTTCCGCAGCGCGAATTCCTTCCCAGGTAGCGGCAATTTTAATCAGCACGCGATTGGGGGAAATACCAGCAGCTTTGTACTGAGCAATCAAATCTCGTGCCTTAGCGACAGTAGCTTGTGTATCGTAGGATAAGCGGGCATCTACTTCTGTAGACACGCGACCAGGGATGATTTGCAAAATCTTCAACCCAAAAGAAACCGCCAGACGGTCAAAAGCCAAAGAAACTACCTGTGTTTGGGTTGCACCTGCTCCAGCATCTTTCTGAGCTTGGATTAAAGTTTGATCAACAATTCCCTGATATTCCGGCATTTGTGCCGCAGCAGTAATCAGAGAAGGATTAGTAGTAGCATCTTGGGGCTTGAACTGCTCAATTGCTTGGATGTCGCCTGTGTCTGAAACCACAACGGTTACTTGCCGTAATTGTTCCAGTAAATTCTTAGACATATTATAATTCTCCGTGAATTTGATTTGCTGAAGACTTACTTAATTCCCCTGTTACTATTTTGCGGTTAGTCAACTCTCACAATTCTGGGAAATTATACTCACCGCTGCCTAAGTTTGCTTGCTAGCTTGAGCCTCAGCCTTATTTTAAGTTTCTCTGCCGTAATTCGCTGTCTGATAGAATGCACTTTAAATAAACTTCTTGTTCCTGACTTACCAACGGAGACTGGGGACTAAGGACTGGGGACAAGAATCTTGCTCTCCGTATTCCATACCCTATGTCCCAAGCCCTATGTCCAATGCCTATTTCTCTTTTTGTGCCATTGACAACATCAAGTCAACTACGCGATTTGAGTAGCCCCACTCGTTATCATACCAAGCAACCACTTTGAAGAAGTTGGCATTCAGTTCAATCCCAGCACCAGCATCGAAAATACTGGAATGGGCATCGCCCTGAAAGTCAGTAGATACCACTTCTTCATCGGTATAACCCAAGATACCTGCTAAGGCGCCATTAGCAGCCTCTTTCATTGCAGCGCAAATTTCTTTGTAACTAGTAGCTTTGGCAGTTTTGAAAGTTAAATCAACCACCGAGACATCGGGAGTAGGAACCCGGAAAGCCATACCAGTTAATTTGCCTTTTAATTCTGGCAAAACCAAAGCCACAGCTTTAGCTGCCCCTGTAGAAGAGGGAATGATATTTTGGGCTGCACCCCGACCGCCCCGCCAGTCCTTCTTGCTGGGGCCATCTACCGTTGGCTGAGTGGCAGTCATGGCGTGAACTGTGGTCATTAAACCTTCGGTTAGACCAAAGTTGTCATTAATGACTTTAGCGATAGGAGCTAGACAGTTTGTGGTACAGCTAGCATTAGAGACAATCAGATCCTTCGCGGGGTCAAATAGGTGATGATTAACACCCATGAGTAAGGTTTTTACCTTTTCTGGCTCTTTGGTGGGAGCAGAAATGATTACACGCTTTGCACCTGCTTTTAGGTGGTTTTCTGCCCCTTGATAGTCGGTGAAAAGTCCGGTAGATTCCACGACATAATCAGCGCCTAATTTACTCCAAGGTAATTCTGCCGGATTCCGCACCGACACGCAAGGAATAAAGTACCCATCAACGAGAATACCGTCTTCCTTGGCTTCGATTTTGTTGTTTAACTTACCGTGGGTGGAGTCGTACTTTAATAGGTAAGCGAGATTATCTGGTGGTACTAAGTCGTTAATACCCACAAACTGAATGTTTGGGTTATTGAGTCCAGCACGAAGCACAAGTCTCCCGATCCGACCAAATCCATTAATACCAACTTTCAACTTCGTCAAAATTAAACCTCCTGTTTTTGTCATCTCAGCCCAAGGCTATTACCCTACCTTTAATGCTGCACTCAGATGGGTTAATTTTGGTCTGACTGAGATGATCGTGGCAGTCACTAGACGCCTAAAGCCTATTTACTTGGCATATTTTAAGGTTTTATCATGAGTAACCGACTATCTTAATTTATTTTTAAACGCACCAGGTAAGAGCAGGTAGTCCCTTGAAGGGGGGTTTGAGTGCCTGCACTACCCAAGCTATATTTGATTGTGTCAAAATGTGACTAAGTAAGTTGAAACTGTCAGTTATGGTTTGGCTAACTGGATATAAATTATCGGTTTGATTGACAAACTCAAAAATATGAAAATTCTAGAAAGTAAAGTCTTAAAGGTGTATGCAGTTCAGCATGGTAGGTGGTCAAAGCCGGGACATACGTGGAAGGGAGAAGAGGTACACATTCGTTCTTGTATTAAGGAGGTATCAAAACTGCCGATATTAACGCAGATAAACTGATGCGCTTACGTTCCAACCTGTGTTTGTGGGGGGAACCCCCACCGTATTCAGGAAGGGGAAAACCACGAGTACATGGGAATAAGTTTAAACTTAACGATGCCAATACCTGGCCTGACCCAGAACCAACGGTAGAACTTGAAGACCACAAACTGGGTAAGGTCAGGATTCGGCTGTGGACAAGACAGCATTTTCGTCTTTCCCCTCACCATTCGATGTCTATTATACTGGTGGAAAGGCTAACAGAGGATGGCTCACCACGAGTTTATAAGCCCATGTGGTTAGCATTTGTTGGTGTACAAATGCCTCCCCTATCCGAAGTTTGGAAACTTTATTTACGACGCTTTGCGGTTGATCACTGGTATCGGTTTGTCAAACAACGTTTGCATTGGACACTACCTAAACTCTCCACTTGTCAATATAAGCTTCTAGGTCACTGCGTTTAATGCGCCAACCCTTACCAATCACTTTAGCTTTCAACTCCCCTAATTTAATTGCCGAAAGCAGGAATTCTCTAGACAACCCAGTTAACGCTTGTGCCAGGAGCAATGGTCAGCAACAGATCAAGAGCGATCGCACTACTTTATTTTTGAGCCTGCTAAAAACTTGACCTTAATAGTTTAGGGACTTCCAGAAAATAAATTATTCAATGGGTGGGAGCAAATATCATCTTAAATTCTTCCTCCCCTGCCTCCCCTGCCTCCCCTGCTTCCCCTCCTCAAGGGAGCGATTGTATATTTTTTTAGTTGGAAGTCCCTTAATAGCTACTGAAGCGGGTCTGATTAAATCAGCCGCTTCCGCTTCAATAGTTATACGGTTTTTTCAAAAATTAAATAAGATTCCTATGGCTAAACATGCCTCACTAAGTTGATATTGCTTACTGCACAATCTGATAACACCCATTAGAATCAGGAGGCGCTGTTTGTGTTGAGGCAGTTGTGAGTAGCAGTGAGTTAGGTGCTTGGCCTAAGCCATTACCTGTAGCAATTACATCAAAAATGACTCCTTCCGGGACTTGTTTATTCGCAACTTCTACTATGATTGGTGGGTTGAAGGCATTATTGATCAATGGGAGAAATTGGTCAGGTAGAACTGGATTAAAGTTATATGTCCCAGCCGTAAGTTCTGGGTAAGGAATAGCAGTTTTGGGTATCAGGTCTGTGATACGAGTTTCATCCACATTTGGGCTAGAGGATTTGCTAATACGGAAATCTATAACAGCGCTAGTTTCCGAAAAGCGATACCAACGTCCTTTAAATTTACCTGGATTAGGCTGTGTTAAATCCTCTGGAATCACAAATGGTGATTGATTAAATAATGGTTGACCTGAAGGGCCTTGTAGTGTTCCTGTTATCGCTACTGTATAAGCACTATTAGGCGCTCCTGTAAAGGTTCTAGAAGCAATTGTACTGCTAGTACCAGATTGCACAAAAACTACATTAGTAGTTCCTGGTGTTACATCTACATATTTACTAGCTTGACGAAAATCTACATTCTGCAAAACTTTTTTACCGTTGACAATCACATCAACTGGTGATGCAGTAGCAACCGCAGCGTTAATAACTCTTAATTTGGCAGGGCATTTATAAGGGTTTAGAAGAGGATCTAGAAGAGAACCTACTAGGCTTGCAGTGTAAAATTCTTGTGAAGACTTTGTAGATAGTTGAGAATTGGCTAAACTTTTGGATGGATAACTAGTCCAACTCATTAAAGATAATGCCAAAGCACCTAAGAACAATCGTTTTGTTAGAAACATATCTTCCTCCTATCGTGAGATAAAAATGACCAATGAGCAAGCTTTATTATGCATAAAAAATGATGCGATAATCATCGCAAAGATTTTTTATGTATAGGGCTATAGATATTGCAATGGTAGATATTTGAGTTGAGAAGACACGTTATTTTTTTCTGTTGTTTTCTCAACGATTAAATAGGGTTGGTTCTTCAGTAACTATTATGCTAAAAACACAGTAAATTATGTACTAAAGAACCATAGTGTTGATGTGAAGAGTATGAACAGTATGCAATTCTATCAATCTGTTCAAATCGTCCAAAAAACTATGAAAATACTCTAATAAAAATGCTTAGGCATCTTTGTTAAAAGAGCAATTTTATTGTCAATTTTTCTTGTTTTTCTATTCCTGATTTATTCTGTATTGCTCTTTTTGTCTCTTTTTCTGCCATATTTGTTGATAATTACAAAAATTTTATTGGGTTTGCTTGGAATATCTTAACATACCTACTTTGAAAAACACAATTGATATTAGTATTGATATTATTAATGATAATAATTTGTTTTGCTCTATTATTTTTCTGTTAGCCATTACCCCCAAGTCGTTCAAGCCCTCCGACCATTACTAAGAAAAACTTAGTATTCGACATCCAGAGTTGAGGCCGTTACAGTTTGTTGACGACGCAAAAGGCTTGTCTAAACCGCCTTGATGGCTTCTAACCGTTCGAGGTTTTGCATTCCCCTTTACTGTGGGCAGTTACACAGTCAGTCTTTGGCTCACTGTACGCATTTAGGGCGTTTAAGGCCGATCACACCTAGCTTAATTGCAGTGGTCTCATTGCTGAACCCATTTTACTACTAACCACTGTCTGTTGGCTGACGTTATCTAGTAGTTCGGTGAGGCTTTTGAGGAATTTTCTACCCCCGCTTCCCTGCTCAACTGGTCTTTAGACTAAAACAGGCGATCGTTAGTGAATGGGACTGGGAAAAAATGAAGGGATGCCTGTAAGAACAGACACCCTCGTAGCGGAAGATAAAAGAAGCACAACCAACGTTCATCTACCGCTATGGATGTTTTTGCTTTAGTTAGGGAATTTCGTCATATCCAAAGCTGGAATTACCAACCAGGCTACACTTTTTAACACAGATATGAGCCAACAAGAAATCCAAAACCATCTCAAGGCTCGTTCCTAGTCTTGGACTTTTAACAAGGATCAAGGAGTACCAGGATTGATTGTAATGCTGTAGAGACGATTAAACGTCTCTACATTGCCCATTTAACCTAATATGGCCATTGCCAATCGCGGATTTCTGGCATATCTTCGCCGTGTTTCTCGATGTAATGCTTGTGTTCAATTAGCGTATCTTGCAACTGCTGTTTGACATAAGCGGCTCTATAACCTAATTGTGGCACGCGATCAATTACGTCCATCACGAGGTGGAAGCGATCAAGATCGTTGAGGACGACCATATCAAAGGGGGTGGTGGTGGTTCCCTCTTCTTTATAGCCGCGCACGTGTAGATTATTGTGATTGGTGTGACGATAGGTGAGGCGATGAATTAGCCAGGGATAGCCGTGAAAAGCAAAGATAATCGGTTTGTCGGTGGTGAAAATTGTATCGAAGTCTTTGCTGCTTAAACCGTGGGGATGTTCGCTTTTTGGCTGTAGTGTCATTAAATCTACTATGTTCACTACCCGTACTTTTAAATCTGGGAAGTTTTGGCGCAAAATATCCACAGCGGCTAAGGTTTCTAAGGTGGGAATATCCCCAGCACAAGCCATGACTACATCAGGTTCGCTGTCTTTGTCGTTGCTGGCCCATTCCCAAATACCTAAGCCTTTGGTGCAATGTTTAATGGCTGCGTCCATGTCGAGGTATTGCAAAGCTGGTTGCTTGCCGGCAACAATGACGTTGACATAGTTGCGACTTCTTAAACAATGGTCGGTGACTGAGAGTAGGGTGTTAGCATCGGGGGGAAGATAGACGCGAATAATCTCGGCTTTTTTGTTAATTACATGATCGATAAAACCGGGGTCTTGGTGAGAAAAGCCGTTGTGGTCTTGTCGCCAAACGTGGGAAGTTAGGAGATAGTTAAGGGATGCGATCGCACGACGCCAGGGAATTTCACGGGTAGTTTTCAACCATTTGGCGTGTTGGTTGAACATGGAGTCTACTATGTGGATGAATGCTTCATAGCAAGAGAAGAATCCATGACGACCGGTGAGGAGATAGCCTTCTAACCATCCTTGACAATTGGTTTCGCTGAGGACTTCCATGATCCGACCGTTGGGTGAGAGGTGATCGTCTTCTGGGAGGATTTGGGCATCCCAAGCGCGGTTTGTGACTTCTAATACAGCATCTAGGCGATTCGATGCGGTTTCATCGGGGCCGAAAATGCGGAAGTTGCGGCTGTCGTCGTTTAGTTTCATCACATCCCGCAGGAATTTTCCGGTGATTTTGGTGGCTTCGGAAATTACTTTTCCTGGTTGGGGAACATCTACGGCGTAATCTGAGAATTCAGGCATTTTCAGGTCACGCAGCAAAATACCGCCGTTGGCGTGGGGATTGTCACCCATGCGGCGATCGCCAATTGGTGCTAATTCTGCGAGTTCAGGAATAAGTGTACCGTTGGTGTCGAAGAGTTCTTCGGGTTTGTAACTCTTCATCCAATCTTCTAGGAGTTGTAGGTGTTCTGGCTGTCCAGATATATTACCAAAGGGTACTTGGTGCGATCGCCAATAATCTTCGGTTTTCTTCCCATCAACTTCTTTTGGCCCTGTCCAACCTTTGGGAGTCTTCAAAACAATCATTGGCCACTGGGGACGTTGACTAAAACCATGCACCCGTGCTTCCCGCTGGATACCTTGAATTTCTGTAATTACTATGTCTAAAGTCGCCGCCATTTGCTGGTGTACATCTGCGGGATCTGATCCTTCCACAAAGTACGGCTTATAACCATAGCCGATAAGTAAGCTTTCTAATTCCTCATGGGGTATCCGTGCCAGCACTGTTGGGTTGGCAATTTTATACCCATTCAAGTGCAAAATTGGCAGGACTGCGCCATCATTGACAGGGTTGAGAAACTTGTTAGAGTGCCAGCTAGTAGCTAAAGCGCCGGTTTCCGCCTCCCCATCACCAACAACAGCAGCAACAATCAAATCAGGGTTGTCAAAAGCAGCACCGTAGGCGTGGACAAGGGCATAACCCAGTTCTCCCCCTTCATGAATAGAACCAGGGGTTTCTGGTGCAACATGGCTAGGAATACCACCAGGAAATGAGAACTGATGGAACAATCTCTTCATCCCCACCGCATCCTGGGAAATGTTGGGGTAATATTCGCTGTAAGTTCCTTCTAGATAGGTATTAGCAACCAGTCCGGGGCCGCCATGACCAGGACCAGCAATGTAAATTGTGTTCAGGTCGTACTTTTTAATTACCCGATTGAGATGAGCATAAATAAAGTTTAGCCCTGGTGTAGTTCCCCAGTGTCCCAACAGCCTGGGTTTGACGTGTTCCAGCTTCAGCGGTTCTCGCAGGAGTGGATTATCTAGTAGATATATTTGCCCAACTGAAAGATAGTTAGCTGCACGCCAGTAAGCGTTGATCTTATGTAATTCTTGATCTGTTAAAGGCTTTGATTGCGTCGTACTAGCTAAAGTCATATCCAACTCCAGTAAAAAGTATCTGCACCAATGGGTTCAGTATGTCAGTATATGTTTCTAGCGTCATCTTACCTATGATAAATTTTTCTTGTAGGAAGTTAAATATTTTTTTCAGATCCCCGACTTCTTAGAGAAGTCGGGGATCTTGTTTGTTTTTAGATAATTTTTGCTGATTTTTATTAAAACTTTGGAAATAGAAATTAACACATTACCAAAAGATCAAAAATGCAAACCGTTAAACGCAATATCGAATTGAGAGTAGATGATAGTTTAATGCGGGTTTATGTCGCATCTCCCAAAGCAGAGGGAAAATATCCAGGAATTGTTTTTTACAGTGATATTTATCAGTTAGGTGGGGCAATACTGCGTCTAGCTAACTACTTAGCAGGATTTGGTTATGTTGTAGCTGCACCGGAGATTTTCCATCGCCTTGAACCTGTGGGTTCTGTGATTGAACCTGATGATATTGGCAGAATGCGAGGTAATGATGATGCACGACGCACTCTCATATCTGAATATGATGCTGATTGTCGGGCTATGATTGATTTTTTGAAAAGTGACAATTCAGTTATTGCTGATAAAATCGGGACTCTTGGTTTTTGTATTGGTGGACATTTAGCTTTTCGGGCAGCTTTTGAAGATGAAATTAAAGTTTCTGTTTGCTGTTATCCTACTGGTATTCCTAGCGGTAAATTGGGTAAGGGGATAGCAGATTCTATTCAGAGAATAGAAGAAATTAAAGGGCAAATGTTGTTGGTTTTTGGTACGCAAGATCCACATATTCCCGAAAATGACCGTCAGACGATAATTAATGCTTTAGAAAAAGGGAAAGTACCTCACAAAGTTTTTTCATGCCAAGCAGAACATACTTTTATGAGAGATGACGGATATCGTTATGATGCTGCTGCTACCACCGCGGCTTGGAGGGAAATAATCCCTTTCTTTGAACAGATGTTTGCAGGTTAATTGCGGATTCTCGTAGTAGGGAAACAGCATTGCTGTGTCCCTAGAAAATCATTGGTAATGTTGGGTTTTGCCCCTTAAAGGAAAATACATTTAAGAGGATGTTTTAAAAGTCTAAATTCATACTCCCCTGGGCGATTAGAAATCGCGCGCCACATGCTTCAAGTCGGCGGAGCCGCCCAACGCAGTGGCTTGGCTACACAGACAAAACCCACCTTTCCTGCGGAACGCTACGCGAACGTGGGTTAAAAACCCTTAATTTTTCATTAGTCCACGGAGGTGGACTTCGTTTGTGTAGTAGCGTTCGCGGAGCGTGCCGGAGGCTCTATTATATTCGCCCAATACTTTTAAAACATCCTCTAAGAGGATGTAGGTTTTAGCGGCCCTTTTGTTTAATTAGAAGTCACTAATTGTTGATTTCCAGTAACCCTGGTGGTGGTGTAATTTCAATGCGACGATTTTGTAAATCTACCACAGGTGCGATCGCCATAACAAAGGGAATCAAAACAGTTTTTTCTTTGCTATCACTGGTAAATGACGGATCTAACTTCACTTCCAACAAATCATTACCAGCGGGGATAATATCCGCTACCACACCCACCAATTCCCCAGATGCTTGCATAAAAACTTGCAAGCCAATCAAATCAATCACATGATATTCATCTTCTCCCAATTCGGGGCGATCGCTTGCCGGCACCATCAACCTACATCCACGCAAGGCTTCCGCTTGGTTGCAGTTTTCCACACCAGCTAATTGCAGGACATACAAATTTTTCCCTTCAATGTAACGTCCTGACAACAACTCTATCGGTTGCGGTTCCGTCTGGCCAGGACGCAATAACCAGCGGGTTCCAGGTTCCTCAAAGCGTTCGGGGAAATCGGACTCAGGATAAACCCGCACCTCCCCAGCTAATCCTTGAGGTGCAACAATCTTCCCAATTGCTAGCCAATCATCAGTATTGGGGACTGGATTGGGGACTGGGGAAGACTTTATTTTTTCACCTGCGTTCACCCTTCCCCGGTTCTTCTTCGCGTTCTTCGCGTCTTCGTGGTTCATTCCTCTTATGCACTCACCGCGGAACTCTGATAAACCTGTTCAGCCACCTTGGCTAAACGTTGCATTCCCGTCACAATCTCTGCATCACTACCTGTTAAACTGATGCGTAGACACTGCTGCTTGTGTTGCCACTCTTCCTTTAAACCAGGGAAGAAAGTACTACCAGGTACAACAATTACACCCACTTTCTTGAGTTCTTGGTAAAATTCCCAATCAGTAATTGGTAAGTCTTGCAACCACAACCAAGCAAAAATTGCTCCTTCACCGCGATGGAGGAACCAAGGTAAATTATTCGGCATTGCTGACTCTAAAGTATTTTCCAGCACTGCAAATTTATTTTGGTAAAATGGACGGATGACGTTTTCGGCAATGTCGGCTAAAGTACCAGAGTTAATTGCCATAGCTGCGATCGCTTGCCCATAACGCGATGAATGGATACCAATATTGGTTTGGAAAGATTCCAGAACTTGAATTAGCTTTTCATCACCAATAGCAATCCCAATTCTTTCACCTGGTAGCCCTGCCTTAGATAAACTCGTACAATGAAGGATATTTTCCCCAAAAATCAGCGACATATCCGTAAAATTCAACGCTGGAAAGGGAGGCCCATAAGCTGAGTCAATTAATACTGGCACATCGTAAGGTGCAGCTAGAGCAGCAATTTTTCTCACTTCATCATCAGAAAGAACGTTACCGGTGGGGTTGCAGGGACGAGAGAAAATCACGCAACCTGTTTTTTCTGTAATTGATAATTGGCTGAAGTCGGGGCGATATTTAAATCTGTGGGCAGATGCATCTATATCCAGAGTTGGTTTGTAGGCAACTAAGGCTTCTGGAACCAAGGAAACACCACCATAACCAGTATAGTCAGGACTTAGAGGTAAAACAATTTCCTTGAGTTCACCGCTGTTGGTGTAACCGCCAAAGCTGTTAGCAGCATAGAAGTAGAGAGTTTGACTACCAGGGGTGATCAGAATATTGCGTTCGGTTAAATTCAACCCATAACGCCGATTAAAATCCTTGACAACCGCCTCAACTAATGGTGCATAGCCCTGACTGGAACCGTAACGACAAACGACTTCACCATATTCTGAACTGGCTAAAAGTTCCGCTGTGCAATCCCGCCACAACTGTTCTACCTCCGGTAAAATCAACGGGTTTCCAGCACTCAAATTACTTAATTCCTGCCCTGCACCAGCTTTTAGGGTTTCATTAATGTCCTTCATAATTGCTCTAACGCCTGTCAGGTTGGACATTTGAGCGCCAAATTGAGTTAGGGCAGGTTTCATAGGCTTTGACAAAATAAATTAATCGAGAGGTGAACGAATGATTTGGGGGTTGCTGCTGGTACAAAGTTTATGTAGTTGCCAAAACAGCGATCGCAGCTTTAACCAATCTAACCAGAGAATAAGATTTTAACAAAGCAGACCCGATATACACTCGTTATCAGCTGATTAACGAAACCTATATTTATTCAGGAGGGCTAACCCATGGAAGTTAAAGCAGCAGTTGCTTACAGTGCCGGTAAGCCGTTAACTATCGAAACCGTTCAACTATCTGGGCCACAAGCTGGGGAAGTATTGGTTGAGATTAAAGCCAGTGGGGTTTGTCATACCGATGCTTACACCCTTTCTGGTGCTGATCCTGAAGGTTTGTTCCCAGCCATTTTGGGACATGAAGGTGCTGGTGTGGTGGTAGAGGTGGGGGCTGGTGTCACCAGCGTCAAACCAGGGGATCACGTAATTCCTCTCTATACCCCAGAATGCCGCCAGTGTGAATATTGCCTAAGCATGAAAACTAATCTCTGTCAAGCGATTCGCTCAACTCAAGGGCGGGGCGTAATGCCTAATGGCACTAGTCGCTTTAGCATCGGTGGGGAAATGATTCATCACTATATGGGCACATCTACCTTCTCTAACTATACGGTGCTGCCGGAAATCGCTGTGGCCAAAATTCGCGAAGATGCCCCCTTTGATAAGGTTTGTTACATTGGCTGTGGCGTGACAACGGGTATTGGTGCAGTTATTAATACAGCCAAGGTAGAACCGGGAGCAAATGTTGTAGTTTTCGGTTTGGGTGGTATTGGCTTAAATGTCATCCAAGGGGCACGAATGGTGGGGGCAAATATGATTGTTGGGGTGGATATTAATCCCAACAAACGCACTTTAGCCGAAAAGTTTGGCATGACGCACTTTGTTAATCCCCAAGAAGTTGAGGGCGATTTAGTTGCCTATTTGGTTAATTTAACGAAGGGCGGCGCTGATTACAGCTTTGAATGTATAGGGAATGTTAATGTGATGCGTCAGGCTTTAGAATGCTGCCATAAAGGTTGGGGCGTGAGTGTAATTATTGGTGTCGCTGGTGCTGGACAGGAAATCAGTACGCGTCCTTTTCAACTGGTAACTGGGCGCGTTTGGAAAGGTTCAGCATTTGGTGGCGCGAGAGGGCGTACAGATGTGCCGAAAATTGTTGATTGGTATATGGATAGGAAGATAAATATTGACGATTTAATTACTCATGTAATGCCGATTGAGCAAATTAATGATGCTTTGCATCTGATGCACAAAGGTGAGTCAATTCGCAGCGTGGTAACATTTTAATTAGTGGTGCGTTACGCTGTAGCTAACGTACATTCGCGCTAACGGCCCATCTTTAACCAAGCAAAAACTTGATTAACGGTTAGGATAAGTTCAATTTCTGGTAAGAGGGGTAATACATCTTCTCCTTGAAGTAGCACTGGCTGTGTCTCTGGTAAAAATGCCAAAATACTCAAGTCATCAGGATCAATAAACCATCCAAGACGACTGCCATACTTGAGACAGTGGAGAATATTGCCAATCACTTTGTTTGGTTTTTGTTCTGGTGAGAGAATCTCAATTGTCCAGTCTGGTGGGATTTCAAAGTTATCAGGAACTTCATCATTGACTGTGAATGGTATGCGCCCCCACTGAAATACAGCTACATCAGGTACGATTGAGCGTCCTCCAAAACTACACCGTAATTCGGGAAACCCATAAGCAATTTTCTGCTCTTCTGTAACTTGATTGATTACAGCACAGAGTTTACCTTGTAAGCGGCTGTGTCTTCCTTTAGGCATTGGCTTGAGAATAATTTCACCGTTGATGTATTCGCCGACAGGCTTAGTTTCTGGGAGCTTCAGAAACTCATCTAGGGTGAGGGGTTGGGCGGTTGTAGCGGTCATGGCTCCTGCTGGAATGGGGATGTATTTTTAGTTTAGCTTTTCTGATGAAAAGGCGCGCTTTTATCCTAAGACTCAATAAAAATTATGCGTATTCTTGCTAAAATTAAAATATACCTAAATTGTATTTTTTTCAGTGTAAATGACTAAGCAACTCCGAACACCCCACATTTTCCTAGATACCGAAGTTTGGCGTTGCTGATTAAAAATATGAATATGTCTCACGCAAAGGCGCAAAGGCGCAAAGACGCAAAGAATCAAGCTTAAAAAGGTTGAATTTCCCAATTTCATATTCTAATTCAGCAACGCCTCAAATAAGATTGCCATAACACATCTTACATTTAACTAATAACGAATCATTCATGACTAATCTTAACCTCATCTCAGAATATAAATGCTTTGGTGGCAAAGTTGGCTTTTATCGCCATTTCTCCTCAACCTGTAACGGAGAAATGCGCTTTGCTGTTTATCAACCACCACAAGCAACACAAAAACCTGTGCCGGTTCTCTATTTCCTCTCCGGGTTGACTTGTACAGAAGAGAATTTTATGGTGAAGGCGGGGGCGCAACGCTACGCGGCGGAGTACGGTTTAATGTTGGTTACACCGGATACTAGCCCCCGAAATACAGGTATTGTGGGTGAGGATGACGAGTGGGATTTTGGCACAGGTGCAGGCTTTTATGTTGATGCTATTACAGAAAATTGGCATCAGCATTATCAAATGTATAGCTATGTCGTCGAAGAATTACCCGCTTTAATCAACGCACACTTCCCTACCCAACCTGATAAACAAGGCATTTTTGGTCATTCTATGGGGGGACATGGGGCGCTAGTCTGTGCATTGCGAAACCCACAGCTATACAAATCAGTTTCCGCCTTTGCACCTATCACTGCACCTATACGCTGCCCTTGGGGACAAAAAGCGTTTAGCCGTTATCTGGGAAGTAATCAAGAAACTTGGATGGCTTATGATGCTAGTGAATTAGTTAAGCAAGTGGGATATCATAGTTCCATTCTCATTGATCAAGGAACTGCTGATAAATTTTTAACTGAGCAATTATTACCAGAGGTGTTTGAGCAAGCTTGTGCAACAGTTAATCAGCCCCTCAACTTGCGTTACCAAACAGGGTACGACCACAGTTATTATTTTATCTCTAGTTTTATTGAAGATCATATCCGCCATCATGCTGTTACTTTAGCGCGAGATATTAGCTAGATTTGCTAATTTTTTTGATGTATTTATTCCTTTCTTTTAACTCATGACAATTTGGCAAGCTGATTTTTACAAGCGTCCGCTCAAGGATGCCACAGGGCAGGTATTATGGGAGTTGTCGATTTGTGATCAGACTCGCAGCTTTGAGTATGCAGCTACCTGTCCCCAATCACAAGCGAATTCGGCTTGGGTTGCTGCACAACTTCAGCTAGCAGCTAATAAAAAATTGCCAGATGTAATTCAGGTGTTTCGTCCTCAGTCTTTGAGTTTAATTGCAGCCGCTGGACGCACTTTAGGTATTCATGTTGAACCTAACCGCCGCACTTTGGCATTAAAACAGTGGTTGCAAGAAAAGCAATTTCCCTTAGCGGTGGAAAAACCACCTCCAGCACCATTACCAGAAAACCTCTGGGGGGATAAGTGGCGCTTTGCTACACTCCCAGCGGGTGATATTGCTGATGTTTTTACAGAACGCCCGATTCCCATTTTACACATACCAGAATTTCTCAAACCGATTAATCTCGGTTTGGCCTCAACGGTGTCCATTCCCGGTGTGATAATTTATGGGGGAAGGCAATCGATGGGTTTAGCACGTTGGTTACAGCAAGCTGATCCTGTGGCGTTAAATTACATTACTGGTGCGCCTGATGGCTTAATTTTAGAAGCTGGTTTGCAAGATAGGTGGATTGTGGCGACGTTTGACGATTCAGAAGTGACAGCTGCCGCTAAGGTTTATGAACAGCGGAAACAGCAAAGTCGGGGATTGCATTTTTTGTTGGTGCAACCTGATGATTCGGGGATGACTTACACTGGCTTTTGGCTGTTGCAAGCGGAAGATTGAAAAGGTGATGCCTAGGGCTGATGTCGTGTCCGGTTAAAGACTTATCATTAAGAATGCAGTTCTTGCTTTCTGGCATGGGGAAATAGGGAAACCCTGTTTTTGCACAGATGTAGGAATCATAACTAAATTAGCCAGAGATGATATGACTTCTCTCAAAGATGCTGCGCGAACCCCTAGGCATTAATGGGTAATTGGCAGAACCGATTACCCATTATCAGCTTTTGGCGGCATTAATAAACCAAAAAGCTAGGAGATTCACTGACGCGATTTTTATTTTGCTTGTACCCGCGCTTGCTTCACCATGGCAATTAGGGTTTGATGTGCATCTTCTGCATCTGCTAAAACATGATCAAACTGAATGCGAACTGGTATCGTTTCTCCATTTACTTGTGCTGTTAAATTCATCCCTTGGGCATCAATTGACAGCATCTGGGCTGCTGTGGCATTTGTTACACCGCCAAAAGCATGAGTATAAAGGACTATGGCTTCACCATGATCCTCATTCATGTGCTTGCAGATGCGTGAGCTAATTTCAGCAGAAAATGTATCAGACATTGTAAGATTGAGAGTTAGCTATACAAGAATTAGCTAAATTTTAAGCGATCGCTACGCCTCTAATCACTAATTTATTGGATAATTGTTTCGCAAGTTAACCAGACCTGTACCATAAAAATTAAATTAAAATTAGAGATGTCAATTTTTTTGAGCTTTGTTTTCGGAAAGTAGACAGCTTAAACTGTAGCAGGAGTGTTCAGCTAAATTATTCAAGCTAAGAGCCAATGAGCAAAAAAAGTCATCGTAGAATTGTCATTGGGGATGTGCATGGTCACTACAAAGGTTTAATGGCATTGTTGGAGGCGATCGCTCCCACATCAGAAGATCAAGTCTATTTTTTAGGAGACTTAATTGATCGCGGGCCTCAAAGCTCTCAGGTAGTAGAGTTTGTGAAGCAAAGTAACTACTCTTGTTTGCTAGGCAATCATGAGCAGATGTTATTAAGCATTCTGAGTCAGAATAGAGATAACTTTTCTTCAATTATGCAAGCATGGCTGTACAGTGGTGGGCAAGCAACCCTTGCCAGTTACGACGCAGCCATAATTCCCCATGAACATCTCGATTGGTTTAAGACTTTGCCTACATATCTCGACTTGGGGGATATATGGTTAGCTCATGCAGGTGTTGATCCAGCTAAATCGGTGGCAGAACAAACTTCAGATCAACTTTGTTGGATACGCGATGAATTTCACAGCATTCAACAGCCATACTTTTCAGATAAGCTGATTATCGTCGGCCATACCATTACCTTTACTCTACCTGGTGTTACTGCTGGTAAACTGGCCCAAGGACAAGGGTGGCTAGACATCGATACTGGTGCTTATCATCCCCGGAGTGGCTGGTTGACTGGATTTGATGCAACAAATAACCTGGTTTATCAAGCTAACGTTTTTAGCGATCGCGTCCGCTTTCTACCCTTGGAAGAAGCAGTAATTAACATTGATCCGACCCAAGTCCAAATTAATCGCCGCAATAAACAGCGAGCATAATCAGCGAGCAAGTGTTAACGCACAAATCTTCGGACATTAGCTTGATAAGCGGTATTATCCAACCCGTAACTCCCATTATTAGGTTGGGCATTAATCTGACGTTTGAGAGCATTAATGCGATCGCCAGTTGCGGGATGGGTACTCAAAAATGTGGGACCAGAACCCTTACTGAGCAGCTTTGTCATAAACGAAACCATTCCAGATTGGGCATAACCAGCCCGTGTCAAAGTGCTTAATCCTCTTTTGTCAGCATTAAATTCATCTTGACGACTGAGAGGGCGGTTGAGGGCTAGGTCTACACCAATACCTACTACTTGATTGCGATTTAAACCTGTGACTGTAGCAATACCACTAGCGATGGATTTTTGCCGGATCTGTTCTATTAAGTGTTTGCCCTCAATATGACCCATTTCATGGGCGATAACACTAGCTAGTTCGGCTTCATTGTCTGCGGTCTTCAGTAAACCCGTGTTGAGATAAACAAAGCCTCCTAGGGTTGCAAAAGCGTTAACAGCATTATCATCAACTACCTGAAAGGTATAAGGGAGATTGGGGCGACTGCTATTAGCTACTAAACGCCGTCCAATTTGCTCAACATAGCGATTTATCTCAGGATTGCGGTTAATTCGCACACCTCCGTCTTGCAATTCCTGATTCATCTGCTTACCAAGTTCAACTTCGTCTCTCATCGATAAACCAGACAGTTGAATTATCTGCGTTACTTGCGGTGCGATCTCCGATCCCTTGCGTATAATCTGCCAAATGTCTAAAGCCCTTCCAGGCAAAGGATTGCTCAGGCACACACTAAGGGCGACTACTGCCGAAATTAACGGATAAAACCAGCGACGTTGCCGCAAACGGTAATTTGTTAAATAGCCTTTCCAATTGTTCATAATCCGGTCGGAAGATAATTGTCAGAGAACATTAAGTTAAGGGACGGATTTAGAGCCTTATATGTTGCATTCTAAACTTAAGACTGAAGAGGTGATATCGCCCCTGTAGCTCCCATATCCCTAAAAAGTGTCTTCATGGAAATACTAGGACTTACGCATTGACAAAAAACGCTAAATATGTACGCTGGTTTTATTCATTGAAAATCTTAATCCGTGCGTTCCCTAACGCACGCTACGGGTAGGATGCGTCAAGAGGCGCATCAAAACACCATTAAAAAAGCCCAAAATTAGGATGAATTTCTCAAGGAAGTAACAGCTTAATAGTTAGGTACTAAGTGCAATAAGGAGTTTGAGAATTCCACCCTTGGGAAAAACCTGTCCAAAATTGGTCAGCCAATGCTAGTTGGCGGCTTGGAGAATCTCCTTTGCACCCAAAATCTTGTGTGATGCTGCCAAAAAGCACCGAGTTAATGAAACCCAACGGGCTTTTTTCCGTCACCACAACTCAGAAGGTCGGTTGCTACCGCTCGGAGCTTCCGCAGTCATGATAGACTGGCGCATAATCGCAACGCCCAGCCGCTTCGAGTTGTTACTAGAACTTAGGCATCAAGTACGAAATTTAGGAGCAATTCATTAATTGCCCCTGCGCTAATTTGTGTAAGTCCTGGTTACTAAGTAGGGAAGATCCCCCTTTCCTTCAAAAACCTTGCTGCTACAATCAATTACTCCGCTCATATCTGGGAAAATTTGTTATGGCTATTTTAGATTCCAAAGGTCGCTTGTTTGGCAAAATTAATTTTCTGGATTTAGGTGCAGTACTAGTAATTTTACTAGTTATATTTGGCATCTTTGTATTTCCGGGAACTTCCGGTTCAGTTGCCCAAGTCGGTACAAAAACAGTACCTATCGAAGTAGATTTAGTAGTCCGTGGTTTGAATGTGCGTGACCCTGAGCAGTTATTCAACAACGGATTAAAAAAAGGCGGTAAAACTAATGTAATTATCCGTAATGAATCCTACGGTCAGATTGAAATTCAATCTATTAAACAGCTACCGAGAACAATTAATGTTTCCCAACCTGATGGGACTGTTAAAGAATTGCCAGATCCAAAAACAAATAATTTTAGTACAGATTTGCTTTTGACTTTAGACGGTCAAGCCAAAAAAACTGACCGTGGATTCGTTATTGGTAACAGTAAAGTGAAAATTGGTATGCCCTTTGAATTAGACGGGTTCAACTATAACTTTAACGCTACTGTTATCGATGTCAGAGAGAAAAACAAATAATTTTATCATTTTTGTTGAGCATCTGTTCCCCCATTGCCTGGTGGTATGGGGGAAATTTTTTATTGCCAAAACAGAAAAACCGCAATTAAGTAGGTGGATGTGAGATAACCAAAATGCGTAACGATATGTAAAGTTAGTTTGATGCGTTATTTTGGTTGAGTTTTAGTCATTTTACAAAACGAAATATATTTTGATTTTCCTCCACCTACCTACTTAGCTTTGTTTGATCAATTTAGAAATCACTGATTAAGCAAAGCCAAAAAGCGACGAATTAAGCCAATTGTCACTGCCGGTAATTCTAATTGTGGCGTTAAACCCACGCCTTCTAACTGTTGAAAAAATCGGATTGTTTGGGGATTTATTTCGGCAAAGCGGCGACCGATTTCAGGTCCGGTAAATTGTGATTTTTGTCCCCAAATAATGGCAGTAGGAGTGATCAACTGTTGAATGTAAAGAGATAAATCAAAGCATAAGTCACCACGTACAAAAGACAGTGCTGCGTACTCAGCATTCGGCTGCTGGGCAGATTGTAGATAAGCATCGACAATTTCTTGGTATACTCGATTAGACTGGGCAAATTGCCTTTGCTCTAAGAAACTGCGAATACCCCCCTCAGTGGCAATACCAGTGCTATACAACAAGCGGTCAACAATGGGAACACTGACTAACTGGGCAAAAAAGCTGCGGGAGTAGTCTTCACCAAAGTCAGACAGTCCAGAGGGAGTGGTGAGAATTAAGGACTTGAATAAATTGGGATGTGCGATCGCTACTCGAATGGTAAACGCTGCGGTTAGGGAAGAAGCAATCACAGTCACCGGCTCTGTACAAGTCTGCTCGATAAAGTCCCGAATCGTCGTCAAATAATCCTCAATCTGATAATTGCGTGCTGGATGTTCAGACCTACCCCAACCGATCAAGTCTGGTGCAATCACTCGATATTCAGCAGCAAAGGCGGGATAAACTTTCGACCATTCATAAGCAGAAGATCCACCACCAAACCCATGCAAAAATACCAAAGTTTCTCGGTCAGGTTTGGCGGTGATTTTATCCTGCCAAGGTGAGCCAGCAGCAGTATAATATGTGATTTTACCTAGGGAGGTATTTATGGAGCGTTGCTCAAATCCCAGTGGCTGAAACATAAGTATTTATTTCCACTCGTGTAATTAACTCCCATGAGTAAAACTTGCGTAAATCGGTCATGGTTACCTATGGAGTTAAAATTCCCCATCCTTGTTTATTATCAGCGAACTAATAACTCCAAAACTTCTTACCACCGTTAGATTCTGAGATATTTAAATTCGAGAAATTGTCAAAATACATTTGGATAACAACCGCTATAAATTCCGGCTAAAATTTTTTTGTGGTACTGTAACAGAGAACTCATGGACAATTTTGAGCGTCAAGCAATAGTCGAAACGCTTAATGAAAAAAGCGATTAATATTTTCTAGGCAATATTCAAGCGGGATGTCATGGTGAAGCAAGCTACTCTTCCATCGAATCAAGTGCCAAGGTTTGAAGATGCTAAATTTGCCCTTGACAGCTTTGATCTGCCAAAAAAAGTACTAGCCTCAGCTTTGCCAGACCAGGTAGAGGAATCTATTAATGCCGCTAGGGGATATATACCTAAGTGTATTTATCTAAAATTTGAAGATTTAAAATGCTTTGAAGCAGTAGAACGCCAGTATGAGCACTGGGGGGTGATTTTTGCCAATTCCTTGGCAATACAGGCATCAAATCCAGCATTTCCTTGCCATTCAGGGTTGACAGTCTTAATGGGATCGCCCAAGAATGGATTTTTAGAAGCTACTTTTTTGAGTCCTGTCAACAAGGTTAGTGCTTTGGTCACGAGTTCTCAGCAGTTAGTGCTTTCCGCTTACGATCGCGATCGCCAACTCCTAAGCCAATCAGCACTACCAGCAGCTAATCTGGCAAATTCTAACTCAACGCTGCCCCCCAATATCTTATTATCTGTAGCAGCCAATGACATTAAAAGCGTGACCTTCTGCGCCTTTGATGGTCAATTCACCCTTGATGACTTTCGTTTTTGCTTTTAAAATTTTTTGTAATTTAGTAGGTAAACACTGTGGCACAGGCTTCGTCTTCTTGGCGGCAATTATTCAACCAGATCCCCAACTGGTCGCTTCCAGAGATTAAGACAGGAAGCCCAAAGCAGCTTAATTTAAAGCGTTTCTCTGAACCTGGGGGCATTCTTGGGTTCTTGACAATCGTCGTTGCCATGCTGTTGTGGAACTGGAAACTGGTGTTAGCACTGGGAGTCGGCATTGGGGTCATGGTATTAGCTTACTCAATGCAGAAGTGGGACTGGCAAAAACGCTTGTTCGACATTCGGAGATTTTTAAACGGTTCAAACCGTCGGTTAGCCTTAGCAGTCGGGAGTGGCGGTATTACCACTGTCAGTACTTACATGGCAGCTGCAATCTGGGTTGATTCCAACAGCCCCTGGATTGCCGTTGGTGTGATTGTCCAAGGTGTCGGGATGCTGTTAACTCTAGTTTTATTGGTGTGGCAAATCTTCAGCCTTTACGGAAGCCGAGAGGAAGACCACATCGATCAACTGTTGCTCGATTTAACAGAAACAGATCCCTTAAAGCGGTTGCTTGCCGTGCGTCAACTAACTAAATTCCTTACCCGGAAGCAAGTTGATGCTTCAGTGCAGCAAGATGTTATCGAATGCTTGCGACTCTTAGTCAGTCGGGAAAAAGAAGCAGTAATTCGAGAAGCAGCTTTCAACAGTTTGCAGACCCTTGATTGCTTGGGTGTTTTACCATCCAGCCCCGGCGCAACTTTGACACCCATACATACAAAAGCTAAAGCTCGAATTTTAGCCTGAATTCCACCGTTGGCACTACTCTTTAATTCCATTCACCTTGTAAAGTGAAAGCCGCCCAGTAAAAAGGCGCGGCATACTTTTGAGCGCGCCACATTTCTATCTGTGCAGCCCGCAGAGCGATCGCAGGCTTTAATTTTTCTTGCAGCATTTTTTGATAGAATACCTTCATCAGTTCCGATGTTGCCTCGTCATCCACACTCCACAAACTCACTACAACGCGCGAACTACCAGCATACATAAACCCTCTTGTCAACCCCACTAATCCTTCTCCCTTAACTTCCTCTCCCAGTCCAGTTTGGCAGGCACTGAGTACCACCAGTTCTGCCGGTAGGTTGAGGTTGAAAACATCGTGCAAGCGCAAAAACCCATTTTGCGGTCTTCCTTGATTGTCAAATAGCGACAACACCACACCTGATAATTCTGGATGCTTGCTGTTGAGAATGCCATGAGTAGCGAAATGTACAATGCGATATTGACTCAACTCATTGCTGGTGGCTGTAGTACGACTAGCAGTAAAGTCAAAAGCTGGCTTACCCTCATTCACAGGTACAAGAGAAAGAATTTGCTCGGCTTCTTGGCGTGTAAACTGCAAACGCGTAAAGTTAATATTTGAGTCTTCGGCGGATCTATTTAAAGCCAGCCTATCTAAATTGCCTTCTATTGCCCCATCTGGGCGAGACACTTGCCTTTTATCTTGAAGACGTTCATCATCATTACTAAAAATGGGATCTGCCAACACCACTAACGTCTTAGGAGCAAGTTTCCGTCCTTTATGTTCACGTCTGAGGACAGCTAATGTAGAGGCTGAGGGCAAAGTGACGATTTCGTGGTTTAGCAATAATGGTTCATAGTTACTGCTTTGTGGATGAGGTGTATTTAGCGCCGCAAATGGTACATACTGCAAAGCACCATCGCTAACAATCACTAAGCGTTTCTGTCCCAGTTGCTGGGCTACTGGTGCAAGTATAATTTGAGATAGAGCATCGATAGCTGGGCTATTTCTTAGATATGGGGTGGTGACAGCTTGACGGAATTTTTGGACAGCAGCTTCAATATCTGCACCCTTGGGTAGTTGATAACTGGTGATACTTTTGTTAGTAACTGCCCAAACATAACTACGCTCCGTTCCCAGGGAATATTCTAAAAGCAAAGTGTTGTCATCGAGTACCTGCTCCTGAATTTGTGCCAGTGTCAGGGGCTGAGGTTGAGTTATCGCTGCATAACGTGGACTAGTAGCGCGGATCTGTGTTTGTACTTGCCGATACTGTTCTAGAAGTACTTCAGTTTCTTTTTCTAAGGCTTGCCCCTGGGCTTCTGTATATTTACCAGCTAATATCTGTAGTCGGCGTTGTTCTAAAGCATCAAGTTGTTGCTGCAAGTCCCGTTCTTGGGAGAGCAACTTCGGTTCTACACCTTGACGAATATCGGCGTTAGCTTCTGTGAGCAGTTCCAAAAGACTGCGGGCGCGGGCACGTTCGCTCCCGAACAGAGCCAGAGCATCGTATCCTTTGGCTGGTTGCTGTTTATGTAACTGCATCAACAGGTCAATGTATAGCTGATAATAGTCCTGCACTGTAGCAAAATAAGAGGTGCGGAGTTCCTGAGAAGTAATTTTGCTCCGCAGGTTTTCCACAATTTTGATGGCGCTCTCTATCTGAGTCAGGGCGGCGTTAAGATTGCCGCTGTCGCGTTGAAGGGAGGCGATATTATAAAGGTTACGAGCCTCTCCTGCCTTGTTACCCACCTGTCGGTATAGAGGCAGGGATTGGTTGTAATATAAGAGCGCCTTTTGCTGTTGGCCTAAATTTGAGTAGACTTTGCCAGTGTTATTCAGGATAGTCGCTTCTCCTGCCTTGTCCCCCACTTGTAGGTATAGAGGCAGAGATTGGTTGTAATATAAGAGCGCCTTTTGCTGTTGGCCTAAATCTGAGTAGATTTTGCCAATGTTGTTCAGGGTAGTTGCTTCCCCTGCTTTGTCTCCCACCTGTCGTTTTAGAGGCAGGGATTGGTTGTAATAAGAGAGTGCCCTTTGGTATTCTCTGAGGGAATGGTAGACAGAGCCAATGTTATTCAGGGAAATAGCTTCCCCTGCCTTGTTTCCCACCTGTCGCCTGAGGAGCAAGGATTGGTTGTAGTATGAGAGCGCTTTCTGCTTTTCGCCTAAATCTGAGTAGATTTTGCCAATGTTGTTTAGGGTAGTCCCTTCTGCTGTTTTGTCCTGCACCAGTTGAAATAGGCGCAGAGATTGGTTGTAATCATCTAGGGCCTGTTGCTTTTCTCCTAAATTTGAGTTGATTTTGCCGATGTAAGCGAGGGTGTTGGCTTCGGATAAGCGATCGCCCACAGCACGATACAGTGAAAGGGCTACTGTAAATTCTCCCATCGCCTGTTGCAGGGTGGCTGCTGTTCCTTGCTGATATAGTTGCTTTCCCGAATCATATGCTTTCTTGGCAGCAGCGCGAGTTGCATCTGGTGATGTCTGTGTTAACTGTGCCATATTTAGCGGATACAGCCCAGCCATTGCAACACTTGATGCTGAACATAACAAAATGCTGGCAAAGACAAAAATAGAGCGACCTGCTACAAATGGAAAAAATGGCGATTTTGTTGAGTCAAATTTCTGCCATTTACTCATAGATACACCCTTTTTGCCTAATTATCTGGCAGTTGCTATTTATAAGTATATTGGATGTTTATTTTTATTCATTCTCCCCACCCTGTCTAATTGACTATTTTCGATATAGCCGTCCATTCTGGACTTGCACCACTGGTTGATTGCACCGCCGAACCAATTGTTCATCGTGGGTAGTGACAATTACCGTAGCCCCAAAGGAATTTAGCTTCTGGAGAATCTGCATCACTTGCCAGGAATTATCAGGATCGAGGTTTCCGGTAGGTTCATCTGCTAATAATAGTGGTGGGGTGGCGACAATTGCCCGCGCAATACTCACACGCTGCTGTTCTCCCCCAGAAAGTTGATCAGGAAATCTGTCAGCTTTGGAGAATAAACCCACTAACTTTAAAGTTGGTTCTAAACGCCGTTGAATTTCCTTACGGGTAAACCCTTGTGCTTGCAGCACAAAAGTTATATTTTCCGCCACTGTTCGCTGGGGAATCAGTTTATAGTCTTGAAAAACAATGCCGATGCGGCGGCGTAATGATGATAAGCGATCGCCTCGCAAAGCCGCTACATTAAATTCATCAACAATTACTTCTCCCTGTGTAGGTAACTCCTCCCCATAAAGCAGTTTCAGAAGCGTAGATTTACCAGAACCACTAGGGCCAGTGATAAACAGAAATTCTCCCTGTTTTATCTCTATGCTCACATCTAACAGCGCATCATAGCCATTAGCATAAGTTTTTGTGACAGCGCGTAATTGCACCATTGCCGCAGTCTGATGACTGTGCTGTTGATTTTCTTCATCCTCTATCTGAACGGATTTGTCAGTATTTTCCTGAGTTGTTGATATTGGCATTGCTAAATTTTCCTCACATCCACAACCAAAAGTCTCCCCAAAATAAGGATTCCCAGGTTATGCCTGGGAATATCAAATCCAAAAAAGAAAATTTAAATTTTCTTGAAGACCCAAGGAAAAACTACGTATTATCACTTAGCGCTCAAGACTCAGCACTCGCAACTCAGCTTACACCCCTGGCGGTGAAGCGATAAATAAAGGCTTTCACAGCAAACTCAGGCAAAGCCAACATCCGCCGCCAACGCCAAGGTTCTTGATAAAGCCGATATAACCACTCTAAATTGTTATTTCCCAACCAAGCGGGAGCGCGAGTTTTCGTTCCTGACCAAATATCGAAACTACCACCAACGCCTATCCAAATTGCTTGGGGACATAAATGGCGGTTTTCGGCAATCCATAACTCTTGACGTGGTACTCCCAAGCCGACAAAAATCACTTGTGGCTGCAATTGAGCAAGAGTTTGCCGCAATTTTTCTTCCTCTTCTGGAGAATGGTAGCCAGAGTAAGTACCTGCGATCCTCAAAAGAGGAACTTCCTGCTGCCATAACTCTGCGGCGTTTGCAGCTACTCCAGGTGCGCCGCCATAAAAAAATACTTTGGCATCGGTCGAATGTTGTCCAAGTTCTTGTAACAGTTTTTCTGCTAGTTCAATCCCCGGAAAACGCTGTACTTTTTGCCACAACAGCCATTGCAAGTACAAAACAACCCCTGCTCCATCTGGAATCACTAGTTCAGCATTTTGAATGACCTTCGCTAGGGATAAATTGCGCTCTGCCTGCATCGTCATTTCGGCATTGAGCGTTACCACATGAGTTCCTCTGCCTTGTTGCAGGCATTCTAGCAACCAGTCTGGATAATTTGTCATTACATGAACTGGTAACCCCAACACTGAAAACACTTTAGGCGGTTTAAACATAGCCTATTCTTGATTAGACTCACACCGGATTATCTCGAACGTTTAGTTTATCAAATTTTTTCATGGGTGGAGAACTCAAAGCTTCCTGCACTCTTTGTTACGGGGATTCACAGGGTAGCGGCTGTCAGAACTTAGGTTAAACAAATTACGAAGTTATGCTGTTGACGCTGACCAATTTTGGATAACTCTAATGAAACCCCCAAGACCTAAAATTCATCTCAACACCGTAGCTTGCTCAGAGCAGGGTACGGTGTACCATTACGGTATGAGGCTTTTTTTTTGGACTAAGCTAAAAAAATAGATCCACGTCTAACAGACTAAAAAACAGTAAGCGATTGATTTTAGTTGGGAGTATTTATACATTAATTCTCAAGTAAGACAATAGATAGTCTTCGGTTATGGCATCAGTTAGACAAAAGGTGAAAGCGCTCACCAAACCAGCTTGACAAAACCTCAAAAAAGTTGATCTAACACATAGGTTGGCTGGTGGAAAGCAGAATCTCTCCCCTTGAGCGATGTGGAGGGGAGGGAAGGTCAAAGTTAAGGTAGTGTAACGGGCACAAGTTGGCTATGAGTAAAATTCGGATTGCTCTGATTGAAGATCATGACCTCACCCGTGTGGGTATTCGGACAGCACTACTGCAAAAAGAAGAAATTGAAGTTGTAGGGGAAGCTGCCAATGCTACTGAGGGACTAAAAATGTTAAAAACACTACAACCAGATATTGCGATTATAGATATTGGGTTACCAGATAAGGATGGTATTGAACTGACAAGGGAGTTGAAATCGATTAATGGTGGCCAAGAGTTAGCCATCAAAGTGTTAATTTTGACACTACGGGATAACAAAGAAGCAGTGTTGGCAGCTTTTGCCGCCGGAGCAGACTCCTACTGTATGAAGGATATCAAGTTCGATAATTTGCTTGAAGCAGTGCGAGTTACTTACAATGGTAACGCTTGGATCGATCCGGCGATCGCTCGGATTGTCTTGCAACAAGCCCAACAAAATCCACATAAATTGGAAGTATCTTCTGATACAAAAAATTTTGTCTTTCATCCAGAGTCGGGGGAGAATGAAGCGGCTATTGACCTCTACACCCTGACAGAAAGGGAGCTAGAAGTGTTACAGTTGATAGTAGAAGGTTGTAGCAATGCAGTAATTGCGGAAAGACTTTATATCACAGTGGGAACTGTTAAAACTCACGTCCGTAATATTCTGAATAAGCTAAGTGCTGATGACCGTACCCAAGCAGCCGTCCGCGCCTTGCGTTCTGGGTTAGTTGGATAGGTTGATTTGTGGAATGTAGCCATTCTTGAGGAGACGAAAGAAAATTTGCAACACCTGAAAGATTGATTTATCAGTTGGGAATAGGTAGTTTCTCTTTAATAATGACTAAATGATTAGTTTTTGTTTGCTGGTTCTCAAGTGGGATAAATTTTGCCCTATCTTGCCATTTAAATATCTGAAAATTAAAGTCAAATATGACTGAGACAGAGATAGACAAACTGAAGCTCATGGTGGTAGATGACGAGCCAGATAACTTAGATTTACTCTACCGCACCTTTAGGCGAGATTTTAAGGTATATAAAGCCAGTCATGCCCTAAAAGCCTTGGAAATCTTAGACGAAGAAGGCGAGATGGCTGTGATTATCTCTGACCAAAGAATGCCAGATATGAATGGCACTGAATTCCTCAGTCTCACAGTGGAGCGCTTTCCTGACACAATTCGGATTTTGCTAACTGGTTTTACTGATGTCGAAGATTTGGTAGATGCAATTAACTCTGGTCAGGTATTCAAGTACATCACTAAACCCTGGAGTCCTGACAGGCTTAAGGCATTAGTCGGGCAAGCTACTGATACATATCGCGTAGTTAAGAAGCGCACACAGGAGTTGCGTCGCGCTCTGCGGCGAGAGTCTTTATTTAATGCGGTAACAACAGCAATTCGGGAATCTCGCGACTACGACAGTATGCTACAAAAGATTGTAGCGACCATTGGACAAACATTTGCAGCCACTAATTGCTTACTCAGACCAATAGAGGGCGATCGCCTCATACAGGATCAGTTTTCCTATCAAGATCCCAAATCCAATGCCTCTAATCAGTCCTTCAACCCTCATCCTTTAATTGAAAAAGTTTTCCAAACCCGCCATTATCAACTTACTCAAGATACAAATCATGGTCATCCCTCCCACTACCTAGTTGTGCCCCTTACCTACCAGCAACACTTGCTGGCTGTTATGGCCCTCTACCAGTCGGGAAGCGAGCATCCCTGGCAAGAAGAAGACATTCAACTGATTGCAGGTGTTACTGAACAAGCAGCCTTAGCCCTCTCCCAAGCGAAATTCTACCAGCGCCTCCAAGAAAAGCAACAGCAACTCCGGGCTGAGTTGGAGGTGGCCCGCCAAATTCAAAACAACCTGCTCCGCCAAAGTTTACCTGATATCCAAGGGGCGAAAGTGCAAGCTTGCTGTTACCCAGCGCGAGAAGTGGGAGGGGACTTTTTTGAAGTCTTTGTACATCCCAAAGGCGACTTGTGGATAGCAGTAGGTGACGTATCCGGTAAAGGTGTCCCCGCGGCTTTATTCATGGCTAGTGCAATTTCGGTATTGCGCCGGGAATTGTCTCAAGAAGCACCAGCCGAGCCGAATGTGATTATGCAGAATCTCAACTATGCTCTAGCTGATGATTTAATCAGTAACAATTACTTCATAACTCTTGTCATAGCATGTTATACGCCCAGCACCAAAGAACTCGTCTACGCTAATGCCGGTCACATCTATCCCCTCCTTTGGTCAGGCCAAGCAACTGTTGGTAACCAGCCCAATTACCTCAAAGTCCGCAGCGTTCCCTTAGGAATATTACCTAAGTGGCAGGCACTATCTGGGCGCTTAATTCTTGCTTCTGGAGACACACTACTGCTAGCCAGTGATGGGATTACAGAAGCTATGGTGTCTCATGATTTCTATTTAACCGGAAAAACTGAGGGTAGCGTTCAGCCAGTTAAGCGTTCTATGCTCAATCAGGAAGGTCTTTGGCAAGTTTTACAACAAGCAGACCAACCACTTTGTCTTAACAATTTACTAGCTCGCATCCAGGCAGATAACGATGTTCAAGAAGATGACCAAACTATACTCTCGCTGGAGGTTTTGTAAGTAATGAAAAGTGAGCTTCACGTACCAAGTGACTTGAATTTTTTAAACATCGTCGAAAGTTGGTTGTTGGGATGCTTGAAAGCCCAACTAGGAGAATCCGTGGATTGGTCACGGCAATCAAGTCGTTTGCGACTGGCGTTGGTGGAAGCATACACTAACGCAGTACGTCATGCCCACAAAGACAAGCCAAATTTGCCAATTTTACTGCGTTTGGAACTAAAAAATCGGGATCTGGCAATAGAGGTTTGGGACTATGGCGAAGGCTTCGATATGTCTACCTACTTTCCGCCAAATCCTGTGGAGAAAAAAGAAGGTGGTTATGGTTGGCTAATTATGAATCGTTTGATGGATAAAGTAGAGTACCAGTTACAGGTTAATGGTGCTAACTGTCTCAAGCTAGAAGCGACTCTACCAGAGCTAGTTAATTAGCAATCTCCTGATTAAAAGTCAGGGGATTCTTGGTTCTATGAGGCTGCTTGCTCTGGACATATCCGAATACCCTATGCCAACAGAATACTAGCTTACGGGTTCAACGAATAAGATTTTCAGCAAAAAGTTTAAAGCCTTATATCTATCCCTAGATGTATTTTTGAACTAGAATGCAGCATTATCAAGCTGTTTGTTATTTTTTTGGCGGATGCAAAGCAAGTAACTTTTGAGGAGAGGCTAAAAGTTGGATTTTGGTGTAAGTAATTTGCCCTGTTTGGTTGAGCTTAAACAACCAGAGTACATTAACACTACACCAAGAAGTTTGGACTTTACCTGTCACTTGTACGAGTATATGGTCATTTGCCAAGATTTCAACTATTCCTTGGCGAGGATCAGCTTTAATGTTTTGGGCTTCTTGTTGTAGGTAGGCAGCGATCGCCTCAGTCCCCACAATACCAGATTCAAATGGTGGATGCATTACACCATCCCTGGCGAATAAGGCGGCGGTTGCTGCAAATTCTCCGGCGTTTAAAGTGACAAAATAATCCAGTATCCTGGGTTCTATAATTCCTTCAATCTGGAGTTTTACCCTTGGCTGTGTTTGGGACACAAATTCAGTAGCTGTCATTGGCTTACCTACATAACCCTAGCTGAACATCAATTTCACAACAAAATCAGGGAAAAAGAAAGGCGCTTTTGAGATATTCCCAATGATGGAAGCCATAAACGGACACCCAAGGGATTGGCGACATAGCATATAATGAGAATGCTGTAAAGAAAGCAAACTTCAAATAAGAAAAATGAATCAGTATGCCTTAACAAGCAGCAGTGTAATCAAAGAAAAAGCCCAAGAGTTGGGATTTCACAAAGTTGGCATTGCTGCTGTTGATGGGGTAGATGCTACAGAGAGGCAACGGTTACAAGCATGGATAGCGCTGGGTTATCATGCCGATATGGAGTGGATGACCAGCTCTAAGCGCCAGGATATTGCCTTAGTGATGCCAGAAGCGCGATCGCTAGTATGTGTAGCTCTAAATTACTACACAGCTGATCGACGTCCTGAAGGTGAGGAATACGCTAAATTTTCCCGTTATGGCTGGGGCAGGGATTATCATAAAGTTATACACAAAAAACTCAAGCAATTAGCTACTTGGCTAGAATCACTTGATGAAGGTATTCAAGCTCGTTATTACGCAGATACAGGCCCAGTGCAGGATAAGGTGTGGGCGCAAAAGGCCGGAATTGGTTGGATTGCCAAGAATGGTAATGTGATCACGCGGGAGTATGGCTCTTGGGTATTTTTGGGAGAAGTGCTGACAAATGTGGAACTAGAGAGCGATCGCCCGTCTACAGAACATTGTGGTACTTGTACTCGTTGTATAGAGGCTTGCCCTACAGGTGCAATTACTGAGCCGTTTGTGGTAGATGCCAATCGCTGCATTGCCTATCATACGATTGAAAATCGGGCGGATAAATTGCCCCAGACAGTCGCACCCCACTTGCAAGGCTGGGTTGCTGGTTGCGATATTTGCCAAGATGTTTGTCCTTGGAATCAGCGGTTTGCTCAGGTAACTGATGTGGCAGATTTTCAGCCTTATCCTGGGAATGTAGCCCCCAAGCTGATAGAATTAGCAGAAATATCAGATCAGGAGTGGGATAAAAAATTTACAGCATCAGCGTTGCGGCGCATTAAACCACAAATGTTAAGACGGAATGCTAGCGCTAATCTCGACGCATCTAGGCGAAAGAATGACCCAGAAAGTGATAATTTTTGACTTTGATGGCACGATTGCGGATACAGTGGATGCTCTTGTAAGTATTGCTAATCGTTTAGCCAGAGAGTTTGGTTATATACAAATTACTCCCAATGAACTTGCTCTCCTGAGAAATTTAACTGCTAGAGAAATTATTAAATATTCAGGTATCTCTCTGTTTAAGATACCTTTTCTGCTGAAAAAAGTTAAAGCAGAATTAAAAGATAAAATCCACGAATTCAAACCTATACCAGGAATTCAAGAAGCCTTAATAGAACTTAAAAATCAAGGTTATCAGCTAGGAATTATTACTTCTAATTCTCAAGACAATGTAACTGAATTTCTCAAGTTAAATGATTTAGATTATCTATTTGAATTTATCAACTCAGGGGTAACAATTTTTGGCAAAACAACAATCATCAATAATGTATTAAGACAAAGGCAACTCAAACCTCAATCAGTTATTTATGTGGGAGATGAAACCAGAGATATAGAAGCTTCCAAAAAAGCCAATATTAAGGTGATTGCAGTGACTTGGGGGTTCAATTCTCCAGAAGCATTAACCAAGCAAAATCCAAATTTTTTAATTCATCAACCAAGGGAACTGCTGGATGTGATTAAGAGTTGTTAGATGCTTAATCTATTGGTTGAGCCTTCAAAATTAAAAAAAGATAGGACGTAGACATACTTAGTAATTTTTGGGCACTGAAGTGCCCACTACGAACCTAACTTTTCATTTTGAATTTTTATTTTCGAGTTACTTCTTAGCTGCTTGACCTTTTTTCAAAGCTTTTTGTACTAAATCATCACTGACACTAGTAACAGCCTCATCCCTAGAACTTCCAACTTCTTTAGCCATTTCTGCATAATCATCAGGATTACCAGTAGGCTGTGCTACAGTTTTTGCCTCTTCTGGTTCAATGATTTCATATTGAGGTGCAGTCGCTGCTTCAGCTGCTGCTGCACCTTCTTCTGTGCGGTCGATTTCACTGACACTGAATTGCTGTGCAGCTGTATAATCAGCTTCAAAATCAACCTTTGGCGTTTTTTCTTTACCGCTAACCATTTGTTCAGCAGCTAATTGTGCATCATGGGTGGGAGCTTCATTGATATTGGGCTTCACTACGTCAGACATAATTAACACCTTAGACTAACTTTCTATTGATGGGGAGATTTTACCAAAGTGATTCACTAATCCCTGCATACCTTGAGAGAGATATTTACATCTATTAGAAGCCATAGAGAAGTTACAACATACAATTAATCGAACTCTTTCTATAGGAGGTAGAATGTGAGTCTAAAACTTTGATATTTCTTAGTTTGCACTGTTTACTGTGAGATAAATTATGACTGCTAGTTACAACAAAGGTGTTGCTCAGGCTCAAGGACAGGAAACTCAACAAGTAGTAGCAGATTTTAAGAATTTAGATACCGATGCCAAATTAGCTTGGCTATATTTTGTTTATGAAAAGATGGGAGATTCGGTCACTCCAGCAGCCCCAGGAGCCGCCGAACCTGAATTAGCACCATTGCTAGTAGAAGACTATTTGGAATTATCTGATGAGCAGCAACTACAAATTATGCGGGATATCGTTAACCGCAAGGATACAGAATATTCTCGTGCCTATGGGGCGTTAAAAGAAAACAACCAGCTGTTCATTTGGTATGTTTGGGCAGAAGAGATGGAAGACACGGTGGTGGGAATGCCAGATAATTATGAGTCAACTAAGGCAATTAACGATTTGCTTTCCCGACTTGAAGAACTAGATTTTGAAGAGCAAATTTCCATCCTGCGGACAATTTCTGGTGAAATGGGTTATACGGATGTCAAGCCGATTGAAACGCAAGCGCAAACGGGCAAAACATCAAGTTTGTAAAATTCTTTCATTGTGAATTAAGAAACCACAAGTTGATTTAACTCAGATGGGGTGATGTGAGAGTGTACTACTTCACCATCACGAAACCAAACGATGCGCTTGGTTTGACGAGCAACATCTGATTCGTGTGTCACCATCACAACGGTGATGCCGCTGGCATTGAGTTCGGTAAAAATATCCAATACTTCTTGGGTGGTGCGCGAATCGAGGGCGCCGGTAGGTTCATCGGCTAGGAGTACGACAGGACGGTTAACAATGGCGCGGGCGATCGCAACTCGTTGTTGTTGTCCACCCGATAATTGAGTGGGTTTGTTGTGGAGGCGGTTGGATAAACCTACTTGTTTCAGGGCATCGGCGGCGCGATCGCGTCTTTCATCGGGCTTGACACCACCATACACCATCGGTAACATCACATTTTCTAGTGCTGATAGTTGCGTTAATAAATGGAATTGTTGGAACACAAACCCTAGCTTTTTATTCCGAATCCGCGCCAACTCTCTATCATTTATTTGTGCTACATCCAGGTTATCTAAATAATAATGTCCAGAACTGGGGCGATCCAGACAGCCAATAATATTCATCGCTGTAGATTTACCAGAACCAGAAGGGCCCATAATTGCACAATATTCGCCCTTTTCAATCATCAAGTTGACATCATTGAGCGCTCGAACTTCTGTTTCCCCACTGCTATAAACCTTAAAAACATTCTCCAGGCGAATGATTGTTGATTGGGAGGCTGGGCAAGGAATACTAGAATCAGTAATACTAATAGTATTTGTCATAGAGATGTGATTTTTTAATTTTTTACGCGCTTCTGAGAGCCACAATCGGGTCAAGTTGAGCTGCACGACGGGCGGGAACAACACCAAAAAATAAACCAATTCCGCCAGAAACACCAACTGCAACTGCGATCGCCACAGGAGAAATTCCTGCTTTTAAGGGAGTCAAAACTGCCACTAATATGATGCCGCTGGCACCAACCGCAGTCCCAACTAAGCCACCAATTGCGGAAACAATTACTGCCTCAATGATGAACTGTAACAGGATATCTTGCTCAGTTGCACCAATCGCCTTTCGCAGTCCGATTTCTTGAGTGCGTTCGGTGACGGAGACAAGCATAATATTCATGATGCCAATGCCCCCAACAAACAGGGATATAGCTGAGATCGCCGTCAGCATAATGGTCAATGCCCCTGTAATTTGACCAACGGTTTGCAAAGCATCCTTTTGGGTGCGGATGTTAAAATCATCTTCACCAGTCAGTTTGTGCCGCTGTCGCAACAAATTAGTGATTTGAAATTCTGCTGCATCAACGCTGTCTGCATTCTTCGCAGAGGTGACAATATAAGTTAACTCTAACCCATAGGGAGAAGTTCGCCCGACAATCCGGTTAGCCATTGTGAAGATGGGTATTAGGGCCGCATCATCATAATCAACACCTACGTTTGAGCCTTTGGGTGCAAGTACACCAATCACTTGAAAGCTGGTATTTTTAATTCGTAACTGCTGCCCAACTGGATTACTACTGCCAAAAAGTCTTTCTGCTAATTTTGTACCGAGTACAGCCACTTGGTTGCTGCGCTTCATATCTAAATCAGTGAAAAATCTCCCTGTAGCAATTTCAAAGTCTCGCACTTTTAGAAAGGAGGGAACTGTGCCAACAATGTTGATATCAGTGTTTTTATTCCCGTATGTAGCGACCTGTCGGCTGTTCAATTCCGCTGCTACTCCGGCTATTGTTGGCACTTGAGTGGCGATCGCTTCAGCATCTTCTAAAACCAGAGTTTTGGGTACATCTCTAGAAACGCGCTGGGTTTCCCGATTACCCGGAATCACAAACAAGACGTTTGGTCCTAAAGACTCTAGCTCTTTAGACACAAACTTCTGTCCCCCTTCCCCAATGCCAATCATGGCAATTACTGAAGCATTACCAATGACAATACCCAACATCGTCAGGGCACTACGCAACTTATTGGACAGGAGAGTTTTAACAGCCATTTGGACGCTTTCTAGGAGGTTCATTGATCTTTCTTTTCCTTCGCCTTTTTGAGTTTGTAATCTTCAGGTGGGTTGACAAAAATGCGATCGCCCGTTTTTAATCCCGACAAAATCTGAGTTTGGTCTTCGATTTGTGCCCCTACAGTAATTTGACGAAACTGAGCTTGATTCTTGGCATCCGCTACCAATATGCCAGCTTCTCCCCGTTCAGTAATAATGGCTACAGTTGGCACTAACAAAGCATCACTGATGCGATCGCCTAAAAAAGTTAGATCAACATTTAAGCCAGAACGCAGTTTATCTGCACCACTATCCAGAGCCACCCGCACCTGAAAAGACGTTACACCTTGTTCAATTACTGCTTCAGGAGCAATCAGCTGCACTCGACCCTTAAACACTTGATCCGGATAGGCATCGGCGACAATTTCCACCACCTGTCCCTGCTTAATTCTGCCAATATCAGCTTCCGGGACTTGAGCCAGCACTTCTAAACCCCTGGCCACAGCAACAATAGAACTAGAAGTTGCCGACGCACTTGTAGAAGCAGAAGTTGTTGGCGTCACAAATGCACCGATGTTGGCATATTTCTGCGTCACAATCCCAGAAAAGGGAGCACGGATAATTGTATCTTCAAGCTTTACTTGTACAGCTTGCAGTTGAGCTTGAGCCGACCTCACTGCTGCTAGGCGCTGGGCAATTTCCTCTGGACGGCTGCCATTTTCTAACAACAATAAGGCGGCCCGTGCTTCGCTCACAGCTGCTGCTCTTGCGGCAATTTCCTCATTTCGCGTCCCACTCCGTAAAAGCGAAAGTCGTTTTTGTGCTTCTTCTAAACTAGCTTTAGCTCTTTGGTCTTCACTGATATATTGCTCGAGCTGATCTTGAGAAGTTGCGCCTTGCTGGGTTAATTCCCGATATCGTTTTACCCGCGCTTGGGTCAAATTTACCTGTGCTTTCGCTGAATTCACCTGGGCTTGAGCTTGGTCAATCTCTTGGTAACGATTCCCCGCTCGTGCGGTGGCTAGCTGCGCCTCTGCTTGTGCCAAACGGGCTTTGCCTTGGGCAATTTCTTGGGGACGATTTCCCGCACGAGCTTGATCTAACTGGGCTTGGGCTTGAGCTAAGTTAGCGCGGAACTGAAGGATTTGTGCCTGAATATCACCAACATCCATCCGCGCAATAATTTGCCCCGAAAGCACTTTTTGTCCCTGTTCAACATCCAGTTCGGCGATAATTCCCGCACTTTTAGGGCTGATATTGACGCTTTGCACTGGCTGCACCTTACCACTAGCAACAATCCGCACGGTAATATTTTTGGCTTCAACTGGCACAGTTAGTTGGGTAATGTCTTGTTTATTTGTCCCGTGATTCACAACTTTCCAGACGGTGGTTGTGCCCACAATCAAGATACCAGCCGTCATCAGTCCAATCAGCCAGCGTGAGGGATACTTAACTTTTTTACCAATAAACGGAATTTCTATCTGGCTAGTCATATTATCTGCTCTTGAATATAAAACATAAGTTGGCAATCAATGACTAAAGTAGAGAATTAAATCTGGCCAAATAATAAAATGTAAGTAATCACTTATTAATTGTCCAAAAAAATATCTATTTTTGCTCAATTAATCTTGGGTGGGTGCAATTCCCTGCCAGAGAATCTCCACAAGACCTTGAACAAAGATTGGTGCATCTGTGGTTATACCTTCTTCGGGATTTATCTGCTCTAAAAAAACATAGTTCATCAGCGATCCTAGCAAAATCAGCGCCACTGTATTGGGATCTCCAAGACGAAGCCTTCCTTGTTCTATCTCCCGCTCTAGAAAAGCAGTCAATACCTTGACATCGCGAATAGACTTTGACGCTAGTCTATTCCCCTTTTCTGGGAGCGGCTTCCCGCGGGATCTCAACATCATCAATCGTGGCATGATCTCGCGATGGAATTCCAGAATCTGAAGGCACACCTGTATCAGGTTTTCTTTGAGATCACCTTTGCCAGACAAAGACTCAAGCTCTTGCATCCAGAGGGGCTTTTCGGGAATTCCCATAGACATGTAAAACAGTTCTTCCTTCGTTGAGAAGCGCTTGAAAATTGACGCCTCAGAAATTCCCGCTCGCTGTGCAATTTCTATAGTTGAAGCACCAAAGCCCTGTTGCAGAAAAAGTTCACGCGCTGCCTCTAAAATTTGCTGATTAGTGATTTTAGGTGTGCGAGCCATAAATAAGTATGTATTCACTTATGAATGTATTCGCTACTAGATGGCAACGTCAACCCCTTCCCTACGGGACGCCAAAGGCGAACGGGGAATTCAAAATTCAAAATTCAAAATTAAAGACAATCAGTGGTGGGTTCAGAGCTACCACTGATTGTAGACCGCTGATTCTTAGAATCAGTGGGAGCCTGTACTCGGAATTAATTAATTCAAAATTGTTTTTATTCTTCATTTTTAATTTTGTTCGCGTAGCGTGCCGTAGGCTCTATTTTGCATTTTGAATTCAAAAAAGGTCAAGGTAAAGATTTAATGAACCCCCCCCCAAAGGGTTGATATTATCGAATTATCCCACAATCAAACCATCCTGGACTCGGATAATTCTGTGTGTTTGGGCAGCGATATCTGGTTCATGAGTCACAATCACAATGGTGATTCCTTGCTGATTCAGTTCTGTGAGCAAACTCATCACCTCGTAAGAAGTCTCGGTGTCTAAAGCTCCCGTTGGTTCATCGGCCAAAACTAATGCAGGTCGATTGACCAAAGCGCGGGCGATCGCTACCCGTTGTTGTTGACCCCCAGAGAGTTGACTAGGGCGGTTAGAAATGCGATCGCCTAATCCCACCTTTTGTAACGCTTCCAATGCCCTTTGACGACGTTTTGCCTTGGGTAAATTGGCGTAAACCATTGGTAACATCACGTTTTCTAGTGCCGTCGCCCGTGCCAATAGATTAAATTGTTGGAAAACAAAACCTATCCTTTGGTTGCGGATATAGGCTAATTCATCATCGTCAAAAGTTGTCAGGTTTCTACCCTCTAAAATATAGTTTCCAGTAGTGGGACGATCCAGACATCCCAAAATATTCATCAGAGTTGATTTACCGGAACCTGATGCACCCATAATGGAGACATATTCACCCTCTTCAATAGAGAGTTGAATTCCCTTGAGTATGGGAACATCAATTTCTCCTAAATGGTAGGTTTTGGTTATGGATTCCATCCAAATCATCGTTGCCATATCATGGTGGTGAATTGAGGAGTTTATTTGAAACGCAGAGGCACGCAAGGGTAAGAGCAGAGGTTCGCGGAGGTTGGGAATTTTTAATTATTTAGTCGCTTCTTAGAGCATTGATGGGATCTAATTTGGCGGCATTTCTTGCGGGAATCACCCCAGCGACTAAGCCAACACTTAGGGAGAGTCCAAACCCGACGATGATCGACAAAAAAGAAATCACAAATGGAAATTTGAAAATGGTTGCTGCTGCAAAGGCAATCAAAATGCCACTCCCTATACCAATGCTGCCGCCAGCAATAGAAATCACGATTGCTTCGGCTAAAAATTGATTGAGAATTGCTGAATTGGTGGCTCCTACTGCCTTACGAATCCCAATCTCCCGTGTTCGTTCGACAACAGAAACCAGCATGATATTAGCAATACCAATGCCGCCAACGACTAAAGAAATTCCTGCGATCGCCACTACCATGACTGTAAATAAGCCCACAACATTAGTAAAGGTGCTAACAATATCAGCTTGGTTAGTTAGCCGGAAATCATCGGCTTGGGGCGGATAGATGTTGTGACGCAGGCGTAATAAATTGGTGACTTGAAACTGAGCGGCTTCTAACTGTTCTTGATTGGCGGCTTTGACTAAAATCCCATTCACAGAAACGCCTACCAGGGCATTGTTACCAACCAGTCTCTTTGACATACTAGTGAGAGGGATGAAAATTTGGTCATCTCGGTCTGTCGGACCTTGAGAACCTTTAGGCTCCATCACCCCAATCAGTTCATAAGCCTCTCCCTGAATCCGAATTTTCTCGCCGATGACATTACCGCCCTGTCCAAAGAGAGTTCGCTGGACTGTAGGCCCAATGATGGCAAACTGTGCGGCAGTATCTAGTTCTTCCTGAGTAAAGTATCTCCCCTGCTGGGGGTGGGTATTTCTGACTTCTGGGTAGTTTAAATCTGTGCCCAAAACTGTTGTTGACGTGTTCTGTCCTGCATAAACAACTTGTACATTCCGTTGTAGATAAGCAGAAACAGTCTCAGCAGATGGTGCTTGTGTAGCGATCGCCTTAGCATCCTCCCAAGTCAAGGTGCTGCTAGAACCTATTCCTTGTAGGATATTCCCGCTTCTGGCTGCACCAGCCAAGATTTGCAGCACATCCGTACCCAATGCTTGTATCTGTTGCTCAACACCCTTTTGCACCCCTTGACCCACAGAGGTAATGGCAATCACCGAAGAAATCCCAATAATTACGCCCAGCATCGTTAGTCCTGTACGTAATTTGTTACTCCACAGTGTCTCTGCTGCCATTAAAAATATTTCCAGCAATGTTACTGTGCGGGTACTCTTAGCTTTTGTTACATAAAATCCCTTAATCATATTGTTATATTTACAACTAAATTTAAGGAGATCCCCCACCTTGAGAACGCCCACCGCTCTGAGAACGGCCACCTCCACCACCTCCTAGACCAGGAAAAACTCCTCCTCGTGGTGTTGATTGTGGTCGTGAACCTGGCGGGAAACTGAGCAACACCCGCTCGTCTCCTGTCAATCCAGACTTAACTTCAGTAAAGTTATTCACGGTAACGCCAGTCTCGATGGGAGTAAACACTGGTTTGTCATCGGCACCAGCCACAAACACACCTGTGGCACGTTCTCGCCGCACCACCGAAGCTGTGGGCACCACTAGGACATTTTCCAATTCACCAACTTGAAAATCGGCTTCCACATTCATCCCAGACCGCAGTAACCTTTGAGAATCTGAGAGTGCTACTCTGACTTCAAAACTGGTAACATTTTGTTCCACTATCGCTTGGGCAGCAATTTGTCTCACAATACCTTCAAAGGTTTTTCCTGGATAGGCATCTGCCTTAATCGTGACTTCTTGACCTAGGCTGATTTTAGAAATATTTGTTTCGGCTAAATTGGCAACAACTTCATTGGTGGAAGCTAGAGATAAGATAGAAGAAGAAGTAGCAGAAGATACGGAACTACTGGCAGTTGTGGGAGTGACGAAAGCGCCCGGATCAGCGTACTTCTTCGTCACCACACCCTCAAAAGGTGCGCGAATTATTGTGTCATTGATTTCGGCTTGGACGTTTTGTAGGGAGCCGCGAGCAGAAATTATCTGAGCACGTGCTGCGTCAATATCTTCTCGACGCGTTCCTGCTTTGAGGAGTGATAAAGCTTGTTGTCTCTGCTTCACTACAGCCCGCCCTTGGTCAATATCTTCTGGACGTGACCCGGCTTTTTGTAATGCTAGAGCTTGCTGTGCTTCACTCACCGAGGCTTGGGCACTGTCGCGATCTGCACGTTTTTGGTTTACAGTCTGGAGAGAAATGCCTCCTGAATTGTAAAGTTGCTGATTGCGGCGAAAATCATCTTCAGCTTTACTTAAGGTAGCTTGAGCGCTTTGTAAGCGTGCCTGTGCTTGGGCAATATCTTGAGGGCGATTGCCGACTTGAAGCTTTCGCAGATTCGCCTCAGCCTCGTTTAGTTGTGCCTGTGATTGGGCAATATCTTGGGGGCGATTGCCTGCGATCAACTTTTGGAGATTTGCCTCAGCTTGTGCTATCTGTCCTCTAGCAGAGGTGAGTTGCCCTTGCAGGTTGGAATCATCCATGTAAGCGACAATCTGCCCTTGTTCGACTAAATCGCCTTCCTTCACCAGTAGTCTTTTCAAGATGCCTGAATTTTTGGGGCTGAGGTTGATTGAACGCTCAGGCTTTACTGTTCCATTAGCGGAAACTGTGATTGATAAGCTCTGCCTCTCTACAGGTTTTGTCAGCACCCGGCGTCTTGCTTGCTGACTGGGAAGTACGGCTACTTGGTAATAGATTGCGTAGCCAATACCACCCAAAAGACAAAGAGCGATTAGCCAAGGCAGCCAAAAGTTCCTGCCTTTTTTTTTCACTTCTGGAACTAAAACCGATGAATTGCCAGGGTGTGATGTATCAATTGCCATATCCACTTCCGGTTAATCGGGCAGTAGCTAAAACGATAGAGGCGCGGTTTTGTTTCAACTGTTCAACAACCTCGTCGTATAAGTCGTATAAATTTATGTAAGCAATTATCGTTCAAAAAGTTGTAACTCAATGCATGACCAAAGTCACCAGTTTCAAAGCAGTAAACGAGAACGCCGATTGTCTAACAGTTGGAGTTTTTATCAGTTGAAAGCTCCCACCGCGCTGACGCGCCACCTTCGGCTAAAAGCCGCTAGGCAGATGGGGGTAGTTTACGAGGTACATTGGATATATAACTAGTTCACAACCCTAAGAGTGTTTAACGCAAGTTAAATGTGTTTTTGCTGTCGGTAATTTCCGCCATAAAGACGGGTCTGCTGCAAAATTTGCCTTTCGTCTAGAGCGGAGATCGTTTAAGCTATCTGAAAGATTCTTTGATTTGTGGTTAAGAGGCGGTAGTGTGCCTAAACACGTTCGGTTGATTTCTCTTCTGGTTGTCTGTAGTTTGTGGAGTATGCCCGAAGCAGCTCATGCACAGGCATTGGTACCCCATACGCTGCAACTTGATGCAGCAAAGTTGGAGAAGCAGGGGTTGAGCTTGGCACAGGAGGCAGCTCAATTAGCGCAGTTTCAACAGGTTGAGTTGGCTTTACCACGAGCGCGGCTGGCTTCTCAACTGGCTCCTAAAAATGATAAAGTATGGTTACTGTTAGGTGGCTTGCATTTGCAAACTAAAGAGTTTGATGCAGCGATCGCCGCCCTGAACAAAGCCCAAACTCTCAACCCCAAAAATGCTGACGTTCTGTTTGCTTTGGGTTCGGCTAATTTTCAACAAAAAAAGTATCCAGTAGCTATTGCTAATTACCAAGCAGGTTTAAAGTTAAAACCCAATGACCCAGAGGGTTTATTTGATTTGGGTAATGCTTACTTTGTATCGGGTCGATTGCCAGATGCGATCGCTCAGTTCACCAAAGCTGTCTCCCAAGATCAAAAATTCTGGCCGGCAATTAACAACATTGGTTTAATTAACTACGAGCAGGGTAATATCCAAGGAGCAATTAAGCAGTGGCAAACAGCGGTAACACTTGATAAGCAAGCCGCAGAACCTTTATTAGCCTTGGCAGTGGCACTGTATACCAAAGGCGATGCCTCCGGCGAGCTACGCTTACGCCAACAAGGTTTGGCAATGGGAGAATCTGCACTCCGCATCGATCAGCGCTATGCCGATTTGGATTTCCTCAAGCTAAATCTCTGGGGCGATCGCTTACTGTCTGATACGAAAAAATTCCTAGAATTACCCCGTATTCAAGCAGCCCTACAGCAACGGCAGAACACATCACCCCCCGGTCAATAGCCTAGACAATAGGAGGGATTGGGCATTGGGCATTGGGCATTGGGGATTGTCTAAGAGTTGTTTATCCAATTACCAATTACCAATTACCAATTACCAATTACCAATTACCAATTACCAATTACCAATTACCCATTTGGTAGAAGTGCCATGATCTGGTCAACGAAGTGTTGATGGTCAACAACTGGTTTAGAGATGTAGCCATCAGCACCGCTCTGCTTGAGAAAGTTCTCGCGATCGCCTTCCATAGCGTGTGCCGTTACCAAAATAATCGGTAAGCTTGCTGTTTGTGGGTCAGACTTTAACATTTGTGTAATTTTAATCCCATCAACAGCCTTACCTTGGTAAACACTTCGTGAGAGAGAAACATCCATTAAAATTAAGTCTGCTTCTCCTGCTTGGGCGATATTTATTACCTCTTCCACATTTTCCGTGTGTTTCACCTCCAAGCCACCGCGCTTGGTCAGAATCTTAGAAAAAACGCGAGCATTAATCAGATCATCTTCGACAATCAATACGGTTTTCATGAGAATTTGACTTAATAAGGGTGAGGGGGATTACCAGCTGATAAAAACAGTTGTCTGCCTCCTTTTAAGTAATCAATGTGCCTCCCCGCTGTCAAGGATAATACTACTGCTTTTTATCATATAAGTATCAAGATTTTGTTAGGAATCCTATTTCATCCGTTATGCTGTGGTTGCTAGAGTGTTAAGTTCCAGCGACTTTTGTGTAGTTAAAATTCAGGGAAAAAGCTCATGGCAAAACAGTTAAACCTTCTCTCCACGGGACAGGTCATCACAACAGCCCTGCACACTGAGATGCAACGGTCTTACCTCGAATATGCCATGAGTGTGATTGTCGGGCGAGCGCTACCAGACGTCCGTGATGGCTTAAAGCCCGTGCATCGGCGGATTTTGTATGCCATGCACGAACTCGGTCTAGTACCCGACAGACCCTATCGGAAGTGTGCCCGTGTAGTGGGGGATGTGCTGGGTAAATACCATCCCCACGGCGACCAAGCAGTTTACGATGCTTTAGTGAGGTTGGTGCAGGAATTTTCCAGCCGCTATCCTTTACTAGCAGGACATGGCAACTTTGGTAGCGTCGATAATGACCCACCAGCGGCGATGCGCTACACAGAAACGCGCCTCTCACCCATTAGCCATGAGGGAATGCTGGCGGAAATTGGCGAAGAAACCGTGGAATTTATCGGTAACTTCGATAATTCCCAGCAAGAACCAACGGTACTACCTGCTCAGTTACCGTTTCTATTACTCAATGGCTGTGCTGGTATCGCCGTGGGGATGGCGACGAATATTCCACCCCACAACTTAGGGGAAATCGTTGATGGGTTGATTGCCTTAATTGACAATCCAGAATTGACCGATGAAAAATTATTTGAATTAATTCCTGGCCCAGACTTTCCCACTGGTGGAGAAATTGTTAGTGGCGCAGGAATTCGCGAGGCATACACCACAGGTAAGGGTGGAATTGTGCTGCGGGGAGTTGCTAACCTGGAGGAAATTCCTGCAACTAGGGGAAGCAAACGACGGACAGCAATAATTATCACTGAATTGCCTTATCAAGTGAATAAAGCTGGCTGGATTGAGAAAGTAGCGGATCTGGTGAATCAAGGTCGCTTGCTAGGAATTTCTGATTTGCGGGATGAAAGCGATCGCGAAGGGATGCGGGTAGTAATTGAACTCAAACGCGATACCAACCCCCAAGAAGTCCTCCAGCATTTGTATCACCAAACTGCCTTACAAACCACCTTTGGGGCAATTCTCCTAGCTTTAGTGGATGGGCAACCCCGCCAGTTGAGCTTGCGTCAAATGTTGCAAGAATTTTTGAGCTACCGCGAACATACCCTCAACCGCCGCTACAATTACGAGTTAGAAAAAGCCGAAAACCGGGTGAATCTGGTAGCAGGTTTGCTCAAAGCCTTGTCTAACCTAGATCAGGTAATTGAAATTTTGCGCCAAGCTGCTGATGGCACCACAGCTAAAATCAACCTTTGTAGCCGACTAGATTTGAGCGAAGTACAAGCAGATGCAATCCTATCGATGCCATTGCGCCGTCTCACCAGTTTAGAACAGCAACATTTGCAACAAGAATTTGGCGAACTCAGCCAGCAAATTAGCTTATTACGAAAATTACTTGATGACAGACGGGAATTACTCAAGGCACTGAAAAAAGATTTGCGATCGCTCAAGCGCAAATACAGCGACCCCCGGCGTACCAAGCTAATGCCTACTAGCGAAACAGCAGTAAAACAGGACAAGGAAACAAGCAGACAAGGAGCAGTAGAAGACGAGGACAATCCAAAATCGCAACAGCCGCCAGAAGAAGCAGCATTAGAATTTACCCACCGGGGGTATGTACGTCGTATTCAACCAACGCTTAAAAAGCCGAAAGCCGAAAACGGGTTGCATGAAAACGACTTCATTATCCAAACCGAGTTAACTGACACCGAAAAAGATTTGCTGATCCTCAACAGTGGCGGCAAAGTCTATCCTGTGAAAGTAGGAGATATTCCCGCCACAACAGGACGCTCTCCACGGGGCACACCACTAATTACCATGCTTACCAGTACGGCTCAAGGCAAGGTAGAAAGTGTTGTTAGCCGCTTTTTACTGCCAGAAAATCCCGAAACTGACCAAATGATTCTCTTGACACAGCAGGGACGAATCAAGCGCCTATCTCTGGGAGAATTCACCAACCTAACTCGGCGCGGAATTACAATTTTGAAGCTCAAAGACGATGATGAATTGTCATTTACCCAATTCACCACCACAGGGCAACATCTGATTTTAGCCAGTTCCGGCGGTCGTCTATTGCGGTTTGCAGTCAATGACGAACAACTACCCGTCATGGGTCGTGCAGCAATGGGATTACAAGCATTCCGGCTCTCGAAAAATCAGCAAATGGTTGGTTGTGTCGCTGTAGCCAAAGATGATCAGCTATTGCTAGTTACTCAAGAAGGATCTGCCAAGCGGATGCCTGCAAATCAATTAAAAGCAGCCAACCGCGCTGATTTAGGCACGCAAGCCCTAAAATTTGCCAACAAAACTGACAACCTAGCTGCTATGGTACGCGCCACCCCAGGAGCCGAAGTAGCACTGCTGACAAATAAAGAGCGTGTGGTGCGGATACCTGTAGACACAGTGCCAATATTGGGTAGAGATGTGAAGGGAGAAAGCATCCTCCAACTCAACCGCGATGAAAGAATTATCGCTGTTGTCGAAGTGCGAGTGTGAGTCAAAAAACTAGGGACACAACATTGTTGTGTCCCTAAAAAATCAAGTTTAAAAATAGTTGTTCAACTGGCTTATTTGAAGAAATCTTCACCGGCGATAGTTTGAGGTGTAGTACCTACAACCTTTCTAAAGGTCAAAGAGTAAGTTGAGTTGTTGTGGTCAATCTTTTGATATCTGAATCCATCAAGCTTTCCTTGACCAATCAGATTAGTCCAATCATTTCCGTTGATCCGGATAGTGACAGATGGCCCACAGCAGTTGTATTTGACATCTTTTGTGATTACGCCACTTGAAAAACTCAATGTAGCGCACGATTGTTCATAAAGACCAATAGCTACGGTAGCCGCACCCTGGTTCATTGTTGTTATACATTCTTCAGCTAATGCTTGTTCTTGTCCTAGGGAGAAGAATAAAGACAGCATCATTAAGAAGGCAATGATCATCTTTTTCATTGGGCAAATCCTCATGAGTAGTAAATTTCATCTCCAGTCACAACAGGCTTTGAGAGATGCCTATTTGACTGCTAATTTAATCTGTCTATAGATATAAATTAAGAAGAGCCTTCTACGAACAGAGTTTAATAATTTGTAATAATTAGCACATTTTGACAAAGCTAATTAGGTAAAAACAGGTTTATTCGGTAATTTTTTTAAGTAACCTACTTATATAGGATGTTTGAAGCAAAACTACATATATAAATCACTCACAATTAATTCAATAAATGTTTCATTCATGAAAATATTTGTTATATTAGTTTACATAAGGCAACAAAGCTTAGTAAATCTATTTTGGATGGAGTGCGAACCATGACTAATGCAACAAAAACTATCAGCAATGCTCCCGTAGCTGAAGACCGCAACGCTTGGCGCTGGGGCTTCACCCCACAAGCAGAAATCTGGAATGGTCGCTTGGCAATGATTGGCTTTTTAGCAGCTGCTTTGATTGAGCTTGCTTCTGGTCAAGGTTTCCTACACTTTTGGGGCATTCTGTAAATTTTGAAATCCTATATTACTCATAAAATAAAAAAAGCCTGGCATTCTTGATTAACTGCCAGGTTTTTTATTTGTTAATAGCCACTAGTCATCAGCTTTAAACTAATGACTAATGACTAATGACTACCGGATATATTCCTTGAGAACGCTGTTGCGGTTCGGGTGGCGTAATTTGCGGAGTGCCTTCGCCTCAATTTGACGAATCCGTTCGCGGGTAACGTTGAAAATCTGGCCGATTTCCTCAAGGGTTTTCATCCGACCGTCATCCAAGCCATAACGCAGTCTGAGAACATCCCGTTCGCGGGGGCTAAGACTGTCGAGGACTTTTTCCAAGTCTTCCCGCAGGAGATTTTTGGAAACTTGGTCTTCTGGCGTTTCACCATCGGATTCAATAAAATCGCCCAATCGGGAATCTTCTTCTTTACCGATGGGCGTTTCTAGCGAAATTGGTAACTGGGCGGATTTAGCGATAAACCGCAACTTCTCGATGGTCATTTCCATGCGGGTGGCGATTTCTTCTTCGGTGGGTTTACGACCCATTTCCTGAGACAGCAATTTGGTGGTTTTCTTAATCCGCGAGATGGTTTCGTAAAGATGAACCGGAAGGCGAATCGTGCGTGATTGATCAGCTATCGCCCTGGTAATAGCTTGACGAATCCACCATGTCGCGTAAGTAGAAAACTTATAACCTTTTTCGTGGTCGAACTTTTCAGCTGCCCGAATCAAACCCAGACTGCCTTCCTGAATTAAGTCTTGGAAGGACAAGCCGCGATTCATGTATTTCTTGGCAATTGAAACCACAAGGCGCAGGTTAGATTGTACCATCTTGTCTTTCGCCCTGCGTCCAACATGCAGGCGATAACGAAAGGCAGGTAATGGCAATTGTACTGCTTCTGCCCATTCACTGTCTTTAGGATCGCGTTCCAGCCGCTCTGAAAGTCTTTCCCGCACCCTTTCTAATTCCAGCAAGTCGGCTATTTTCCGTGCCAGTTCAATTTCTTCGTCTGCGCGTAACAGGCGAATTCGACCAATTTCTTGCAAGTACAGGCGAATCGAATCTTCGGTGTAGTGCTTTTTCTTACTTTGAGTCCGACGACGCGATTTAGCGGCTTTTCCAGACTTTGCGTCGTCCTCATCAGTCTGAGGCTCTAAAAACTCATCAATTTCGCCATCATCCGGTATCAGCAAGTCCTCTTCATCGTCGATTAAGAGTTCTTCTAACTCGAGCTCAGGCTGATTCATTATTTCTAGGTCAGGCTGATATATGCTTTCGAGTACGTTGTTAGCCTGGTTCATGCCGCGTTCCTCATGCTCCTTGCAGAATCAATTACTCAAGATGTGTTTACTGCTCTTTTAATCGAGCTAATTGTTAACCGAAAATATGGTATTGGCTGATTTGCCTGAGATATTTTCGGCACTCATTGTGCCTCTAGGAGGCGGAGTTTTTTACTTTAGTGGCAGTCATTAATAAATGTGACTTGCACAACGAAAGTAAATGCTTTGTGTGTTGCTGTCGCAGACAAGTTCTAACTAATGGTCTAAAAAAGACTCGTCTTGATCAAGAAATTTACCACTCCAGACAAAACAAATATGACTGCTGGTAGATTTCTCTGTAAAGACTGTTCCGATTGTAGCCTGTTTCACAGAAATTGCACTCTTTTTGTGTGTTAATCATGAGGCCGTTAACCAAGGTGATGCCACTTTTATCAAAAAGACATTAAATACGGTAGTTTAACCCTGAAATCTTTTCTCAAACTTTTTAGTTTTGCAGTGGCATTCTCATTAGATTAAAAGCTAGGTACAATTGCTCTTAAGGGATTCGAGGTATTATATACAACAATAATTACCTAGAGATAGCACATCTGATGTTAATTCTCTTAAGAAGCATTAATGCACCCATTTTGGTTCTTCCTTCATAAATTAATCAGTTAAGAGAGCAAAGCGGGGCTTCCCTCTGGGTAAACACAGCAATTTTGGAACAGTGGCGGTGCTTGTTTTCTTGCACTCAACCTTATACATACCAATAACCTTTACTATTGAGTTGGGGTAATGGCAGAATCAAGCCGATGGTAGATGAATTTAGCTTTAACTAATTCGGTCTTATTCACACATTAGCGCACTGCTGAGATTTCAGCCTTATGAAACTTGACAAACTGTTCTTATTGTATAAGTAAGTCGGCAGAAAAGAAGCAAATTCTGTAAAGATAGGTAAATACGGAGAATACATTTACTGAAGTAACAGGGAGATGGACGCTCGTTTAAGGAGATTTCTCAGTGATGAGCAAGACCCCAGGCTAATAAATGACCAAGGCTGGGATTTTAAGAACTACGACGGGATGCTCCTAGTTGAGGATCAAAGCCAAAGTAGAAAGAAGAGGTCGAAGTGGGAAAGCCAGGGTTGATACATTTTCTTTTTCCTCAAATATTGCTGGGAAATAAACCCAATATAATTGGAGTGGCAACACCTCAAAAAAGATTAACTAGCAGGACAAATCTTTAATGACCTACTTAGAACTTGCCTATGCGGTCATCGATGGTGTTCAAGCTAGAGAAAAAAGAGGAAACTACAGCACACAAAGTATTTGCTTTAACTTTAATCGCTCTACTTGATTTTTCGTTACAACCTTTTAAAGTTTTACTCCGACCTAGTTACAAGGATAATTTAAACAGTCGAGAAAGAATTTAATATTCGAGATCCTCGATGGTTGACACAGGTTATGACAAAAGTGCATTAGATAAATGCCAAATAGTAGCCTTCCCCACCTATATAACCAAATATCAGGGCAAATTTTAGCACGGTTATTATCGGTTTTTGGGGGCGAGAACTGGGATTATCAGGAATTTGTGGGTTGGATTGTGACCTAATCGTTAAGCGGATTGGCGAAAAGTATTTGTAAATTTTAATACTTTTTTATTGTCAGGAACTTTCCAACTTAGGTGAGTGGCTTAGATGGTTCCCTGATTTGAGGAGCTAGTCTGTTAAGAGGCGTAACTGGTGGTAACTGGGAACTAGAGGATCTGAGAACTTCTAGCTGTGGAGCATTGGCATTGTCATGGAGAATTATCAATATGCTTACTAAATACTGTTTGGTGAATTGATATGTAGCTACTCCTCAAGCATAACAAATGCTTTTCTTTTTTTGTGGATAAAATTAATTAGCCGACAAGCAATCTATTTTTATTTTAACTTTTATATTAATTTTATTGACAAGTAATGCTTTTTATGTATGGTACATGAGAAGTTTGCCTGTAGTTGTTCATTCCTGACAAATAATAATTTTGAGATTTCTTGAGATTTTATGGCGCGGTTGGATTTAATGATGTCTAATATAGAAAAGTAATAGGCGATAGGTTAAAACCCATTACCCATTACTAATTACCAACCCGACTAGAGGATTGAAACTTAGATATCTAGATCTGTGAGGTTGAGTTTAGATCCATAGGTTTCAATGAATTCGCGTCTGGGTGCGACTCGATCGCCCATTAAAATTGTGAAGATGCGATCGGCTTCGGCTGCATCCTCAATTTCTACTTGTTTGAGGGTGCGGGTTTCTGGGTTCATTGTAGTTGTCCAGAGTTGGGCTGGCATCATTTCACCCAAGCCTTTGAAGCGTTGGATGTTGTAGTTGGCGTTGCTGGGAAATGTGGCGATGTGCTGTTGCAGTTCGCGATCGCTATAACAATACTTTGGATCACTGCGTCCCCGTTCTACTTTAAATAGTGGCGGACAAGCAATGTAAATGAAGCCTTGTTCGATCAGCGCCCGCTGGTAGCGATAAAAGAAAGTTAACAATAGAGTGCGGATGTGCGCCCCGTCTACGTCAGCGTCAGTCATGATCACTATTCTGTGATAACGCAGTTGGGAAGCGTCAAATTCATCACCCTTGACGCCTAAACCGAGTGCTGTAATTAAGGCTTGGATTTCGTTGTTTTTGTAGATTTTGGCGTCGTCGGTTTTTTCGATGTTGAGGATTTTACCACGGAGGGGGAGGATTGCTTGAGTGCGGCGATCGCGTCCTTGCTTGGCACTCCCACCGGCAGAATCCCCTTCCACAATGTAGATTTCTGATTCGCTGGGGTCACGAGTACTGCAATCTGCCAATTTACCAGGTAATGGCGAAGATTCTAGCACAGATTTGCGCCGCACCAACTCCCGCGCGTGACGGGCTGCTTCAGCAGCTTTGAAAGCTTGAATCGCTTTATCTAAAATAGAATCAGCGACACCAGGGCGAAATTCTAGATATTCGGTGAGGACTTCTCCCACCAGAGAATCGACAATCCCCCGGACTTCTGTGTTACCGAGTTTGGTTTTAGTTTGTCCTTCAAATTCTGGATCGGGGACTTTGACGGAAATGACTGCTGTTAAACCTTCGCGGACGTGTTCACCGCTGAGGTTAGGCTCATTTTCTTTGATTTTATTGCGCTTGCGGGCGATCGCATTTAAAGTGCGAGTCAACACCGCTTTTAAACCTTCTAAGTGGGTACCACCATCAACGGTGCGAATATTATTGGCAAAGCCCAGGACATTATCCGTGTAAGCATCAGTACACCACTGCAAGGAAACTTCGATTTGAACGTTGTTCCGTTCCCCCTGCACATAAATGATTTCTTCATGTAGGGGTAGTTTCTCACGGTTCATGTAGGCAATATATTCTTTAATACCGCCCTTATATTCGTAAGTTTCTATTCTAGGTGTATCGCTTTTTAGTATTTCTAAACGATGATCGGTAAAGGTAATTTTGACACCTGCATTTAAATATGCTAACTCCCGCAGGCGACCTGATAAAGTGATGTAATCAAACTCAATACTGGTGGTAAAGATTTGCGTGTCTGGCTTGAAGGTGACTGAAGTTCCTGTTCTGGCTTCTTTGTAAGAGTTTGCTTGCAGTTCGGTAACGGCTGCACCACGTTCATAGCGCTGGGTAAATACCTTTTTTTCTCGCCAAACTGTAACCTCCACAAACTCAGACAAGGCATTAACAACGGAAATCCCCACCCCGTGCAATCCTCCAGATACTTTGTAGCCGCCGCCGCCAAACTTACCACCGGCGTGCAATACGGTCAACACAGTTTCTAAAGCCGATTTTCCGGTTTTTGGGTGAATATCGGTAGGAATACCCCGACCATCGTCGGTTACAGTCACGGAACCATCGGCGTTGATATCCACCTCTACATGGGTGCAATGACCTGCTAAAGCCTCATCAACAGAGTTGTCCACCACCTCGTAAACTAAATGATGGAGTCCTCGGGGCCCTGTGGTACCGATATACATCCCTGGTCGTTTACGGACGGCTTCCAGACCTTCCAGAACTTGAATCTGATCGGCACTGTAACTGCTCGTCATGAAAATTCTCCTGCTGCGTCGGGTTGAACTCGCCCAAAGGCTAAAAAAGTAAAATCACTCCAAAATTCTAACACAAAAGCCTTGTTGGCGTCTGTAGAGCAATTTAGAGAGAAGTTTATACTGGGGTTGCAGTCCATCAAAAATTGGGATCTGTTCCCAAAAATTCAAAATTCCCCAGGTGGATTCTTCATTTTTAATTTTTAATGGGAGCGAAGGGACTGACTAATGACTAAATTGATTGTGATTTGTGGAGCGACGGCGACGGGTAAGTCAGGTTTGGCTGTGGCTATGGCTTTGCGGTTGGGTTGTGTAATTCTCAGCGCCGATTCTCGTCAAGTGTACCGCGAGTTTGATATTGGTACGGCTAAACCAACTGTGGCTGAACGAAACTTAGTGCCGCACTACTTAATAGATATCTGCGAACCAACTGACATAATGACGGTAGCAGATTATCAGGAGCAAGCACAAGCTTTGATTGCTGCTGGTGGGGTTTCACCTATGTTGTTGGTTGGTGGGACTGGTTTATATATCCGTTCTGTCGTTCAAGGGATGAAGATTCCGAGGGTAGCACCGCAACCAGAATTGCGATCGCAACTTGAAACTCTCGGTCAAAGTCAACTCTATGCGATGTTACAACAAATTGACCCAGTTGCCACACAAAAAATTCACCCTCATGACTTTGTGCGGACTTTAAGAGCTTTAGAAGTATATTATGTCACAGGAAACCCAATTTCCCAACAGCAAGGTGAAAATCCACCAAATTACCCGATTTTGCAAATTGGTTTACATTGCGATGTCGAAAAATTAGGCGTCAGGATTCACAAACGCACCGAGCAAATGATAGCAGATGGCTTAGTAGCGGAAGTAGAGTATTTGTCTCAAAAATATGGCGTTGATTTGCCTTTATTAAACACTTTAGGATATCAAGAAATTAAGCAGTATTTAACTGGAGATATTTCTTTAGAAGAGGCGAAACAATTAACGGCTTTGCATACGCGGCAATTTGCCAAGCGACAACGTACATGGTTTAGACCATATCCACAAATTGAATGGTTTAATGCAGATAGTGCTGATTTATTAGAGCAAGTTTGGCAGCGAATAAATAAATTTTTATCAGATGTGTAGAAACCTTTCAGCAAACATCTCTAGAAACTATTAGACATTTCCTTAAATGCCTCTACATATTATGAGGATCTACACCTAATGCCCTTAACCTTTCGGCTAGTAATTGAACACGTCGTTCTGCTTGTTGGGCGCGTTCATCACCAGTCGGTAAAACAGTCCTATCTTGGTAGCACCAGCGTAACCAAGTATCATGTCTACCTTCAAACTCACCTTCCGAGAGAGTTACACCTAAATTAATATCTTCTAACCAATTTTCCGTAACTTCAACGTAACGCCTATTCTTGAGTGCATAAACCCTTAGTACCTGTTCTCCTAATTGCCGATTTTGGTCATAGATAATGTAATAATTTACCTTGATATGTTCATAAATTCTGAGTTTTTTACCCAGTTCCTCCCCTTCCTGATTAGAGACAATTTCAATTGCCACTTCTGGAGATTTGCCAAACCTCCAAACTAGGTAACAACGGTTTTGTTTTTCCCACCAATTTTCAGGAACTTGCACATCGAAGCTAACGAAAACGTCAGGGACAATAGGGGGTTCACCATAAGTATGATAAATGCCAACATTAGCTTCAGCTAAAAACATCTGTTGCAAAGAACTGTAAAGAGAACCGACTAAAAGGCGTTGTTGTTTGGCAGATGCGAAATTATCCACAGGTGTATCATCTTCAGTGACTAGTCGGTTGGCATCTGGCACATCATAATCGTCAACATTGATTAAAAGTTGCTCAACCATAATTTGATCCACTATTTGATAGAGTTACTTTTATATTAATTCATGGCAGGTGGCAATTGCGCACACTTCATAATATTGATTTTTTTATCAAATGCTACTTTACTCATAGTAGAGATAATTATTTTGCTTCAAATGGATTTTCAAAATAACGAAACCTTCATCTATTATGATAATAGAGAACCCTTACTACAGCCAAACAGCCCCAAAGTTTGCAACAATAGAAAAAATATATCCACTCTTACCCTTGCAAAACAGCTTGAATTGATCAAAAACTCTCCCCTTCCTCTGGTGCGTGAGAAAAAATAACCTCCGCAAGCAAACCAATAGCCTGACAGTAAAACTAAACATCTACCACTAATAGACAAAAACCTATGCTTACCCAAGATAAAAAACAAATAGACTGGAAACCCATAATCAAAAAATTCGAGGCTGTACTCGGCAAAAACGGCGTAGTCAAAAGCCGTGAAGAACTCATCACCTATGAATGTGACGGTTTAACCAGCTATCGCCAACGTCCTGGCTTAGTGGTTTTACCGAGAACTACAGAACAAGTTGCCGCAGTTGTCAAGATATGCAACCAATTTTCTGTTCCCTTCATTGCACGGGGTTCTGGTACTGGCTTATCTGGTGGTGCTTTGCCCTCAGAAGACTCGGTTTTGATTGTCACATCTCTAATGCGGCAAATACACAAAATAGATTTAGAAAATCAGCAAGCAATTGTCCAACCGGGAGTAATTAACAGTTGGGTAACGCAAGCTGTTAGCGGTGCTGGATTTTACTACGCTCCCGACCCTTCCAGCCAAATTATTTGCTCAATTGGGGGCAATATTGCCGAAAATTCTGGCGGGGTGCATTGTTTGAAATACGGTGTTACCACTAACCACGTTTTGGGTTTAAAACTCGTACTTCCAGATGGTGAAATTGTGGATGTAGGGGGACAAATTCCCGAAATGCCTGGTTATGATTTAACAGGTGTTTTTGTGGGTTCAGAAGGTACTTTAGGTATCGCCACAGAAATCACTCTGCGAATTCTCAAAAGTGCCGAATCAATTTGTGTGCTATTAGCAGATTTTACCAGCGTCGAAGCGGCGGCGGCCAGTGTTTCTGATATTATCAGCGCCGGCATTATTCCCGGTGGAATGGAAATGATGGATAATATCAGCATCAATGCAGTTGAAGATGTTGTAGCTACGAATTGTTACCCTCGTGATGCCACTGCAATTCTGCTGGTAGAAATTGATGGTTTAGAAGTAGAAGTGGCGGTGAATAAACAGCGGATTGCCGAAATTTGTCTCAAGAATGGAGCGCGGAATATTACTACGGCTAATGACCCAGAAACCAGATTAAAATTGTGGAAAGGACGCAAAGCAGCTTTCGCAGCTGCGGGACATTTAAGCCCAGATTATTATGTGCAGGATGGAGTAATTCCCCGGACTCAATTACCTTATGTTTTGCGGGAGATTGAGTCATTAAGTCAAGAATATGGATATACTATTGCCAATGTCTTTCATGCTGGCGATGGCAATCTTCACCCACTAATTTTGTTCGATAATTCTGTACCGGGGGCATTAGAGAAGGTGGAAGAGTTAGGGGGAGAAATTCTCAGGCTTTGCGTGAAAGTTGGTGGCAGCATTTCTGGTGAACATGGCATTGGTGCAGATAAAAAATGCTATATGCCAGATATGTTTAGTGAAGCTGATTTAGAAACTATGCAGTGGGTACGGCAAGTATTTAATCCTCAAGGTTTAGCAAATCCGGGTAAGATATTCCCCACACCGCGCACTTGTGGGGAAGCAGCCAATGCAGCAAATATTAAGCAGTTCGCAGGGGTGGAAAAGTTTTAATTTTGCACTAAAAAATGTCCTAACTTCTACAGTAGAGATATTGCATACAATGTCTCTACATATCCCCTTGTCTAGGTTATAGCGATTAAGAGTTACGTGAGGTACAGATAATATTTTGAAACGCAAAGGGACGCAAAGTAAAGCGCAGAGGTACGCAGAGATTTGTACCTCAGCAGACTAGGAAACGCTATAGCAAAGGGAAAGTGTGGAAGATATTTCTTTATGTTTTATACCAATTCTGTATGAGGATGCGCCAAACTATATTAGAACTTAAGTTCAAGCAAGATAAACAAACCACAAAGGACACAAAGAAAGAAAAAACAAGAGGTCAAAAAATACAGCGTAGCCTCACAAAGAAATGGGATTAGTAAAAAATAGTTAAATCTTTATATATTCCGGAGGGTTAAGACTTTATTTTGTAGTTATATGTACACCTACAAAACCAAGTTAAGCCTACAGATGAAGCGGTTGATTCGCCGTTGTATTTTTTACTTCCTCTATCTGGTACTAGTAGCCTATTTAACAGTTTTTTCCCTTTCATCGCATTTTGTGACTTCTCCACAAGCAAATCCTTTAAAAACAGAAATTCGCGGTGTTTGGCTGACTAATGTTGCTAGTGGTGTCCTTTTTGTACCTTGGGGGATTAACCGCGCTTTGAACCAACTATCGGCTCTCAATTTTAATACGGTTTATCCTGTTGTTTGGAATCGGGGTAATACTTTTTATAAAAGTTCTGTAGCCAAAAAAGTGACAGGTTCAGAAACTGAATTTTTATTGAAATTAATGCATGGGGGAAAGGATTTTTTATCTAAGTTAGTGAAGCTGGCTAAAATTAAAAAAATAAGTGTTATTCCCTGGTTTGAATATGGGTTGATGACCCCGCCTAATTCTACATTAGCGAAGAGATACCCGGATTGGTTAACAATTGGGCAAACAGATATTATTTCTGTTCAAGATATCCCCCAGGAGGAAATTAATAATGGCTTTCCTACTCAGCAAGCTTGGCTTAATCCCCTACATCCTCAAGTTCAGGAGTTTATTCAAGGGCTAGTTGTGGAAGTTGTCAGTAATTATGATGTGGATGGGGTGCAGTTTGATGATCATTTTGGAATGCCAGTACAGTTTGGTTACGATCGCTTTTCTATCCAACTCTACCAGCAAGAGCATGAAGGCAAAAGTCCCCCTACTGACCCTTTTAACCCAGAATGGATGCGTTGGCGAGCGGATAAACTGACGGATTTTATGGCACAAATTTATCAAGCTGTGAAAAAGGTTAAACCGAATGCCAAAATATCGCTGTCTCCAAATTCTCAATATTTTGCGTATAAATACTATTTGCAAGATTGGGAAACTTGGGTGAAAAAAGGTTTGGTTGATGAGTTAATTTTGCAGGTATATCGAGAGGAGCAAAGCAATTTTATCTGGGAATTAGAAAAACCTGCGGTAAAACTGGCACGTAGTTTAATCCCCGTAGGCATTGGCATCTCAGCGGGAACACTGCGTAACCCTGTAGATATAGCCCGAATTAGAGAACAGGTACAAACAGTGCGCGATCGCCATTTTAATGGTATTTCCTTTTTTTATTGGGAGAGTTTGTGGGGTTATATCTCCCCAGAATCACCCAAACAGCGACGCCAGGCTTTTCAAGAGATGTTCCAGTCTAAAGCTATCAAACCATGATCAAGGTAAAAAGTGACCAAACTAAATTTAGCTGGACATTGCTGTGGATTTTAGCTACTTTTGGTGGGTTTTTGCTGAGTTTACCCTTGATTGAAATCGGCACACGGAGAGATATTGGCATCCTAGAAGCCTCTATCGGAGGAATGGCGATCGCCATTCCACAAAGTTGTATACTCAATTCATCGATCTTATCAATGCGGTGGGTATTAGCAACGCTTTTTGGTTGGGCGATGATTGGGGCCACTAGTGTGGGTGCAGTGGGTTGGATTGTACACACAACTCAGTCTCTCCCCCTTAGACTCATCTGGGGGACAATATCGGGAGCTATTGGCGGATTCGGCGTTGGTTTGGCACAATGGTGGTTAGCAATTCCCCAATCAGTCCCCAAGGGGTGGCAATGGGTGTTAGTCAGTTCAGGAAGTTGGGCTGTGGCGATACCTATAGGCTCGGCTGTAGGTATGTTTCTGCGTCGCCTCACGCAGTTATTCTTAGGTGAAGTCGTCGGATTAGCTATCACTTGGCTGATAGTCGCCATCTTGACAGGCATTAACGCTTATAGATTGCTTAAATAACTCTCATTTTTTCTCAGGAACTTAAAGTCTACAGCTAGAAAGTTTGTCCAGATTGGGTTTTAGCAATTGCCAAGGGGAATATTCCATGGTTTGCAACTCTCCCAGGGTAGCAATTGTATGAATAATTATAACAATTATGAACCCCAACGCTGGTTTTTATCTCAGTATATGCAACAATTCTAAGACATTATTAACAATGAATCTCCGTAACTTCTCACGAACCTGCATGAGCATTTTCGCCTTCAGAAAGCAGGATTTGTAAAGCTTACTCTGATTAGCTTTCCGAGATATCTGTTAAGAAGCAGAGAACGATACAAATATTCATGAGCAAGGGCTGATAATGCATAGCTTTAGGCGCTAAGGAGCATTGTATTAAATACAAAAGAGAGCGCCTAGAAGAGTCATCAACACAAAAAAGGGACTCTCTAATGACAATAAATCCAGTTGAATCCATCTTAGAGTTGAAACAACCAGCACCTCCTCAGATTCTCTTCGGCACAGAAGTAGATAAAAAAAGCAGTAGTGAGCAATTTCTACTGAGTATGTACGATTCTGTGCAGGCATCTATATTTGTAGTTGATGTTCTCGATGACGGAGATTTTCGCTATTTAGCGCTCAATCCTACACATGAACGATGGCTCGGTATCCGTTCTGATGAACTCCGGGGTAAAAAACCAGAGGATATCCTTTCAGCTGTAGATGCGGCTAGAGTGCGTCAGCATTACGCTGACTGTGTGCGCTTTGGCAAAACCATTTCCTACGAACAATGTTTGCAATTTCAGGGAAACACTACTTGGTGGAGTACGACGTTGACACCACTACGAGATGCAGACTCCAGAATTTATCGACTGATTGGCACTAGCAGTAATATTACTCCTTCCAAGCAAGCAGAACAAGCACTTGGATGGCAAGTTGAACGGGAACGTTTGTTAGAAGCAGTTGCTCACCGAATTCGTCAAGCTGAAGATTTAGAAACAATTCTCCAGCAGACGGTGAAAGAAGTGCGGCAGTTGCTAGAATGCGATCGCATCTTGATTTATCGCTTACAGCCGGATAGTGGTGGGATCATTATTGCCGAATCAACCATCACTGCTAATGGCCAGCTACTAGGGCAAAACATCAACGATCCCTGTTTTAGCAGCACCCATCGCAAACGCTACAAGCGCGGTTGCATACAAGTTGTTGAGGATATCTATGCAGCCGGCTTACATCCTTGTCATCGAGATTTTCTCGCTTCTTTACAGGTGCGAGCTAATTTGATCGTACCAATTTTGGTACAACAGGAATTATGGGGGCTGTTGATTGCCCAGCATTGTTGTAAACCTCACCAATGGCAGCAGCCAGAAATTGACTTGCTCAAGCAACTAGCAACTCAAATCGGCATTGCAGCCCAACAGGCAGAACTGCATCAGCAGGTAAAATATCTGCAAGCTCAACTGGACTTGCAGAAGCAGCAGTTGCAGCAGACGCAAAACTTTCAAGGGCTGATACGCCGAATTACCGAACAAATCCGCGACAATTTAGATGAAACCAAAGTTCTGAAAACAGTCGCAGCAGAATTGTCACATTTACTCAAACTTGAACGTTGCCAAATTGAATTTTATAGCACCTGTCACACCTCGGCAACCGTTATCTGTGAATACACCACAAATTTACCTCATTGCCAGGGATTAACCAGACAGATTGCCGACTTTCCCGAAGTTTATCAGCCACTATTGCATAAACAAATTTTGCAATCTTGGGAAATCGTCCCCGAATGGCACTCAAATTTGCAAGTTGTCACCCAAATGGCTTGTCCCATTTTCGACAATCAAGGCATTTTAGGCAATATTTGGCTAATTCGACCAACACAAGGGGCATTTGATGAATTAGAGATAGCTTTAGCCCAGCAGATAGCCGATGAATGTGCGATCGCCATCCGTCAATCTCAACTTTACACCCAAACCAAAGCCCAGCAACAAGAAATCACCAACCGCGAACGCCTAAAAAACGAATTTCTCAGAACCCTTTCCCAAGAACTACGAACCCCCGTAACTAATATTAGCCTCGCCGCCCAAACTCTAGAAAGTGTTCTCACCCCAAACGGCAAAATAGATCCAGAACTCATATCCCAACTCTTGCAGATTCTCCATAACGAATGTGGACGAGAAAGCAAATTAATTAAAGATTTGCTCACCCTCACCTATCTTAAAACCGAACCCGAACCACCGACATTAATCGCCATAGACTTACAAACCTGGCTTCCTCCCATTGTCGAATCATTTCGCGATCTTGCCAGTTGCCAGCGACAAAAGTTAGAATTGAAGATTGAGGCAGAACTCCCGCCGTTAGAAACAGATATCACCGATTTAGAGCGAATTGTCAGCGAACTCCTGCACCATGCTTGCAAATGCACCCCGGAGGGCGAAGAAATCACAGTTTCCGCTTACCTAACAGCAGACTCGGTGCAGCTAAGTCTCAGCAATTCCGGTGTTGAGATACCCAGCAACGAACTATCCCAGATATTCCAGCCATTTTATCGCATTACCAAAAATGCCCCCTGGAAATCCAGCGACACCGGGCTAGAGTTAACTTTAGTGAAGACAATGGTCAAGCATTTAGGCGGCTCAATTCAAGCAGAGAGTGCAGCCGGTCAAATCACCTTTACGATTAAATTTCCCCTTTAGCCAGTTTTTCAACTGCAACACTGGCGGAAGCATCAAAATCCTGCTATCATGGTTTTTAGTGTGGGTGACTAGCTCAACGGTAGAGCAGTAGACTCTTAATCTATTGGTTGCGGGTTCAAATCCCTCGTCACCCACTAACAGCTTTTTAACTAAATAATAATATATTACCCTGAAGCGCTAAGAAAAATTTAGCGTTTTTGTGTTTTGGGGGAAAGTGGGGAAAATGCGATCGCGCTTTCTTTCATTGTAGGTTGGGTTGAACAAAGTGAAACCCAACAATTATCTTGATAGTGTTGGGTTTCGTCCCTCAACCCAACCTACAATGCTATAGCAGATAAAGCTTATCTCTCTACATGAATGTTGTATTTCTGAAGGGTAGTCTTTAAACTTGAGCAACTCCATGATTGGTATACTTCCCAACGTTGTCCATTTTCATCAAAATATCCTTTTTCACAAAAAAACATTGCCAATTTCTGCCACGAATCTTTTGTAAATTCAAGATGATTAATAGTTGCAATAAAAAAACATTCAATTACTTTTATACTTTTTGAAGCATGGTAAATTTGATCATTGCTCATAATAGCTTCTAATATTTTTTTAATCTGGATAAACGAAAAATAAGATGCCATAGGAATTAATATTGTATTGCCTAATACTTCGGCATCATTATAGCTGGATACTTTTGAATAATACAAAATAGCTTCTTCTGCAAAAATAGGATTTGGATATTTTGTTATAATTTCTAGTTTTGACGAATAGTTAAACTTGTTAAATAGTTCTATTAAAAAAGGCTTCAAATCTTCTATACTTAGACTATCAAATAGTTTATAATCAATGACTTTAGTTAATTTTTCTTGTAAATTCTTGTCTTTGATAATAATCTTTAGAAGTTCTTTTATATGTATTTTATTTCCTTCTGTTAGCCAATTCCAGCATCTTGAATCCATGCTTAATAATCTAAAAATAGAAGCTAATCCATGATCATTAGTTAGTCTCTCCACTATACTGGGGAGTTTTGCCGACAATCTTTCTTCATAAATGGTAGGACGTACACGGCGAATAGCTATTAAAACATGAGAAATTTCATTTACTTTAGACATAAAATCTGGTTCTTCCATTAGAAGGAGAGTTTTCAGTAAAACATCAATCAAATTTCTAATAAAAGATTCTTTAGAGCGATTAAGGTATTTTGTATTTAGCAAAGTACAAACTACCTCCAAATCTGGTGGAAATAATGTTCCTTTGATCTCAGACATAATGCGCTCAATAGCACTTTTACCCTGCACAGGCTGGTGTTGCAGAAGATGTAATATTGCATGGACAATATGTGTGCGAACTAATTCAGGAGTTGGTTGAAATAATGCTTCTTCAGCTACAAAAGCTGGATGAGCACATAGATTACGGTCTGCCTTCAGTCTTTGTAAATCTGTATACTCATGTAGTGACAAGAATTCATATGACTGGTCTGGACTGTCTGTTGTGCCTTTGTATGCATTCTCAAGAAGGAATTCCTCAATTTTTTGTAATTTAGGAATATTTTTGGAACTAATAGCCTTGTCAAGGTCTTTAATAAAGTCAGAAGCATTTGGAGTACCTTGACTAGCTAGTTCCTTAATTTTTGCAATAATGTCGAAACAAACAGCTATCCAAGTTGCAACTATTGCTGCACGGTATGCCCCTCCTCTGTATGCATTTACTGCCTCTGAAATATGGGAACGAGATGTTTTATCTCTGACACTGAGTATAAGGTCGTCTAAGTCTGCGAGTCTAACACTATTCATATTATTACCTAATATTTTTTCTTAAATTCGTTGAATTTGCTTAGTATATTCTTTAAAGAAGCATAATGAGCTACAAAGTTACATTTTCGTCTAAACTGAATTTAATCTTGTTCATGATTACGAGTTTTTAATCTTTGTTGAACAAGAGATTTTGTTTTAGTTTTCAGCTTTCGGGCAAACTCTTCATCTTCTTGCATTTGCTGATGAATTTCATCTTGATGATCATAATAGTATGCTAAAGCAGCATAAACATCAGATAGAGTAATGCTGGGATAATCATGGAGAATTTCATCGGGTGACATTCCCATTTTTTCGTGCCAAATAACTATATCTTGAACACGAATGCGATGTCCGACGATGCGCGGTTTTCCTCCACAGACTCCGGGAGTGATTTCAATATGTTCTTTGATGACAGATAGAGACATAATGTTTAACCTTGATGTTGTATCGCTTTCCTTATATTACAATTAAATTAAATTAACTCGTAACTGTGCATTGGGTAAGCCGTAACGCAGCCTACTAATTAAACAGTGTCTATTAATTCAAAATGTATTTTCTTGCCAATTACTCTAGCAGCCCGATCAATTGTGTCTAAGGTTACAGATGTATTATCTGGGTCTAAAAGTCTATCGATAGATGATCTACTTGTTTTCATCTCTTCTGCTAGTGCTTTCTTAGTTATATTTTTCTCAGCCATAGCTTGTTTAATTTGCCAAGAAATAACTCTTTTAGTAGCAATTAAATTGATTTCATCAAATGTTCCATCTTCTTCTAAAAACGCATCAAAAGAGGAACCAATATGAGGATTTTTATTCATTTATTTGCCTCCAGTTTTTGTTTACGTTCAACAGCTAATTCTAATGACCTTTTTGGGGTTTTCTGAGTTTTTTTGATAAAACCGTGCAGTAGTATCATTTTACCTTCATGAAAACAAAAAAATACACGAGCTATTCTACCCTGTGGTAAGTCGGTGCGGACTTCAAATAATCCATTACCCATTGGACGACAGGTTGGCATTCCAATGGGCCAACCATATTCAACTGTTTTTATATCAGCACCAATTAAAGCTCGTTCATCTTTAGGTAAACTCTTTAACCAGTCACGAACTGGTTCAGTACCATTTTCGTTTTTATAGAAGTTCGCAGGAACTAATTTATCTGTCATTAATCAAACCTAATTAAATCCACACGCTGGCTTCGAGATCAAGTAGTATGTCTCTTTACATTTGGTGTACAGAATGTTAGATTTGATATCATACAATATTTGTACCTTTTTTGGTACAGTTAGTCAATAGGTATTTTAATCAAAACATAACAGGCATTAAATAAGGATGTTTAACTACCCAAAACTAGCGACTTCTACAGGACGTTCAACGGCTAATTTTTTCCGGTTAAGTTTAATCTGCTCAATTTGGTGAAGAGTTTCTGCTGTCAGGTAGCTTTCACCGCAATGAGAACAAGTTAGTAGCGGAATGTTTTCTATAACCAGCAAGTCTTTACCCTTTCCATAGGTTCTAGTAATTTGGCGGATTTTTACACCATCGCTTCCACAAATATCACATAGCATTAGCTGCTTTCCTGGTATTAGGGTACATATACAGTAATGATAACAACCTTTCCAGTTAGACCGAGCTTTGCAATTATCTCAACTTTGCCGCCATCAAGGGTGAAACCTCTAATACGGTATTTAGATTCTGCTGTCACCCTGTCTTTCTGACGTTCTAATATTTCACCTGTGAATACACCTTGCTCAATATCATAAATTGATAAATTGTCATCGCTCATTTCTTCTTCAGCATGGAGTGTCATCACATACTGGCGAGAAGCGATTTTTTCTTTGATTCTTTATAAAATTTCATCAAACAAGGTACGAATCTCAGATGAAGTAGATTTTTACAGTTTACATTCAGGTAGTAACGCATTATTAGAGATTTCCAAGAAATAAATTACCCAATCTTGTGGGATGGGCATCCTGCCCGTCCTATATTCCGGGCGGGCTAGAAGCCCACCCCACAAGAAAATTTGGGATATTTTATTATTTGGAAGTTCCTTAAAGTTACTCAAAGCGGTGCGTTAGGCAAGTATCCCGAACAGGCGAGACGCCTGTTCTACGAATAAATGATTTTTGTTTCATTTTTCTCTCATTTTTCTCTCTGCGTCCTCTGCGTCTGGAGCGGTTCGTTAAAAAATAACTTTTTACAAAATAGAGAAAATTCAAATCTGCTTCAAAACAGGCATTAAATATTGCGTCAGCGTAAACGCATCCACACCCAATTCTGTACGTTCTTGAGCGGCTAAAATACCTGCTTGAGAATGCCACCATGTTGCAGTTGCAACAATATCCTCAATGGGAATTTGCTTAGTAGCCGCTTGCGCCAACAACCCACCAAGTAGCCCAGTTAAGACATCACCACTACCGCCACGGGCCAAGGCTGGAGTACTTTCAGGATTAATCCAAACAGCGCCTTGGGGATTAGATATGGCTGTTCTCGCCCCTTTTAATAATATTGTCGCACCACATTGAGATGCAGCTGCTTGCACAGCTTTGATTTTGTCTGCTTTAACATCACCAATATCGGGAAACAACCGCTGAAATTCACCTGTATGGGGAGTGAGAACCGTTGCAGCGTGGCGTTGTTGTAAAGTGGGGATAGTTCCCAATTGCGCCAGGATATTTAAAGCGTCAGCATCAAGCAGCAAGGGTTCTGCGCTCTTGATTACTGCTTCGACAATGGGTGTGCTATCTTTAGTTAAACCGGGGCCAATGGCGATCGCACTAAAAGAACTCAAATCAGTTTTTTCCGGTAACTGCAACTGCGATATAGCCCCCGTTTCCGTCTCAGGACAACCGATAATCAGCGCTTCTGGCAAATGAGACACCAAAAGATATTTCAACGATTCCGGTACCGCTATCGAAAGCATCCCCACACCACTTGCTCTCGCACCCAAACCCGTTAAAATTGCCCCACCTGCATAACGCCGCGAACCACAAATTAATAGTAAATGTCCTTCCTTATATTTGTGAGTAACTGGAGGACGAGGAAGAGGTAAATTTGAAAGTGCCGTAACTTTGGTAATGCGTTTAATCTTCGGTACTTCCCCTAAAACAGCTTGCACATCTACCAAGGGAATATCAAAATCAATTAATTCAACTTTACCAAAATAATCTAAAGCTTGATCTTGCAAAAATGCCAACTTCCACAAACCCAAACAAAAAGTGTGAGTAGCGCGAATTGCAGTTCCTAAAACTTCACCTGTATCCGTGTGAATACCCGAAGGTAAATCAATACTAAAAATTGGCTGATTCCGTTCATTTAGTTCATTAATTGCCGTTGCGATGTTATCAGTAATTGTTCTTTCTAAACCAAAACCAAACAACCCATCAATCAAAAAATCGCAATCTGGTAATTGTTCAATAAGTGAATAACAGGGAATAGCCAAACTTTGGGCATATTGTAAATGCTGCGTAGTTAATTCCTTCAACTTTGAAAAAGGCGAATAAATGCCAACTTCATACCCGCGAAAATGCAATTCACGGGCTACCACCAAAGCATCACCCCCATTATGACCAGGGCCGACTAAAATTCCCACACGCTTTTTAAGATGGGTTGGGGGAATCAAATCTTGAACGCGACGTGCAATAAGTCCCGCAACTTTTTCCATTAAAGCGACTACAGGCATACCTGCTGCAAAAATCCGCTGTTCAATATCGCGCATTTGTCCAGCAGTAACCACTACTTGCGAAATTTTTTCTTGCCTATCTTGCATCAGTTTTAAGTCCTGAGTTATGAGTGCAGTTGAGTCCCATAGAGTTTCCCTAACCCTCCCCTAGGAGGCTAGAGTGTATAAACAAGTTATTCGATTACCCAAAAGTCCTCCAAAACCTCAAATAGTCCTAACGGACATCCCTCTCCTTCTGAAGGAGAGGGAAAGGTTCTGCTACGCAGAACCAGGGTGAGGTTTTGTTTTCTTGAGATGTTCGATAAAGAGAGACTTGTGTGTACACCGTAGCCTAAAAGAGGAGGGAAGGGGAGTAAGTCTCAAAGCTTCTCTCCTTGCAGGAGAGAGGTCAAAGTGTATGGCAGAAAAATGAGAAGCACTATATTAATTAACCCCTCATTCTTTAGTTTTACCTCTTGATTCAGCACTCAGCACTCTTTTATTTTCCGTAATAAACCCTGGCATTACCATAACCAAAGTCTTGCAGATATTTATTCCATTGTTCTGCTTCTAAGCGCTGGGTAAAAGGGCCCACAGCTATATGCCATCCTCGCGGTTGATTTCTTGAGAAAACGCCGATATTTGGGCCGATATTCTGGCGAATTCGTTGAGAAATGTTGGCTAATTTTTGGGATTTGGCGGGAATAGCGACATAGTAAAAATTAGAATTTTCACTTCTATCATTTCGGTTATTGCCTCCATTAGTGGAAATAACGGTTTCCTCTGCATTAGAGAAGCTGGCGATACTTACGTTATAGATACCATTTGATGCCAGTTCATTAACTCGTTGTTGGGCATTAACTCTAGTACTAAATACTCCCGACTGGATGACAGTACGCCCATTCAAGGGACGGGTATAAGCACTGCGCTCAATCTGACGTACTCGTTGCAGTATTTGAGGGTTATCGCTATCAACGTAGACAAAGTAGCGCTCAAAGTTCTGGGTATTTTGACTAAACTTTATTGGTTGGGAGGGCTGATAGTTCTGGTTAGAAAACTCTACTGGTTGCTGCTGGAATATTACTTGTTGATTAGTGGGAACCTCTTGGAGATTTGGCAGTGGTGGTAAAGTTTCACTTCTCCTTTGCTGCCCTTGTGCTGGGTTACAGTGGGGAATCAGTGCCAAGCATCCTCCTATAAATAAGGGTAGCAGCGGTAACGCGATAAATCGACTTGGTATTGCACTAGACATATTAGTAATCAGCTTCCTAGACAGTTGGCTAAATGATTTTTCGACACTTCAGTGTTAGCTTAGAATTAGCTTATCTGGGTGATAATAAATACATCTACCAGCAATCTTAGCCGCTGTCAGTGAAAAATGGCGCGGATGAAATAACAAGTTAATAGCCTAAAAACTGAAGCGCATTTCTAGTAAGGCTTTGAAGATATGTGTGCTATAATTAAGCGGTCACGTTAATCTCGTGTGGTGCTGGTATGAGAAATCTCAGCTAGCACAAAAATAAAGATTTTAAGGATATGAAAAAAGTCGTCGTTGGTCTTTCTGGTGGTGTTGACAGTTCCACCGCTGCTGCTATCCTGCACCATCAGGGCTATGAAGTGATTGGTTTGACTCTTTGGCTGATGAAAGGAAAGGGTCAATGTTGCTCTGAAGGAATGATCGACGCGGCTGAAATTTGTGAACAACTGGGGGTTCCCCATCAGGTTGTAGATATTCGAGATGTCTTTCAGACGGAAATTGTTGATTTTTTGGTGACTGGTTATAGTGTGGGAATTACGCCGTTACCTTGTTCACAGTGCAATAAGACGGTGAAGTTTGGGCCGATGGTTAAGTATGCCCGTGAAGAATTGGGATGCGATCGCATCGCTACAGGTCATTATGCCCAAATTGCCTACGATGAAACCACAGGACGTTACCAATTATTCAGGGCTGTTGATCGCAACAAAGACCAGTCTTATTTCCTTTATGACTTGTCGCAAGATTTACTTGCAGCAACCGTATTTCCCCTTGGTGAATTACAAAAAGCCGACACCCGCCGCATCGCCACAGAATACGGTCTAAAAACCGCTGATAAGCCAGAAAGTCAAGACTTGTGCTTAGTGGAAAGTAACGGTTCTATGCGGGCATTTCTGGATAAATATCTGGCTCCCAAACAAGGCGAAATTGTGGATACCACAGGCAAGGTTTTGGGACAACATGATGGTGTCCATCATTACACCATTGGTCAGCGTAAAGGATTGGGCATTGCGGCGGCTGAACCTCTGTATGTGATTGAATTGGATGCAATTAATAATAGAGTGGTAGTAGGCGATCGCACCAAAGGAACCCAGCCAGAATGCACCGTCAACCGCATCAACTGGGTTTCCATCGCTGAACCATCAGCCCCAATTCGCGCCGAAGTGCAAATTCGCTATCGTTCCACCCCCGTACCCGTGACGGTGATTCCTCTGGAAAACTCCCGCATCCGCTTAGTATTTGATGAACCCCAATTCAGCATCACCCCCGGACAAGCTGCGGTTTGGTACGACGGCGATAAGGTTTTGGGTGGCGGGATTATTGAGTCATTTAGTTGAACAAAACCGCCCCTCTTCGCTTTGGAGGGGTAGTTTTGTTTTTACATCGATTTTCAAGTAAATAGACCACGCGGTAGGGGCACAGCATTGCTGTGCCCCTACGAGAGATATGGTTCAAATAGATGAAAACTGCTGTAGTTCAGCTGTATATCGTAAAGGCAATGAATATAGCAATCCTATTTGATTTGTGAACAGGTTTTTTTAAACGAACCGCCAAGACGCCCGCGCGCAGCGATGCCCGTTGGCGTAAGCCTGCCGTTAGGCATAGGGCTGTAGAACGCCAAGGGAAAGAGAATAATCAGAGAGGTTGCAAGTTTCACAAATGATTTAGGATTGCTATATCTGATTGTCAAACCTGATAAATATGGTACTGAAAAGATAGTCACTTATGGAGTCAACGATGACTGAAGCAATTTTAAATGAGCAAGAACTAACGAAGAGGAATATTTTACAATTATTCTCGCAGTTGGCTAATGTTTATCAAAATACCCGCAACGAACGACGAGAAATTATTATTCAATTTCCTCCAGAGGATGAAGAGTTTTCATTACTAGAAGAACTGGAACTTTTAACAGTGAATATTAGAGGTTATGCCAGTCAACTTCAATCCACAGGTCAAATTATCAACACATCTCAGGCAATTGACCAACTTCAAACAATACGAGTTTTCAATGTGCCTCAGATTGCCAGATTTTACTTTGGCAGTAATAGCAAATACGAACAGATGAAGAGTTATGTTAGGATGTTGGATTACTTACGGTTAATACTGTTGGAATATTTGCAGTTTCAGATAAATTAAAATCAATTTATCTGAGTTAAGCCTATATTTTATTCAGCAGGATATGGAGAAATCATTAACCATGATCATAAAGAGTAAAATCTCTATCTAGCCAAATAACATAAAAAACGGCTTTATCACGATAGCCAACCATCGGACTTTTTCCAGAAAAGCGAAAAGCAATAATATTTACATCTTCAGTAATAAACTTGGGAATTGGCGCTTTTATAGCAACTCTAGCAATTTTTTCATAACCAAGTCCGTGTCTATCTTGTGACTGTATCTGACACCAGGTTAACTGACTCAATTTGTGAATTTTTAAAGCAAATGCCGCTTGCTCATCTTTCGTACATTTAGTTATACAATATTCATTATCTAGGTATCTTAGAGAAAATATAGGTGGTTGTTGTTCTGGAGATTCTTCTTGTTTTGCAGATGGAGTCCCTAACTTATTTCCGCTTTCCTTTGGCGGTTGTTTAAATTTTCTCTTGCTACTCATCTTCATTCACAAGCTGAGTTTTGAAGTATTTTTTCAGAGATTGAAAAATGATAACATCTCCTACGGATGTATCTTTCCAAGGATCTTCATTGTGAGTCATATTTCGCAATTTCCAAGCAGAAAATTGACCATAGACATTGTAAACTTCATTTAGCAATTCAACAGTTTGCTCATTAAATTTTGAAAAATCAATATCTTCAGGAATAGGAATCGCATCAGAACCACAGTTTTTATACTCATGATAAACTTCAGGCACTACAGGCCCGTATCTCCAAGCTTCGATAGGCTCAGAAAAAAGAGGTTTATCATACAGCGCTAAGTGAAAACCTTGAGCATAGTAAAGCAATTTTTGCAGCTTGAGATTAGAAATTAAATCCCCAGCATCTTCGTCTGTTTGAGCTAGAAAATACTTAGCCACATCATGACAACTGAGCATACTTGTTTCCTTCTATCTTTAACAATTTCGGCTACTATCCTTCTCTGTAAACAGTACAGGTAATTCAGTTTCCGACATTGACGGTTTTTTATTAATAGTACTATTGTACTACACAAGCCGTAAAATATTTCAACGCTTCCTAATCTCGCCCTTTCCGACCGGCAATCAATAAAAACTGATAAACTTTTTGTTCACTGTGTACCTACCTGATAAGTTAGTACATACATAGTTTGCAACAATTGTCGTTAAAAGAAAGAAGGGATATACGTTGAGTTACCATTTAGATGCTATTTCCCCCCACGGTGGAGAGTTGGTTAACCGGGTTGCTACACCGGAACAAAAAGCAGAATTTCTTTCAAAAGCTGACTTTTTGCCGCGAGTGTCGCTTGACGATCGCGCCGTTTCTGATTTAGAAATGATTGCCATCGGCGGTTTTAGCCCACTCACGGGCTTTATGAACCAACAAGACTATGATCGCGTAGTTACAGAAATGCGGCTGGCTAATGGCGTTGTCTGGTCAATCCCCATTACTCTGTCGGTAACAGAAGAAGTTGCCCAACCCCTGCAAGAAGGCGGTTTAATCCGTTTGGATAACCCCAGTGGTGAATTTATCGGGGTATTGCAACTGACACAAAAATATCAGTACGACAAAAGCCGCGAGGCGATTAATGTCTATCGCACTGATGACGCTAAACATCCAGGAGTGCAGGTACTCTATGGTCAAGGTTCCATACATCTGGCAGGAGATATTTGGCTATTACAGCGCGGCGCCCATGCCCTATTTCCCAGCTATCAAATAGATCCCGCAGCCTCACGGCAAATGTTTAAAGAGAAGGGTTGGAAAACCATCGTCGGCTTTCAAACTCGTAACCCCATCCACCGCGCCCATGAATACATCCAAAAGTGCGCTTTAGAAACCGTGGACGGGTTATTTTTACACCCATTGGTTGGGGCGACTAAAGATGATGATATCCCCGCTGATGTGCGGATGCGTTGCTATGAAATTTTACTAGAACACTACTACCCCTTAGACCGGGTAATTTTGGCAATTAATCCGGCAGCGATGCGTTATGCTGGGCCACGGGAGGCAATCTTCCATGCTTTAGTCCGTAAGAACTACGGCTGTACACACTTTATTGTCGGACGAGATCATGCTGGTGTGGGTGACTACTACGGCACTTATGATGCTCAGTACATCTTTGATGAATTTGCCCCTGGGGAATTGGGCATTGTGCCAATGAAATTTGAACATGCTTTCTACTGCACCCGCACCAAACAAATGGGGACGACAAAAACAAGTCCCAGCAAGCCAGAAGAGCGTGTTCACCTGTCGGGAACAAAAGTTCGGGAAATGCTACGCCGGGGTGAATTACCCCCACCAGAGTTTTCCCGTCCTGAGGTGGCGGCTGAGTTGGCGCGGGTAATGCACGCCTAATTATCAGCTGAGGACTGATAGCTAATTTATGAAACGGCGGACGTTTTTACAACGGATGGGCTGGCTGCTGACGGTGTTGGGGGTAACTGAGGCTGAGTGGTTGACTGTGGGAAATCGCTATTACCAAGCTTTAGCACAACCCAGCCCCCGGAAGTTAGCACTATTAGTGGGCATCAATCAATATCCACAAAGTCCAGCCCTTGGTGGTTGTTTGACTGATGTGGAATTGCAAAAAGAACTTTTGATTTATCGCTTTGGCTTTCTCGCCGCAGATATTCTCACTTTAACTGAGGAACAAGCTAGCAGGGAATTCATTGAGGCGGCTGTTTTAGATCACCTCGGTAAAAAAGCTAAACCCGGTGATGTGGTCGTTTTCCACTTTAGCGGCTATGGTACCCGCGTCCAATTGGGAACTTTGCCGGACACGGTGCAAAATGCTCTGGTGCCAGTTGATGAAAATCAAAATTCACAAAATGATCAAATAGCCAACTATTTATTAGAAGAAACTCTTTGGCGATTGTTGCGATCGCTTCCCACCGACCGAGTGACAGCCGTCTTGGACACCAGTTACTATGAAATGAGCACATTACAGCCCACAGGGATGGGAATTCGCGCCCGCCCGCAATCGTTAAAAGCCAGGCTAGCAGAGGCAGAACTTGATTTTCTCCAACAACTGAAAACGCAAAACTCAATACTTAACAATCCTGTTGTGTTGTCAGCGACATCAGACCCAAATCAGGTGGCGCAGGAGTTCTTATTGTCTGGTTTAAGTGCCGGGTTATTTACCTACGCCTTGACGCAATATCTGTGGGAAAACACCCCAGCAACGACTCAAGTCATCCTTTCCCGTGTGGGGAGTACTATGTCCAAGCTGGGTAGCAATCAGCAGCCCGCTTTATTGAGTGAGGGAAAAAATACTCAAGCTGCTTTCATTGTCGATAATTTCTTTCTCGACCCCACTGGGGCAGAAGGCGTAGTCATAGCTACAGAAGAGGATGGTAAAACTGTTCAGGTATGGTTGGCAGGGTTACCCCCGCAAGTTCTGGAATACTACGGTGTGAATTCCCGACTCAATATAGTCACCGGAGGACAGTTAGTATTGCGTTCGCTGAAAGTGGACGTTTCGCCATCGCGGAGTGGATTAACAGCCAAAGCCCAAATTGCCAGCCCAGAAAATAGCAACCTCCCACAAGTCGGGCAACTTGTCCAGGAAGCAGTGCGGGTTTTACCCCGAAATATTGGCTTAACAATTGCCCTAGATACCAGATTAGAAAGAATTGAGCGGGTAGATGCCACCAGCGCCTTTGCCACATTTGCCGGTGTATCAACTGTAGTCGCAGGAGAAAAACCAGCCGATTATGTGTTTGGTAAACTCATCAAAGCTCACACTCGCTATGCACTATTTTCTCTAGGTGGTGAGCTAATTCCCAATACATCTGGGGAAATTGGGGAAGCAGTGAAAGTCGCAGTGCAGCGTTTAGCGCCGAAATTACCAAACCTCCTAGCAGCAAAGTTATGGCAACTCACAGATAATGAAGGTTCTTCCCGTTTGCCAGTTAAGGGAACCCTAGAGATTATGGACGGGATATCGCCTCGCGTGGTGATGCAACGGGAAACAGTGCGAACTCGCAGCGCTAAAACTGCGAATAGCATACCACTGGTAGCTATACCCACAGTGCCTGTTGGTAGTCGGATGCAGTACCGGGTGCAAAATTTGAGCGATCGCCCTTTATATTTCATGCTGCTGGGATTAAATAGTAGTAGTATGGCGATCGCCTTTTACCCTTGGCAAGTTTACCAACAACCCAACATTGCCGAAACCAAAGCCCTGCTCCACGATATAGTCATGGCTCCAGGGGAAACCCTCACCTTACCAGAAATTGCAATTGTGTCTGAATGGGCAATTCCAGGACTAGCTTATGAATGCGAACAGCTATTGATTTTCAGCACCGCCCCCTTCAGTGAAACCCTTGCCGTCTTGGGTGCTAACTATCCCACGGGAGTCCGAAAGCCCATTGGCCCATTGCTGAACCCCTTAGAAGTTGCTCAAGCCCTGCTCCAAGACTTGCATAACGCTAGTGCAATCCCTGGCGAGACTAACAGCAGCCCCCCTGACTCCTATATTTTGGATGTGAATAATTGGGCAAGTCTTAACTTTAGTTTTCAAATCTTGTAAGCCAGAATTACAGCAGATTGGAACTTGGTGAGGTACAGATTATTGTAGGGGCACAACAATTTTGTGCCCCTACCCGTGTACTTCATTTACCTGAAAAACGCTGTACTTTCTCAACCGTGATTTTCCTGCTATATAAAACCTAGACAAAGCTAGACTTTACTTTCTACTTCAACGGGAGCATGGGAGCGGTTATCCCTCAGTAGACTTACACGCTGTAGCCCAACGCCATCTTTCTTTTTTTTAGATTCTCAAAAAGACTATCACTATCATTGCTTGGTTTTCGCGTCAGCAACAGTCTTATTCAATATTTGGGACATGGGAATTATATATCGAGTATTTGATTTTTTCAACTAAAATATTATATTGACAAAAGTCAACATATCTATAGCTTTGTCTAGAAAATTGTCAGCTTAGGACTAACTCCTCCTTGTCCAGGGGGAATTTTTCGCATTTACCTTAACCGGCTAGGGCGGCGAGATTCATCGCCTGAGCCATAACTGGTGGGTTTTGTGAAAGTGCGATGGCCCAGAGCGCCATCGCACTATTAATCAACCCAATTACCCTATGTTTGTATACCAAACAACCTATCTCTATAAAAATTATCTTTTTTGAGAGTCGAAAGGCGTAATATGGGTTCTAACCTTTGACTAATGAGTTTTTGATCAATATTATTTATTCTCAAGTCACTAGGTAAGCAATTACTTGGTAACGAAAATGAGGTAACAATTATGTCAGTGCAACCTTTTCAATCTGAGTTACTTGTTGAACTAACCACAGAGCAACAACAGATTCTATCTGCCGGACAATGCCCTAGTAGATACTTCCTAAATGCGAGATGCGGCTGGTACGTCCCTGAAAGTCCTTTTGGCGTTCAAACTTTTGGTGCTCCGGCTCCTCGGCCTGGGAAACCCAGAAGAGGACGCTAACCACTGATTCGGGAAACGCTATCAGGTTCATACATATACCCCCCACCCACGCCAGTTCGCGCAATGGGGGGCAAAGAAAAATTTTGATAGGTTTTCCGGGCTTCTATCTGTCACATTTTTTTTTCAAATTGGTATTATAAAGGTGATATTAGCGATCGCAAACACCTAGGAGAATAAATCCCGGTTACTCACCAGTAATCTTGCCCGTTAGCGGCGAACTAGCACTAGCGTAGTCTTTAACCGGCATCCTTCCCGCCAGATATGCTAGACGACCGGCGACGGCGGCGAGATTCATCGCCTGAGCCATAACTGCTGGGTTTTGTGAAAGAGCGATCGCACTATTAATCAACAAAGCATCTGCCCCCAACTCCATCGCCTGGGCAGCTTCCGAAGGCGAACCAATACCCGCATCTACCACCACTGGGATCTTGGCATTTTCAATAATAATCTGAATATTGGCAGTTGTTTTCAGCCCCTGTCCCGAACCAATGGGTGATGCTAAAGGCATGACTGTGGCACAACCAACATCTTCTAAACGCTTGGCTAACATCGGATCAGCGTTGATATAAGGCAACACAGCAAAGCCTTCTTTAACTAATTGTTCTGCTGCTTCCAGTGTGCCTATCGGGTCTGGGAGTAAATACTTAAGGTCTGGTATTACTTCTAACTTAACAAAATTATTATCTTCCTGTCCCAATAGTTTCGCCATTTCCCGCCCCAAACGGGCAACACGAATCGCTTCTTCAGCAGTTTGACAACCTGCGGTATTGGGTAACATCCAGATTTTCTGCCAATCCAGGGCTTCCGCTAAACCTTCATGTCCAGCGGCTTTGGTTTGTACCCGCCTCACTGCTACAGTCACAATTTGGCAACCACTAGCGGCAACGCTTTGCTGCATTTCTTCAATACTGCGATACTTACCCGTTCCTGTCATCAAGCGTGATTGAAAGGTTTTCCCAGCGATAATCAGTCCTGAGTCTTGAATGCTAGGTACTGGAGGCTGTAAAGATAGGGTTTTACCGTTTCCGTTGGAGAAATTGGCCGGGTGAGTAAGCATGGTTGGGGAGGTAGATGGCTGGCTATGAAAGCGCGAATAGTGAAAATTAGCAAGTAGGGAATCTGACTTTTGTGACCAAATCAAATCGGCAATCAATGCCGCTGTTATGGGTGTAAGCAAAATCCCATTGCGATGATGTCCAACGGCAAAGGTTAAATTTTTACAGTGGCTAGTGCCCAAAATTGGTAATTCATCGGGGGTAGCTGGGCGAAAACCCCACCAGAATTCGAGTATGGGGTAATGGGCTAATTGGGGATATAGGCGAATGGCTGCTTGTAATAAGCTTTGAATACCGGCTGGGGTATTGTGGGGAGTAAAGCCGACATCTTCACTAGTTGCTCCAATAATTATGGAACGATTTCGCCTGGGGACAATGTAAATATCTTGCCCATACAAGACTTGCGTCAAGGGTAATTCCGGCAAAAATTCCGGTATTTGTACACTCAGCATTTGCCCTTTGCGGGGATGCACGGGTAGTGGTAATAATTGATTTGACCAAGCACCTGTAGCTAAAACATATTCTGCGGCGCAGATCACCCCAATATTGGTTTGTACACCTACAACCTGGCCTTGTTGTTGCCTAATAGCTTCTACTGTAACGCCGTCTTTGAGTTCCACACCAAGGGACTCGGCGGTTGCCCACAGAACTTGAGCTAGAGCTTTATTGTCAACTTGGGCATCTTCAGGATACCACCAGCCCCCAAGGACTTCTGCACCCAATCCTGACTGATATTGATGAATTGCTGCTTGATCTAACCAATAGGCGGGGGATTCACGGGAATATGGGGGTAAAGAAGAATTTTTTTCCTCTTGCTGTTGATAAACCGGTGCTAAAATCCCACAGGGCCAATACCCGGTACTGAGACCGGTGAGTTCTTCTAGCTTGCGCGTCCAGTGTGGATATAAAGAACGCGATCGCCAACATAAAGAAAGCATTGCCCCATTTTGGATGTTTTCCGCATCTGGTGCCAACATCCCAGCCGCCGCATGGGCAGATGCCGCGCTGAAATCGCGGCAAAGTACGGTGACATTTGCCCCACGCAATTTTAGTTCGATGGCGATCGCCAAGCCAATAACGCCGCCACCAATAATTAAAACATCACTAGTCATTAGTCATTAGTCATTAGTCATTTATTATTAGTACATAACTAATAACTCATAACTAATAACTCGTAACAATAACTCATAACTCGTAACTAACGACTAGCAGCAGTTACCACAAAGCGCGAATTGGTTCTTTGTCTTGATTGATATTCTCAGATGGAGTGGTTGTTGATTGAGCTTCTGTTGCCGAATTTTCTGGAGTCGTGTCTGATGTATCATCAGTATTTTGTGCAGTCTCCGTAGAAGCATTATTCTGGGCAACCCTACGCCGATTCTCAACTGCCGAATCACCATTGCCGCTGGTAGTGCTACTCCGGTTTTCAACTGCCGAATCATTATTCCCGCTGGTAGTGCTACTCCGGTTTTCAATTGCCGAATCATTCCTACTCGCTGTACTATTAACATTGATATTCGCTGGGAGAACGCCCTCTGCTTGGCGGACTGGGGGAACTTTAGCGCTTTGTTGTCCGCCCATGGGAAAATTGATGCCTAGCAGTGTACCTAGCAAAATCGCTAAACCCCCAGCCATCAGAATTAACGGTGTCCATCTACCCATCTTGTTTCTCTCCTTTTTAACCTTCTGGTGTCCACACTATTTGAGAACCTTGACCCCAAAATCCAGTAAACTTCGTCACTTTTACATCATCACCTAAAACCTCAGTTTGACAAGCTAAACGCAGGTCTGATGTAGGAGAATGGGGAGGAAGAGAGCGCCGCGCTTTGTCACGCCAATTCGCTGCGGATACTTCGCCTTCTACCTTAACCGCACAGGTACCACAGCTGCCAATACCTCGACAGTTGATTACCTTCGCATTGCCGTTATAAAGGTCAATACCGTTGTGCAGCAATATCTTTCGTAAATTGGCGTGGCTCTGGCACTCAATTGTTTTACCTTGAGCTAGTACCTTGGGCATATTTAGATTACCAAACTGGCTTTTTGTTGTATATTGGCACATCGCAAGAGAAAGTTGTCTCGAAGGTCTCAGTCTTATGACCATCAATCCCTCACCTCAACTTTGGCTCTATGACACCACTCTACGGGATGGCACTCAGCGAGAAGGGCTATCAGTGTCCATAGAAGATAAGTTACGCATTGCCCGGAGACTCGATCAACTGGGAATTCCCTTCATTGAAGGCGGTTGGCCTGGTGCTAATCCCAAGGATGTACAATTTTTCTGGCAACTCCAAGAAGATCCGCTCAAACAAGCAGAAATTGTTGCTTTTTGTTCAACTCGACGCCCCAACACCACTGCCGCTTCCGAACCAATGCTGCAACCTATTCTCGCGGCAGGTACTCGTTGGGTAACAATTTTTGGCAAGTCTTGGGATTTACACGTCACAACAGGACTCAAGACGAGTTTAGAAGAAAATTTAGCGATGATCGGCGATACGGTGGAATATCTCCGTACCCAAGGGCGTCGCATTATCTACGATGCTGAACACTGGTTTGATGGCTATAAGCATAATCCCGATTATGCTCTACAGACATTAGAGGCAGCAGTGGCAGCAGGTGCTGAATGGCTAGTTCTCTGTGATACCAATGGTGGCGCTTTACCTCACGAAATTACTCAAGTTGTGGAATCAGTCAAAAGTCATTTGTCAAAAGTCATTTGTCAAATACCAATGACTAATGACCAAGGACAAAGGACTATTCCCCAAATTGGCATTCATACTCATAATGATTCGGATCTGGCGGTGGCTAATGCCTTGGCCGCAGTCATGGCCGGGGCGACAATGGTACAGGGCACAATTAACGGTTACGGGGAACGTTGCGGTAATGCTAACCTTTGTTCATTAATTCCCAATTTACAACTGAAGTTGGGTTATGGCTGTATCGGTGAACACCAGCTTTTGCAACTTACAGAAGCTAGTCGCTTTGTGAGTGAGGTGGTAAATCTTGCCCCTGATGAACACGCGCCTTTTGTGGGACGTTCGGCTTTTGCTCATAAAGGTGGGATTCATGTATCAGCGGTGGAACGCAACCCTCTGACTTATGAACACATTCAGCCGGAACAAGTGGGGAACCGTCGCCGGATTGTGATTTCTGAACAGTCTGGACTCAGTAATGTTTTGGCAAAAGCGCGGGCTTTTGGTATTGAACTGGATAAGGAGAAACCAGAAGCGCGAGAAATTCTGCAACGGATGAAAGATTTAGAGAGTGAAGGCTATCAATTTGAAGCAGCTGAGGCAAGTTTTGTGCTGTTGATGCATGAGGCTTTAGGCGATCGCCAACTGTTCTTTGAAGTCAAAGGCTTTCAAGTACACTGTGACTTGATTGAGGGTAAAGCAACTACCAATGCCTTAGCGACAATCAAAATCACTGTCAACGGTAAAAATATTCTGGAAGCAGCGGAAGGTAACGGCCCGGTGGCAGCTTTAGATGCTGCTTTACGTAAGGCTTTGGTGAATTTTTACCCCCAAATTGCTGCTTTTGAGTTAACAGATTATAAAGTCCGAATTCTCAACGGACATACGGGTACAGCGGCAAAAACTCGTGTGCTGGTAGAGTCACGTAGTGGACTAAAACGCTGGACAACTGTCGGGGTTTCCACAAATATTTTAGAGGCTTCCTATCAAGCGGTGGTAGAGGGCTTGGAATATGGTTTGTTGTTGCACTTCCAAGCAGAAACAGCTTTGAAAATTTAAGAACTTTTTGGGGAACAGGAAAAGGTCAACAATATGGTATTCAAAAAAGTTTTCCTCTGTTCCCCGAATTATGATTCTTTCTAAAAAAATATTTATGCTGATCTTGTCAATGTGAGATCAAGCTTTCACTGGGGTATTATTTTAAATAAAAGCCAAATAAAACCCTTTTAGTTAAGAATTGAGACCTACTCATGAAATTAGCATCATTGACAAATGTTTTAGCTGCGGGTGCGATCGCACTCAGTTCTGTAACTGCCATTCATCAACCAAGCCAAGCTCAGGGTACAACCTTTTTCTGTGGTACGAGCCAAGGTGTACCATCCACTTTAGCTAACACCCCAAGAGGTACGGTGGTTGTAGTCAAGTGGGTTTCTAAGCATTTTAGTCGTGGAGGATATAACCCGCAAACACGTTGTGAGGAAGTATCAGCAAGGTTTCAGAAGCATTATACCCAAGGTAATCTCAATTTCATTACTGCTGGGTATTTGAACAATCAACCGGCAATTTGTGCTGGTAATGGTGGTATTCCTTGCACTTCAGAAAAATTGTTATTCACTCTTAAACCTGGACAAAATGCCGCCAGAACTATTCAACAACTGTTTAATGTTCGCACTAGTGCATCTGGCACTCTTTATGAAAGCACCAATACGTCTGTAGTTGATATGCAAGAATTCCTACAAGAAGCCACTGTGGTGAATGGGGAAACTGCACCGGCAAATCCTCCAGCTGCAACAGATACGCCAACAACAGCACCAGCCCCTAGTGGTACTTCTGTTTGGTAGGTAGCAATTAATTCTGGAGTGATTTAAGGTGAATTGGCGATCGCCAGAGCTGATCTTCATAGCTTGTCTTAGCAGTTTGTTCATTGAATTGCCAGTAAAAGCAATTCCTGATCAGGTTTCTGTCCCAATTCCCCAGACATCTGAACTGTCAGCAACACAACTGAGTCAACTGGCGAAATCAATTACCGTCAAAGTCTTTTCTGGAGAAACTTCCGGTTCAGGAATTTTGATTTACAGACAGGGACGGGCTTACACCGTTCTCACCAATGAACACGTACTCTTACCTGGTTACGGTAAACAATATCGGATTCAAACTCCTGATGGCCGGATTTATCCAGCTTACGAGTCAAAGACAGGTAAGTTTAATGGCGATGATTTGGGGTTGTTGCAATTTTCTAGTGGGAAAGTTTATGCGATCGCCTCTTTCTCAACTGTATCTCTATGCCAAGGAGATGCAGCTTTTGTGGGTGGGTTTCCCTTCGGTGCTGCTGGATTTGTGTTCACAACTGGACAAGTTTCTCTATTACTCCCCCAAGATTTTGAGGGTGGTTATCAGATTGGATACACCAACGACATTCGCAAGGGGATGAGTGGGGGGCCACTCTTAAATAGTCAAGGCAAATTAGTAGGAATTAATGGCAAACACGCCTATCCCCTGTGGGGAAATTCTTATATTTTTCAGGATGGTTCTGTAGCTTCTGAGTTGCAATATCAACAAATGTCGCAACTTAGTTGGGGCATACCTTTGCAGACCTTTTTGGGAAAACAGAATACAGAAAAATCCTCTCCAGCAATGTGTATGCAAAGTCAACCCATAACTCAGCCTGTAATCGTTAACCCCAAACCCCCAAATATCCCACCCCTGACAAATTGGCTGTGGTAGGGCGCCCAATTTCTCATACAAAGCATTGTTAAATTATTTTGGAGCTTAAATGATGAAAATTTACCAAAATTTGCCAGCTATACTTGCTGGAACTGCTGTTGTAACTGCCATTATCATTACTCAACCTTCGGCCGCCCAAGCCCTGACAGGAGAAGAAGTTAACAATATAGCCCGCGAAGTCACAGTTTTAATTAAAGGCGATAAAGGACATGGTTCAGGAGTAATTGTGGCTAAAGATAGCAAAACTTACTACGTCCTCACCGCCCTTCACGTCGTCAACAATAAAGATAATTACAAAATTGTGACTCACGACAAACAAGCATATCAACTTGATTACGGTAAAGTGAAACGCTTATCAGGGGGGGTAGATTTAGCAGTAGTAGAGTTTAGCAGCGATAAAGATTACAAACCTGCCAAACTTGCTAATTCGGAAACCGTCAGCGAAGGTAAACCTGTTTTCGTTTCTGGTTGGCCGCGTCTGACAGCAGTAGGACAAAAGGCTGGTGGACAACTTGTGCGTCAATTTACTGGTAGCAGGGTATCAGGATTTCTGCCTCAAGCACTCAACGGTTACAAAATGATTTACACCAATACTACCCTTGCCGGTATGAGTGGTGGCCCAGTTTTAGATGCAGGTGGAAGAGTAATTGGTATTCATGGTTTGGGAGATAAGGAAGATCCCAATAACCTGCTAGTAGAAGGATTAACCGAAGACGCTGCTACCAGTATCGCCGGATTAATTAAACCTGGTTTTAACTATGCCATCCCTATCAATACCTTTTTAAGCCTAGCCCCACAATCAGGAATTTATTTAGGTTTACAAGTCGAAAACTCTTCTGCTGGGGAATTAGGTGCGCCTTATGTAGCCAGCGCCCAACCTGATAAACGAGACACAATTGATAACATTAATGATGTTTTAAATACAGCGAGACGGGGTGTAGATGCGTTGAACGGCGTGCGTAACTTGTTACGTTTCTAGTTTTTGATTAAAAAAGGCGATCGCTTATGCAGAAAATAAGCGATCGCTCTGTTTTTCTGTTTTTAAATTTGAGGTGATTTATGCGTCAATTTCGATTTTGGATAATTGGATTAATTAGCTTTTTTGCAGTTCTAGGTGGCACATTTGGAAAGCGCGTTATAGCAGTTTCTTTGTGTGGGGTGTTAGGTGCTAATTCTCCGGTTTGTTATTTAGTTGCAGATAATCGAGTTAATGCGGCTGTGCCACCAGAAACGAGTGTGATTGCACAGGGTATTGATATTTTTGATAATAGGAATGATGGGAATAATGCACCAGGGAATATTGACATTTTTAGTAATACTAATATTGAAACATTTACTCGAACGGGAAATAATCAACCGACATCATCTTCAACTGATACTGAAAATGCTGAACCAATATGTACTTGTTGGGTAAGTAAAGAACAACCGGGAGGTAAAATTTGGGACTGTAGACTCTGGGGAAAGTTAAATGGTTGGGGTTGGTGGTGGTTTTATCCTCATGGTGGAGAACCTTCCCTAAATCCTCCTGAAGAAGTACAAAATAGACAATGCCAAGTCACTGATGGTAAGAAAGAATTAGAAGAACAGAGATTAAATATAGAACAACCTCCACGGAGAATAAAGCCCTAAATATATTATCTGCAAACACAATAATGATATTACAAGGATGATTGTTTTATCCCAATGATGATTGGCTGAATGATAAATAACAATCAGTAGTTAGTTGGAAAAAAGCATTGAAAAACTGAGATGTGATAGCTTTTTTATTTATATTTCAAATTTGAGGTGGTTTATGCATCAATTTAGATTTTGGATAATTGGATTAATTAGTTTTTTAGCAGTTTTTGGTGGCACATTTGGGAAGCGCATTATAGCAGTTTCTTTGTGTGGGGTCTTAGGTGCTAATTCTCCGGTTTGTTATTTAGTTGCAGATAATCGAGTTAATGCGGCTGTGCCACCAGAAACGAGTGTGATTGCACAGGGTGTTGACATTTTTGATAATAGGAATGATGGGAATAATTCTACACCAGTGCAAGGTGATATTTTTAAACCATCAAACTCTCAAGAATACCCATCAGATAATACAGATATTTTTAGCCCTAATAATTCTAAACCACCTCAAGTAACCCAACCTTTATTGAGAAATCAAAAACTTGCCCAGTTCAATATTATTAATCCTCTACAAGAGATTAAACCGGGATTATATGAAATGGTTGTGCGTAATTCAGAAGGATGTCAAATTACGCGTAGAGTCAGGAAAGCAGGTAATTCTATTGAATATGATTCCATTATATATACAGTTCCCAATAATACAGTTTGTGGAGGGAAGTCATATCAATTTACATTTTCTCAAAACAAACCTGAAATTTTTGTTGAAACAAGTTTAAATGAAAAAATAACAATTAATTTAGTTAGCAATAATCTATGGAAAATTGATTATATAGATTCTCAGAAAAGAAAATTGGTGATAGAGACTGAAATACTTACCAAAAATAACAAAAAACACAACAAGTTATTTACCAAAACTTCCTCTTTTGTTTGGAAACAGAAAAAAAATAATATTGATAATTGCAATAAGAATAATTTTAAAAAGTTCGATAATCGCTCAAATTTAATTGCTTCTGGATGTGGAAGTTCTGATATTTTGTTGGGATTAAATTGTGATATGTGCCAAATAGGTGATCGGATACTTGGCATCGAAAAAACAAATTATAGTCGGGCTTCAAATATAGCAGGAACAGCAAATACAACCGAAAGAATATTACAAACTCCTTGGTCTTTTAGTGTAAGAACAAAAATAGTAGAGGCTCCATTCGTAGTTAATGAACTTTATAATCCTCTAGGAGGTGCTACAGACGGGAAAGTCCCAGGATCGCTGGGAGGTGCATTCCAAAAATGGGTAGATGATAATTTAGTAAATCCAATTAGACAAACACTGAAAGAAGGTTTGACAGAAGCATTAGGATGTAACAATTCTCCATGCGAGAAGTTAGCTCAAGAACAGCGTGATTGTCAAACACCAACAGCTAATAAACCTAGACAAGATAGAAAAGACTCACCTCAGTCGATAACTTCCCGCTCACCCAAGTATAGGGGGACACTCAAGCCAGGTAAAAGTTACGGTGACCCCCACATTATTACCTTTGATGGATACCGCTACAACTTCCAGATGGTGGGAGAATTCACATTAGTAAAAGCTAAAGATAACAGCTTTGAAATCCAAGTTCGCCAAGGTGCGGTTCCTGGTCGTCAACTTTCCCTGAATACGGGTGCAGCCATGAAAGTTGGGAATAGTCGTGTGGCATTTTACAGTAAAGACTTTCCTGATGCAAATACAAATACACAACTACGAATTGATGGTCAACCAACTGTAGTTCAAGGTTCGTTGTCATTACCTGGAGGGGGAGAAATTACTCGTTCTGGTAGTGATTATGTGGTGCAATGGCCTACAGGTGAGCAGGTGAGAATTCATAATATTACTGTTGCAGGTTCAACATTTATGAATGTTACTCCTGCTGTTCCAGACCAGTCAGATAGATATATTGGTTTGCTGGGTAATCTTAATGGTGATCCAAACGATGATTTACGGACTCGTGGTGGTAATATAGTTCCGACTAAGAACAATTCAACTTATGGACAACTCAGCACGGCATTAAATAATTTATTACCTGTTCCTGTAGCTCTTGGTAAAGTTGAAACATTGTTCTTTGATCAGCTTTACAAAGAGTTTGGTGATAGCTGGAGAATTAAGCAGGGTGAATCTTTATTTGACTACGCTTCTGGTCAAAGTACGGTTACATTTACCAAACGAGGTTTTCCCAATAATTACATCAGTCTCAGTTCTTTTTTACCACCGCAACTGCGTAAAGCCGAGGAAATTTGTCAGCGTGCAGGTGTTAGGGGAGATTTATTAGATGGATGTATTTTTGATGTTGCCAATACTGGAGAAGCTGGATTTGCTCAAGCGGCGGCAGATGCGGTGACAGGTATAGTCAAGGATAGAGTAGAAAGAGAAATCCGCGATCGCATTCCCGTCAAAATCCCAGGTCTGCCATTTTAACCCCGTAGGGGCGCGGTTGCCGCGCCCTCCCCCGCTTTAACTTTAACGAAAACTGTCCCAAGCCTGAGCAACCAATTTACTCAGCCAGCGCCGTTGTTGTCTGTCTAGCACGGGGTCATCCGCTAACACCTGAGCAGTTAAATCTTCCAAGGATTTGCCCTCAGCGCGGATAACTTTGACTACTCCAGCGATCGCCGCAGCCACTAGTTCTTCATCAATTGGCTGTTGTCGCAGGGCAAATATTTCTTGGGGACTATCTGGGATGGGATAATTCATGGCGTGGGTTTACAGAAATACAACAGAATGAACAATAGATTTCACAAAATATTACAATTTCTTTACTAAATCTTTATGCAACTGATAGGGCGGAGTCTAGCGTATTTTCTGCCTTCGTCAAATCCGTCTTGGTGAGTAGATCGATTGGAGATGTCAGAAATAGATGAAAGAAATCCTTTATTTAGAAGTTCCTGCGAGCGATACGGCGGCTGTACGTAGCTGGCTACAAGTAGATTTCGCACCGGAAACTGGCGAAAAGCTGCTAACGCCAGAAGGCTTTTGCTTAAGTATTCCGGAAATAAATACAACCAAGGTTGGGGATGTTTCGGAAAACTTGCCAGATCAACTTTCTGTATTTGTCTGGTCTGTGCAGCGCACCACCTATCTCAAGGTCTTCCGTTGGGCAGATAAACCCTTTTGTAATGAGGGAAAAATCCTGCACCAACTGACTACGGGAATCAGAAACCGCTTTCCCCATAGCTACCCAGAACCGCCCGCAATTGATTTGTCCCAGCAATCAATTTTTGAAGCCCTAGGCTCTGTTTACCCCCTGACTGTTAAGTATTTTCAGAAAATGCCCAATGGGGAAAATGACCTCAAGCGTGCTTACTGGTGGGAGCAACGCTGGCGCGAAGGGGTGCTTCATCCCCAAGAACCTCGGCAGGTGGTGTTTTCCTCTACCGATAAGGTAATCAGGGGACAAGGAGGAATTTCTCCCAAGTCTCCTCCCAATCCCCAAAGCCCAATCCCCAATCCCGAATATGACCTGATCTATATTGGCGGCGCTTTAGGGGCAATTCATGCAGCACTCATGGCAAAATTGGGATACAAAGTACTGCTGGTGGAGCGACTACCCTTTGGGCGGATGAACCGGGAATGGAATATTTCCCGCGATGAGCTTCAGAGCTTAGTTAATTTGGGTTTGGTGACAACCGCTGAGTTGGAAACCATCATTGCTAGGGAGTACAAAGACGGTTTCAATAAATTTTTTGATGCCAACAATCCTCCAAAACTGCGATCGCCTATTTTACACACCCCGACAGTCCTCAACTTAGCCTTAGATTCCGAAAAGTGGCTGCAAATGTGCGGACAAAAGCTGCAAGCTGCGGCGGGCGAAATCTGGGATCAAACGGAATTTATCCGTGCGGATATCAGTACACCACAAGTTGTGGTTACTGTCAAGCATTTAGTTTCTGGCGAGGAGCGGCAAGTTAGTGGGCGACTGTTAATAGATGCCATGGGAACGGCTTCCCCCATTGCTTGGCAATTAAATGGTGGTAGGACTTTTGATAGCGTTTGTCCGACGGTGGGAGCGGCAATTGCCGGGGGATTTGAGCCGGGAGTGTGGGATTCCCAATATGGAGATGTGCTGTACAGCCACGGCGATATTTCGCGGGGTAGGCAGTTGATTTGGGAATTATTTCCTGGCGCTGGGGAAGAATTGACAATTTATCTATTTCATTACCACGAAGTTAAGCCAGAAAATCCCGGTTCCTTGCTGGAGATGTACGAGGACTTTTTCACGATTTTGCCAGAATATCGCCGCTGCGATCTTGACAAACTGGTGTGGAAAAAGCCGACATTTGGCTATATTCCAGGGCATTTTAGTGTTGGGAGTAGCGATCGCACAATTGCCTTTGATCGATTAATAGCGATCGGTGATGCTGCCTCACTCCAGTCTCCCCTAATTTTCACCGGCTTTGGTTCCCTAGTTCGCAACCTAGAGCGCTTAACCACACTATTAGATACTGCCCTCAAGCATGACCTACTAAGTTTCCCACACTTGAATAAAATTCGCGCCTACCAAAGCAACGTTTCGGTAACTTGGCTATTTTCTAAAGGCATGATGGTACCCACAGGGAAATTTATCCCACCTCAACGGGTTAACTCCATGCTCAATACCTTTTTTGGGCTTTTAGCAGACGAACCACTAGAAGTGGCAGATAATTTCATCAAAGACCGATGCGATTGGTTTACTTTTAACCGCCTAGCCATCAAAGCCGCGAGCAAAAATCCCGCATTGCTGCTGTGGATTTGGCAATTGGCTGGGCCAAGGGATCTGTTGCGGTGGCTGGGGAGTTATTTCAACTTTAGCCGTCATGCCCTAGTCAGCCTCTTGCTGAGTCCCTGGTTCCCGCGCTTCCTCAAATTGAGCAAATCTTGGCTAGAACCCCGCTATCCGGCGTTGTGGCTGCATCTGTTAGGGATTAACTACGCTATTTCTACTGGCAAACCGCGATCGCCAAATCAGGTAGCAAAAGTCAGCCCAGAAGCAGTAATTCAAACTAGTCATTAGTCAATCGCCAAGGGGATGATTAAAAATTAAAAATTAAATAACTCTTTTTTTAATTTTTAATTTTTAATTACTTATTGACCCTTTTGGCGAAAATTCGGCAGTTCCACAGAGGCCAACGACTTGCGTCCCTTCGGTGGACGCTCTGGATAAACTACTGGTGAAGGTGAATTGCTATCGCTAGTATATTTACTTAACATATCTGGCAAGAAATCACTCGTCGGCAATTCCATCTGTGGCAATTGTGGGGCTTCTGACCAAAAATCCTCAATTTCTACCGCAGTTGTCTCAATATCTGGGGAAGCCGCCGATGCTTGTGAGTCTTTGGCTAGTGAGATTGGCGAATCTACCATCCAGGTAGTGTAAGTATTAACAGGAGGATTGATTTCTGCCTCAAACTGTTCTGCTCTTGCAGTTTCTGATTCCCCATCATCCTCTAAAATAGTTGCCAAAGTCTCCCAGATGGGCCCACCACCCTGACTGCTATCTGGATTATTTTCTGCAACAGGCTCTACTGGTGACGTAGATCCAGGCTGGGAGACAAAAAACATTTGAATGAGACTATCCAGTTGCTGGCCTAGATTGGTTGACCCCGAAGCCAAAACATCTGCCGGTGTAGTCGGAGAATCTTCAATTTTAGGCGCAGCGGCACTTTGGGCTGGTATTGGCTCAACTTCCTGATTTGACCAGTTCCAAGGCGATGATGGAGCCGGAGCAGGGTGATTTTTTCTGGATGGGGGAGGTGTTGAGGATTCCCCCCAAGAATTATCTACATGATCACTCACAGATTCTGGTTCCGCTGACCAAGGCTTGATTGGCTGTGCATTGGGAAACAAAGACCGAGCCTTCCGAGAAAATCTTGATTGTCCGCAAGCTATGTCATGGGGATGATTGGCCGTATCATCTAGAGTGTCGTAGCTAGGAACTGGTGTGTCTAAACATTTTTCCAGAGCAGCTTTAAATTGCAGAGTCTGGCGTTGTTGTCGCATTAGTCTAGTACGCAACTCCCGACAAGTATTTTCCGATTGCGAGAGATGCACAGACTGGTCGCTGTAGTTACTTTGTAACAGTGAACATTCCCGCTCTAACAGGGCCAGGCGTTGCTGGCTAATTAGTAGCTGTCCTTTAAAAGTTTCAATAAAAATTTCTTGGTGTTGAACAGTTTGCACCGCCGTTTCTAACTGTTGGAATAAAGACTTAATCTGCTCTTGAGCGGCGGCTAGTTCCTGAGTCTGTTGGTTGAGCATCGACTCAGTCACGCTGAAGCGAGTTTTTTGCCACTGAAAAACCTTTTCTGACTCAGTTAGGTCATTTTTTAGCTGCTCCACTTGCTCATACAACTTACTATTAGCCGTACTTAACTCTTGATTCAACGCCAGCAACTGCTGAAATTCTGAGTCAATGACCGCTTGAGAGTCCATTTCTGGCTCTGCAACCCAGTCTTGCTCTGTGGTATCTTCCCCAATCTCTACAACTGTGGTTTCGTAATCCTGAGAAGTGGCTGGTTTGAGGAGCGGCAAATTTTTCACAGTCTTATGTTCATGAGGTACAACTGAGTAAAAGGGACAACTCGCCTGCTCTGATTGTGGCGAATTAGCAGAATTTACGGTTTCAATTACAGTCCCGTTGTTTAAGGTGTCAGCTTCATTCATCACTCTTGAACCACCCACTTAAAAATATTCAGCATTGCTGGCGTTAGCATTGCTGACCAACTGTGTTCGATCAGGATTTACTCTAGAAGCCAAGTTGAACTCTCCCCAAGCATGAGTAATGAGTCATGATCATTTTGCATCTAGAACTGATGCTGTCATAACGCCGTTATAACATTCTCCGGTTCGTCTGCGTCAACCTTTAGTATGATGAAGGTTTTTAGCTCACTTACCCCTAGAGGGTGTGAACCTGCTTGACTTTGGTAAGTAGTTATAATTTGATGACTAGCCTGCAAGTATTTACATAGAGGTAAATCTGATTTCCGTACAGAACCAGAGCAATAGTTTTGTAGTAAGGACTTTAGTGCTTAAAATGCTGTGGTATCAGCAAATGCTTTGCCTTGTCCCGACTAGGCTCGATTAACTCAAAGGCTTGTAGGGGCATATTCCCCCAAGTGCTTTGTTTTCCCTTTGCGTTATCCTCTCCCCGCACTACCGTGTGGGGCTGGTATAAACGAGCGCGTCTCGCCGGAAAGAGCCTCGCTGAATCTGAGCAAGCTGATCAACGTCCTCCTCTATTGGCAATTAACACAGGTGATGGACAGGTGCAGTTGTTAATTCTCAGCCGTCCCAAACTACTGGCGTGACACGCCTTAAATGTTGCTTTAGAAAAATGCTCGAAACTTGATTGAACAAGAACAAAGACCGAAAATCTATTGCACTATTTTAGCCTTGTCACGCCACTACGTGTATTTCAAAAATCAAATATGAGTCTTATTGGATAATTTACATCCTGGAAAAAACCTGTTTTATGGTAGCCAACGGGGATGAAACCCGACTAAAGGCAGTTGTTCTGGGTTAATCTCATTAGTTGTGGCATCGGCGATGGGTAACAGAGGCATTAACCACAGACTACTACTAGCGATCGCTTCTCCATCATCAGTTTTCAAGGTGTTTGCAGGTGATAGTGCTGTAGTATCCGTAACTGCAACTAATTGGTCGAATAACAAACCCAAACCGTCAGGCGATAAACTCATTTTCACATTTCGCTGGGCGGGGGGTAGGACTAAAAGTGGTTTCTGTTGCCCAGTTTTCAATTCAATCGCCACTAAATAGGGCTGTTCTATGTATTGTTCTTTAGATACCAACTGCGTCAGCAAGCAATAAAGAGTGGGTGAAGCAGTATCAAACTGACAACTGAGAATAGAACCTGTTGTTTTTAATAGTTGTTTCTGCACGCCTTGGTTTGTCACTAAAAACAAATCTCGCGTGTAATCTGTATTAAACTTGACCATTGCCGCTTGTGAGCCATCTTTAGAAAAAGCCTGCACCAAGCCAAATTGTGGCAGAAAATCTAGGGGTTTACTGGCATCCCCTTGCAGAGTTAAGATTGCAGTTCCTTGTCCTTGGGCAACTGCTACAGCTTTACTATCTGGTGTAATCGTAAAGTCTCCCCCCGGTTGGCTTTCCAGGCGTTTAGGGGTGAGCTTTTCTCCCTTTTGATTGCTAGTTGTTGGTATATACCACAGCCCAAAGTCACCGGGATTATCTTTTTTCCCCCGTTGAACAACAATCGTTTGTCCATCAGGTGATAAGTCAAATTTCAGATTTTGATAGTCTTTATTATCTAAAATCAGGTCAACTCTGCTTGCTGCTGCTGCTGGTTTGTCAGCAGAACTAGAAATGCCCGTTGTAACTGTATATAGTTGCGCTGAAAGTAAGTCTTGGTTATTAGTAGTGCGAGCAGAAAATAAAATTTTCTCCCCATCTGGAAATGGCTCGAAGTCCATGACAACCAAGTCTTTGGGGGTAAGTACCTTTTTTTGTCCTTGGCTCAAGTTGTAGAGAACTAACTGTCCTAGTTCTTCAGGATTGGCTCCTATATAAAGAATGACGCGATTGCGGGTGTTGAAGCTACCTATAAAAGGCTGGATAGTTCTATTTTTTCCTTCTCGTTCAGAAAACTTATCTCTAGCTCCTTGTAATTGCACTTTATAATTTGTGCCATAGGGTGCTGGTGTTAGCAATGTATAAACCATCCGTCGCCCTGCCCAACTGACTTTACCTGCTAGAGGCGGATCTATTTTTAAGTTATCCTCTACGCTTTTGGTGTCCATTGGGCGGCTAAAAGTGAGGGTAAAGGAGGTGTCCTCTGCCCCGATTTTTAGGTTATCCCAAGTAAAATTCCGAACGCGGGGCTTAACTGCATCACCTTGCCATATTACTAACCCAATGAGCAGACTCAACAGAAGTATCAGGGCGATCGCTATCCGATCCAGTGGTTGGATAAATGTATTGGATTTAGTCATTGGTCATTGGTCATTGGTCATTGGTTATTGGTTATTGGTTATTAGACTAATAAGTATAAGGATTCTTGGGTTGGGGAATTGTTTTCAAGGAATTAGCAGCAATAGTGAGTTGGCGTTTACCTAAAAGATTTTCTGTCACCATTTGTCCTTCCACTTCTAGCCAGATATCAGGTGGGTATTGATCGCGAGTTCCTGTGAGTTTGACAGGTAATCCTGCTGGATAGGCATCTGCGGCGCAGCAAGTAATTACAAACCTTGCCAAGAACAAATGGTCTTTGCTCATGTCTGGTGGGTGGATGACAAATCCCTGTACCTTAACTTTTTGTCCTGCATAAGCATCAGGTTCGGGATAGACATTGAGAGTGCGTACCCAGTCTACAAGCGATCGCTCCTCTGGACGAATGGTAGCGCGAAAAGCTTGGGGTTGGGCGCGTGTCGCTCCCATTAATTCAGTCACACCACCCTGAAGTGCCTTGTCACTGGCAAACACGCGGGGTGTAATCATTAACCCTAAAATCGCCGCTGTTAACAGCAAAGCACTACCCCACCCTGGGGGAAACAAGCTGAAATGTTGGGTGCTGGGCGGATCATAACGGCGACGTCGCACCCAAAGTTGCCATGCTTTAGATAAGCCAACAATTAGCAAGCCAAAGCCACCTGAAATAGCTAACCAAAAGTAATCAGGGTGAATCAATAAATTCAGCTTGCCTGTCAGCCAGTATTTCAGAATTAAAACTCCCCAAGCTCCAATTGCGAAGACATCCAGCCAAGGGAGCAAAATATTTTGGATTTTGGATTTTGGATTTTGGATTGAAGTCATTAGTTATTGGTCAAACAGGTCATTGGTCATTGGTGAGCCAGTGCGCAGAACCGTCTTGTTTCCACGCCACGTGCTTTAAGCCGGGGAACCCGTCCAACGCAGTGGCTCCCCATGAGCAACTGGCGAACCCGAAGGGTCATTGGTCAAACAGGTCATTGGTCATTGGTCAGTCGTTTCGCGGTCAATTTGAATTTTGAATAAGATAATTTTGAATTGCAGCGAAGCGACCTTGGTCATTAGACAAAAATCAAATGACGTGTAAATTCAAAATTAAGGTGAATAAAAACGCTAGTTGTCCTGCTAAAGCAAAGAGATAAATTAGAGCTTTAGGTTTGAAAATTGATAACATCAAACCAACGCCTTTAATATCAATCATTGGGCCAAATACCAGAAATGCTAACAAGGAACCACTGGTAAAAGTTGAGGCAAAAGATAGCGCAAAGAAGGAATCCACTGTAGAACAAATTGACACCACTGCCGCTAATATCAGCATGGCAACAATTGAACTAATCGGCCCAGCCCCAAGACTGAGGATGAGTTCACGGGGAGCTAGAACTTGAATAGCCGCAGCAATTGCACTACCTAAAACCATCACTCCGCCTAATTCCCGTAATTCTTGGACGACATTATCCAATAACAGGCGCAATTTATCTGCCAGGGGTTTACTAGGGCTAGAGGCTGGGGTATTGGCTGGGATTAAATTAGCATCTAGACGCGTGGGGCCACCTGCTTTTCCTCCCAGAATATAACTTCCTGATTGCAACAAACTGGGTGTAGTGGCTGGCTGTTGTACCTGTCCATGTCTCCGTCGGCCCTTAGGTTCAGGTTTTGCGGGTGGATTAAACTTCAGATAACGGGCGATTTCAGGTTGCAACATCGGACTCAAGTCCTTTTGAAAACTGAAAACATAACCAATAATAGTGGCGATTAATAAGGAAAAGACAACTCGTAACACCACTATTTCTGGCTGATCTCGAAATGCTGTCCAAGTTGCCCAAATCACAATTGGGTTAATTGTCGGTGCTGCTAGTAAAAAGCCGATTGCTACTGGTGTGGGTACTCCCTGCATCAATAACCGCCGCGCCACCGGCACATTACCACACTCACACACCGGAAACAAAAAGCCAATCATACTGCCAAATAAAGCGCCCAGTAGGGGATTTTTGGGCATTCTCTCCACTAATTTGCGTTCATCAACAAAAAATAGCAGCAAACTGGAGAATAAAACCCCAAGCAGCAAAAAAGGCATCGCCTCGACTAGCAGACTTAGAAATAGGGTAAAACCATTGTTCAGTTGATTTATCATGCGTCGCAGTCACAAGCGGTTTTGAGTTGTAGGGTTCTGCCTAGCCATTCTATCGGAATGAGGATCAAAAGCAAGTTGGGATAATTAAACCTCATTATAATCAGCGAGTTAGTTTCGCTTAAGGGCCATAAAGCAATTTTTAGCTGAGTGCATTTACTAGCGATGACTATGACTAAGATTGTCTGACTTTAGAAATGGTTCCGATTCCAGCAGTTAAGCATCTCCAGGATCTTGAATTAGCTATGTTTATATTTACAGTAATTTGCTTGATAGTATGTTGAAAGAGCGAAATTTTTACCAAGGATTTACAGTATTTCTACATTTGGGGATCTCTAGGAGTTCCTGTCTACCGTAAAATCTGATATGTGTTTTGGTTGATTTTTTACTCTCAAAAACTTAAAATTGCCACACCAAAGTTAAATAAATGCGGTAAATGCCCTGCGGTATTTTGTGCAAAACCTGCCCACCACAAGTAGATCAGCGATTTTTCTCAGATATTCATAGATGCTCTACAAGCAAAGTCTGCACAAGCGGATTTGGTAACTTATGGCTATGGGACGATCACGAGGGGAGCTAAAATATTAGCTGACCGGTTGCAAGTCTAGCTAAAGATTAAGGTGTCTAGTGCCACAAGAATTCAATCCTCAAATCTCAGGGCCATTTTTTTCTGTTGGTAGCGATCGCGATCTTGGTTTAGGTTCAACCCTCCAGGAACTGCCATTGTGCAATTTTCAAGTAGAAATTAGCTGTACTGGTAAAGAAATTGTCCAGGTTTTTGAAAAATACCCCCTGTTGCCAGGAGCAATTTTGCTAGAGGAGGGAAAGTTTCTGGGGATGATTTCCCGACGGCAACTGCTGGAATTTTTGATTCGTCCTCATGGACAAGATTTGTTGAACCGGGAACTGTTGAGCGTGATCTACAGCTATGCACGGACAACGATTTTGCTGCTTCCCGATACAACAACGATTTTGACAGCGATGCAACTTAGCTTACGGCGATCGCCTGAACTTTTGGCTGAACCAATTGTCGTGCAAACCGCACCTGATACCTACAGATTATTAGAGGTACAGCAATTGAATATTGCTTCTTGGCAAATTCGGGGTATTGAAACTCAGGTACGGTATGAACGCAGCCAAGCCAAAATGATCCAAAATGATAAAATGGCAAATCTGGGACGCTTGGTAGATGGAGTAGTACACGAAATTTTAGATCCCGTGGGTTTTATTTGGGGTAACTTAACTTACGTCTCCAACTACAGCCAAGATTTTCTGAAACTGATCGCAGCTTATGATAGGACTTTTCCTCAGCATTCTGAAGAAATTAGGCAACTCAAAGAAGATATAGAATTTGATTTTATAGAACAAGATTTATTACTAACACTGACTAGTATTCGTCATGGGGCAGAAAGATTAAAAAAACTCGTTGCTAGCTTACAAAACTTCTGTTATATCGATGAAGTATATCCTAAACCAGCAGACTTACACGCCTGTATAGATAGTATTATCTTACTAATTAATAGCCGAATTAAAGGGGAAATTGAAATTGTTAAAAATTATGGACATCTGCCTCCACTATGTTGCTTTTTAGGACAGTTAAATCAGGTATTAATGAATATTTTAAGTCGCTCTGTAGATGCCTTACTCAATGCATCAGTACGACATAAGTTTTTATCAGAAGCTATAAACACTACTGATAAACCCCGAATTGAGATTACTACAGAAGTAATTTCCCAGCCAGCTATCAACCTACACGCACCAGATTCTCGCTGGGTTGCTATTCGCATTGCTGACAATGGCCCAGGAATGTCTCAGGAGTTGCAACAGCAGATTATTGAGTCTTTTTCTGTGCAAAAACGGGCTGATAAGGAAACTAGCCTAGCCGTAAGTTATCAAATTATCACCGCAAGACATGGGGGTAAATTAAATTTCCGCTCACAATTAGGTATTGGTACTGAGTTTGAAATTCTTTTACCTTTGGTTTGATTGTGATGTGACACGATAAACGTAGACCCAGAGCGGTTTTCCCAATCACCAAATCCAGATTAGCCGAAATCTTAACCGACGTGGGTTAGAGTCTAAGTATATTTGGGTATGCTTAGTAAAATCTCAGTGAGATTACTATCGCTATTTTGTCACTTTGGGATAATGCAATACCTGAAAAATTTACGGGGCTTGAATTTTCACTGTTTGGCTATGAATTTTATTTTCTGTTAGAAAAGAAGGCTCCAAACCTTGATTAAATCAGAGTTACAAAATCTGACTTCAATTATTCTTTTTCGAGAGTGATAAAAGAGGGTTATAGCGTTTCCCTATCATGTGAGGTACACCTTAAAAACGAAAGTCTTGATATATAAAATCTTTACATACCTCATTAGCTTCGGAAAGGCTATATTATTTTGTTTTTATGGAAATTGAGGCGTTTTTATTGACAAGATGCCCTTGCCTTGTTTTATCGCTTTCACTAAAACTTTAACGATGAATCAGCAATGTTACTGATAGATTTTTGTAATACTTATAACGTAAAATTATATTTAGCTTATGTAGTAAATTTGACAAACTACGGCACACACTTTAAATTGCGGAGAATATGATGAAAGCTCAAGGTGCATTTATTTCCATAGGCTTAGTTTGTACTGCGGTTTTAGCTATGGCTAATTCTGCTCAAGCTGCAAGTTTTACCAGTAACGTCAGCTACACTAGTGCTAAAAACGATGTGATATTGAATTCCATTACCCAGAGTGGAAAGACAATTAACAGCTTTTCCTACGTCAACAATGCTGTAATACAGTACAATACACCCAGAAACGCTACAAGCACTAACAGTGGTGCTGCCAGTACAGATAAAGGTGACAACGCTACTTCGCCCCTGGCCCCGGCAGAAGACCCCACCAGTACAGCTGTTGCTAAATTCTTGGGAAACAACAACTTAAACAATATCATTGACACTGAAGATGATGGGACTTTCACAATTGATGTGTTTTTTGATAGCGAAATTACACAAGATAACTTGGGACTCGATAACCTGTTCTTCTGGGAACGGGGTGTGAATAGTGATTTGGGTATTCAAGCATTGGATAGCACTGGAAGCTTAATCGCCGGTAGCTACAAAAAGCTACTACGTACCGAACAGCAATATACTGGCTTCAAAATTGACACCGTAGAAATTGCTAGCGCTCAAGGTCTAGGTTCTTGGGGAGTTAGCCTCAATGAGTTGGGAGTTACCAAATTAAGTGGTCTCCGACTCACAGCTAATGCTAGCTTTAATGGCCCCGACTTCAAGGTGATTGCTAGAAAAACAACACCTGAACCAACAACCATACTTGGATTAGGTGGGGTAGCTGCACTGGCCTTACTACGCCGTCGTAAGTTAAAATCTGCCTAATAATGCTGTTTTGATATGGATCAAATAATTATATTCAGCCTAGAAGTGGAATCTGAAGAATCTCTCTCAGTCATCCAGTTATAGGCTTTTTCTGTATCTAATTAGGACTTACGAATTGATAGGAAACACCAAATATGAAGCATTGCTTAAGTCTGTTGTAGGGTGCGTCAGATGTCCAAAATCTGTTCATTATTGCCAAATTATTGGGTCTGACGCACCCTACAAAGCCATGTTCAAAAGCCGAAAATGATCAACTATCGTTGCTCCATATCGTGTTCAATTTGTATAGTGCGTAAGTTCTACTAATATGAAGCTTGCAACAAATTGTCGCCCTGTTGATAAATCTCCTGGGCGTAGTCAGTCCAAGCACCTTGTCCCCAATAACGAAAACAGCTTGTTTGCAACAACAGGTTATGTAACAGAAGATTCCGGTATTTAGATTGTCTGGTAAAGGGTTCTGCTGAGTTAGCAGTCAATAATTTATTAACTTTTTGATGAAATGAACTACTTAACTCATACATGGGAGATAGAACATTTTCATATCCTTGCACCCAACTAATATGATTAGTCCAGGAAGCACCATCCATGTGAAAATTGGGGTTGATTTGCTTAATTTCTTGAATGGCATTTTCTAGAGCGTGGGGTAGGAAATTATCTGGTGAAACTCGCTGCCAAATCTGGTGTTGTCCCACTGGCTGACAAGCAGGAAAATCTTCGGTTTGACAACCAGCATCTGCTAGTAATTCTAAATATTCTGTGCCACACACTCCAACAACTCCTGTTTTACCTATTTCTCCCCAAGCTTTTTTAAAAGCACTGGGAAATTCATTCATCATCACACCACCATTTTCACCGTCACCAATTTGGCTGACGATTGGGGGTACTAAAATATTACCTATTTTTTGTTTAGATAGGGTTTTGGCTTCATAATATGGCTGCATTTGAGCTACTAATTTAGTATCTGAACCTTGGGTTTTAATCAAAGCTGTGATACTAATTGTTTCACCTTGGGAATTGCGAGCTATTAAACGGTGTGGTAAATGTTTGTCGATGATAGATTCACCGCTAAGTGTTTCTATAGTATGTTCTTGAACGAGTAGCCAGCGATATCCACATTCTTTGAGGGCTTTGACAAATGCAAATAGGGTGTCAGGGTGATTTGGTAGGTGCATTTCTGGGGGTGAAAATCCTTTGACTCGCCCTAGTGCTTCCCAACCAAATATTGCTGCAAAGTGTTGTTGCCATGCGATGATGTGTAGTTTAATATCTGGGATGGGGGTGGAAGGAATCACTGCATGACTCCACATTGTACCCAACCACTCTACATAAGGCTGATAGGTAGAATCGCAGGTGATGCGTTTGAGGTTGTCGATAATGTCTGCGCGTCCCATTTGTTGGAGTCCCCACAAAAGATTACCTGAGTAATCCAACATCACACGGGGATTGCAACCTTGATTGACAAGTTCGGGGATGAAGTCTCCCATGCGACTATAACAATAGGCAAAGGGCCCGGCGTTGTGGTTATCTCCTTGGTGAGGATTTTCAAACATGTGTTGCAGATTGCTGATGAGTTTGCCATTATGTCCAGCGGGGATTGTTGGCTGGTGCATGTGTAAGGCGATCGCAAATACTGCATTTACATCCTCTAACCGGATATTGGTTGTTGGTAAAAAAACAGGTGCATCATGGTTAACTACAGAGAGTACCTCTGTTTCCCAACCAGAAATATTTGGTAAATCATCAATGATTTCGGGCAATTTAGGGAGAGTGGTAGGAAAGGTAAGCATTTCTGGTTGCTCCGAAACAAGGTATAGCTATCATCTTGCACCTGTATCTGGCAATGAGTGCCCGAAGCTGCGCGATTCTTAACCTAGAAGTCTCTTATCACTTCCGCGCAGATACTAAAGAAGCCATATTTCCAGACAACAACCAATCGCCAAAACGGTGGATTTTTGCCCGAAAACTCTTAATTAAGCTGTCTTGAGGTTGTTTTGTTCCTGGTGTGGCAAGTTGTAAAATCTGCTCTAGCAACCAAGGGGAAAGACGTTGACACCAGACGGCTAAATGAGATTGCCATCCCACTAATATTTCTGGTGTATTCTTTTCTAGTCCAGCAACGAGTACTTGGGCTACTTTTTCGGGAGTCATGGGAACTACCCAGCGAAATAATTGTAAGTCGCGTACCATGTCTGTGTCTGTGAGGGTGGGGAGTAAGGCGATAACACGGATATTATGTGGTGCTAGTTCTTGGCGTAAGGCTTGGGTAAAGCCGATAATTGCAAACTTGGTGGCGGAATATGTGGCCATTGTTGGTGCTGCTACTTTCCCCATCAAGCTGGAGACGTTGACAATTGTCCCTTGTCTTTGGCTGGCCATGCGTCGCGCTATCAGACTGGTGAGGGTGTACATTCCCATTAAGTTGACTGATAGTTCTTCTTGGACTTGGGGAAGTTTAGATTGTAAGAATGTGTTTTGGTATGCTACCCCTGCACAATTCACTAGGAGATCAATGGGGCCATCATTGCGCCAAAGTTGTGCGATCGCAATATTGATGTTGACTGAATTGGCTAAATCTAAGGACAGGATTGTGGTTTCCACTCCCATGGACTCGATTTGTTGGGCAACTTCCGCTAATTTATGGCGATCGCGTGCCACCAATATCAGCCGTTTCATACCAAGTTGTGCTAATTCTAAGGCGATCGCCCGGCCAATCCCACGTGAAGCTCCAGTAATTAGAGCAACTTTACCTTGAATATTCATGGATTTTAACCTCCAATATCTGCGTCTTACCGCATCCTTCTTTGCTTTCTGATGCAGAGTAAGACAGATCATGCATTGTTATTCAAATCTGAACTCAGCCTAGACACACGAGATATTTCTGGACTATTCTGCAACACCTCTTGATTGCCTGTACACAGCAGAAACCTCTCGCTTTCACGATAGTTGATCAAACACGAAGACTATTCGCAGAGTGGATACAGCTCATCAGTTTTACCTCTTTTTTATCCGAGCGTTCACCATTACTGTCGCACTTACACACCCTAGCAGCTAAATCAAGCTATTGCAATATTTTTTAATAAGAATTGCTTAATACTTCTTTACAACGAGTATATCTATAGGGAATATTTAATGAGATAAGTTTTTATGAATACTGGCTCATCTATATATAGATCCCCTGACAATCAGTTGCTTTTCACCAAAATTGTGATGTTGCTCAACAGCTATTTTCAGGTAAATGAACCACACAACAGAAACTCTTTCCCCGTGTAGAGACGTTGCATGCAACGTCTTTAACGTTCTAAACAAAACGCATTAGGAACAATCAAATTTATTTAGGGAACGTAAACACAGTCAAAATCTGGATTTATAGGATTTTATAGGATTTAAGGATGAACAGGATTTGAACTTAGATAGGATATCAAGATGAAAAATAATCCAGTTTATCCTCTAATCTGGTTAATTCTGATTCTGACATTTTACACTGGTTGAAACGCTTACCATAGTTTAACTATCTTAAATTTGATTGGGTTATAATTTAAGCTATATGTAAATGAGGTCAGGTTTCCCATGACTGCACCTACAGAAATTCGCCGAAGAGCAATGACACTGCTGGAACAATTACCGAGAGAATCTTTAGTAAAGGCAGTTGAATTTTTAGAATCCCTTTCTCATGAGTCTATACAGCTAACAGAAACGCCAAAAACTCCAAATAGCGAAGCTGCTTTATTGCAAATTATTCAACATCGGTTATCTCCAGAAGCACAAGATAAATTATCTTATTTGCGTCAGCAAAATGAGACTGGAGAAATTACAGAAACAGAGTATCAAGAACTACTGACATACATTGACCGTATTGAACAACAAGATGCAGAACGCGCAGAAGCATTGATTCAGTTGGCTCAACTTCGTCAAGTTGATTTAAAAGTGCTGATTAATGAGTTTTTACCTACAGATAATAATGTAACCTGATGTCGGAGCGAGTAACAGAATCAATTAGGCGTGTTGTTGCTGCTCGTGGACGTGGTTATTGCGAGTATTGTCGTTGTTCCGAAAAATTTGCCACAGAGAGCTTTACAGTTGAACATATAAAACCCCGAAAAGCAGGTGGTGAAACTGTTTTAGAAAATCTTGCCTGGAGTTGCTTTGGTTGTAATGGTCATAAACATACCAAAACAGAGGGAATTGATCCAAAAACGGGAGAAAAAACAGCATTATATAATCCTCGACTGCAAGTTTGGAGCGAGCATTTTGGCTGGAGCGATGATTTTGCAGAAGTCATTGGTAAAACATCTTGTGGACGAGTAACGGTTGAAGCTTTGCGTTTGAATCGCGCTGGTGTTGTCAATCTACGTCGTTTGTTGACGAGTGCAAATCTACATCCACCTGAGAAAGTGGAAGATTAAAATGAATCCTGTTTATTTTTCCACAATTACTGTAGAAATATAATTCAATAGCGATCGCACAGTTCAACACAGTATCTTACCGTTAACGTCTTGCTGGATGTTGGGTTTATCTATCGTCAGATATCGCTTTTATATAAAAGTTTTATGTAGCACACCATCAAGTTTTTCACTGCGTGTATAAATTGTATGGTATAATTGACTACTAAATATCTGGTTATTAGCAAGAAAGCTAAAAATATTATTTCAGGAGTTATTTAACATGAGTGGATCACAACCCACCTGGTGTGCTGATGGCAGCTCTCTTCCTCCAATAGATCCTCATACTAAAGCCAAGCATCTTATTATTGAACAATACATTGAAAATCTAGTAATTACACTTTATAAAAAAGCTCTTTACGGAGTGACTAAGTTTACTTTTATAGATGGCTTTTGTGGGGGTGGAATGTATGATCATAAAGACAATAATAACGTTATAAAGCTTTAATCAAAGGTTATGAAGCTGGGTGTAGATTGTATGTTGCAGTCGCTCCTACCCCTCCCAGTATGACTTTAGATGATTTCAAAAAACATTTGTCTGAAATCATGAAATTTAAGCCAGAGGTAATCTTTTGGGAACCTATCAATGCTCGTGGAACTAATGGAAAGAGGATGATAGCCGCCGGATTAGAGTTTACCACTTCCATTATGACTAAAAACTCATGGGCGGAATACTTTAAACGACAATGGGATGATATTGAAGAAGCAGCAAAAGAGGTAGGGTGTTTGGATCGCCTTCATATTTGGCCTGATCCTGAATTGAGAGGTTATGTTGATGATGCTAAATTAGATAGTTGGTTGTATAGACCTACAGTAGAAAGGTGGGATAGCCTGAAAACACCCAAAGCAAAGAGGCTCCACAGAAGTTGAGTCAATTTAATCTACAAAACAGATCCTGATAGAGTTAAATTTTCTCTATTATATATTGTGATAAATTTACAATTTTCTCATGTGGGCATTGCCCATTTGCCTAATAGATAATTTTGCCAAATATCAATTATTCAACAGTTACAGACTTAGCTAAATTCCTCGGTTGATCAACATCCAAACCGCGCCGCGCCGCAATATGATAAGCCAATAATTGCAGGGGAATTACTGTGAGGATGGGGAAAGTAAACACAGTCAGAATCAGGATTTAGAGGATTTAAGGATGAACAGGATTTGAATCAAAAATTATCCTGTTTATCCTCTAATCTGGTTAATCCTGATTCTGACATTATTTAGAGGATTTAAGGATGAACAGGATTTAAATGAAAAATCATCCTGTTTATCCTCTAATCTGGTTAATCCTGATTCTGACAATTTAAATCCATTTGGGATCTTCCCGTAATAGCTCCCACCCACTAAAAATTCTCCTCTGGATGATTGGTACATACACCCACAGGAAAATTTGTACAACTTTTTTATGTATTTTTCAACTTTTGTATTCTTCTACAAAACCCAATAACCCTACCATCAAACTTATTCCACAGTTACAGATTTTGCTAAATTCCTCGGTTGATCAACATCCAAGCCGCGACGGGCTGCAATATGATAAGCCAATAATTGCAGGGGAATTACTGTGAGAATGGGGGAAAGTAACTCTTCCACTTCAGAGACAGGGATTAAATCGTTAAAGATTTCTGCTGCTTCGCCATGATTGACAGAAGTAACACCAATTAAGCGGGAATCTCTGGCTTTTGCTTCTTGGGCGTTAGAAATAACTTTTTCGTAGACAGTTCCCGGAATAGCGATCGCCACTACAGGCACTTTAGTATCCAATAAAGCGATGGGGCCATGCTTCATTTCCCCCGCTGGATAGCCCTCAGCGTGAATATAGCTGATTTCCTTTAACTTTAACGCCCCTTCTAATGCGATGGGAAAATTAATCCCCCTACCCACAAAGATAAAATCTTTAGTTTCGGTAAAGTCGTGTACCAAATGCTCAATATAACGCTCTTGAGTTTCTAAAATGGCTTCAATTTTCCCCGGTAACTGGTGTAACCCTGCGAGAATTTCCTCTAACCTATCGAGAGTAATAGTTTGGCGACGAAAAGCCAAATCCAAAGCTAAAGCATAAAACGCCATCAGTTGGGCGACAAAAGTTTTCGTAGCCGCAACGCCAATTTCAATTCCTCCGTGGGTATTGATAATCTGAGCAACCATATTACCCAAGGTACTTTCTGGGCGATTGGTAATCCCCAAAAGTCGCGGCTGATACTTATCTCCTTTATTGCTGCGACGTTCTTTTTCCATCGCTAAAGCTGCCAAGGTATCGGCGGTTTCTCCCGATTGAGTTACGCCAATGGTAAGTGTATTCGGCGTTAGGGGTGATGGTGCATAGCGAAACTCAGAAGCATACTGCACCTGTGTGGGAATCCCCGCCAGTTGTTCAAGCAAGTATTTACCCACTAAGGCAGCGTGCCAACTAGTACCGCAAGCAACTATTTGAACCTGTTCTAAATCTGCGTAAATTTCCGGTGGTAAACCAAGTTTAAAAGGCGACTGATTAGTTAATTGTGCATTCCATTCAGGCTGCAAGTAAGCTTCTAAACAAGCCCGTACCACTCCCGGTTGCTCATAGATTTCTTTGAGCATAAAATGCTTGAATCCCTGCTTTTCCACCATGATGGGATTCCAGTTGAGGGTGCGGGGGTGCTTTTTTAACCTCTCCCCAGCAAAGTTGTAAACCTCAACGCCTAAAGGGGTCAAGCGGGCAATTTCGCCGTTTTCTAAAGGTAGCACGGCTCTGGTGTAGGGAGCGATCGCCGGAGTATCGGAGGCGCAGAAAAACTCACCTTGTCCAAAACCAATCACCAGGGGGGCTTGTTGCCGCACTACAATCAATTCATCGGGGTAGTCAGCGGAAATAACTGCGATCGCATAAGCCCCCTCTAGACTCTTCACCGCTTCGCGAACTGCCTCTAACAAGCCAAAAAGGGAATCCACCGGAGAATGCTTGAGAAACTCCGCTATCAGGTGAGGAATCACCTCTGTATCGGTTTCCGAAACAAATTTGTGTCCTTTCCCTTTTAGCTGTTCCCGTAACTCGCGGTAGTTTTCAATAATCCCATTTTGCACCACCGCCACTCGCTTTGCTGTATCCAGATGGGGATGGGCGTTATACTCTTCCGGTTTACCATGAGTCGCCCAACGGGTGTGTCCAATCCCCAGTTGGGCTGGGTTCTCTATTTGTTCGAGCTTAGAACGCAGGTTCAGCAGTTTCCCCTTAGCCCGCACACAATGTACCTCACCTTCCCAAATCGTAGCGATTCCCGCAGAATCGTAACCTCTATACTCCAACTTTTCCAACCCAGCGAGTAAAATATCTGTCGCCGCTTGAGTGCCAATATATCCAACGATTCCGCACATTGCTTACACCACTCCGGTTTCAGGATGATTTAAGTTATTAGCACGAACGCGACATTTAAGCAAAGAAAAAAGGAGCAAGTTGCTCCTCTCACCACTAGATATTGTTAAAGATTTTAGGCTTTTACAAAAAAAGATAACCTTGTCGAAGCGACTGTACACACCCGACAACGCCAAAGGTGTTTCATATTGAGACCATCAAAAAAGTCTTGAGTGCTGAGTCCTGAGTGAAGAATCAAGAAATCGTTTTAGCTAATTGACTTCTTGCTTCTTCTTTTCTCAGTCCTCAACACTAAAATACTGAGTTTTTTAAGTTCCTCAGTAAGCTAGACCCATGCTGCGAGTTGTTTCAGCGCCCAGATAAACCCGGATGCTCAAAAAGTCAGTGGGACAAGCAGTTTCGCATCGTTTGCATCCTACACAGTCTTCAGTGCGGGGTGAGGAAGCAATTTGAGCAGCTTTACAGCCATCCCAAGGAACCATCTCTAGCACGTCAGTAGGGCAAGCGCGGACGCATTGGGTGCAGCCAATGCAGGTATCGTAGATTTTAACGGTATGAGACATTGAAAAAACCGCTCCTTCCGAGTGTTCTTCTCTGCGAAAGAATCATAATCAAGGCATAGTTTACCGCAGTGCTTGATAGGCCGCAGTCAAAAGGCTACATAACTTTAAACAATGTAATAGGCACGTTGGACAATTTGTTTTTGCGCGATCGCCCCAATTGCCTATTAATCAGCAACATTGCAGCCAGGTGTTTACCCAATTGACTCCCCAAAAAAATGTTGAATTGTAAAGAGGTGTAAAGCTAAAGTCAATTTTTAGCCGTTATCTATAGTACCCATAGCTTGGAAGTTATGCAATATCAAACCAAGTTTATTTGTAACAAAATATTAATTATTAAGTAAAAATCTAAATTATCTAGAGTTATAGTGTATGGAGCAGTAAATATAAAAATATCCTGACTTTGTCAGCGCAAAGTCCCAAATTAAAAGCTAAATATTTGATATCCAGGACTATTTCATTCTCAACAACCGCCATGACTTACGTCCCCCTGCGCTATCAGAATGAATTCTGAGTCCAATAGCACTCATTCGTCTAAAGACGACTAAAAGAAATTTCTAGTCAGTTTTAACTCTGTAGCTTTTACCGTTGCGTTGCCGTTTTTCTTCAATTTTTAGCTCAACAATATCTGACAGTGGATACTCAACAGTTTTGGTAATGAACCAGAACCACTGACGTTTTTTAATGATAGAACCAGGATTTTTATCACTCAGCATTTGCACAAGCTATCGCAATTCTACAAGATACCCGATTTCTAAGAAATCGGGTATCTGAGCAACTTTATCTGCTAGGAGAATAATTGCCATTTTTCCATTAGTCTAAATTATCCAGAAATTCTTGTAATTCATCTCGTAAATTCTGAATATACTCACCACCGGGAGCTATTGCTAAAGAGCGACTTAATAAAGTTACCGCTTCTTGAAAACATCTGACAGCTTCTTGTTTTTGGGCTAACTCTAAAAGTAAATTACCCAAACTTTGTAACGAATTACCCAAGTTGCTGAGAGCATAAATGTCATCAGGATCCAAGTTGAGGGCTGATTTGTAAGCTGTTATCGCATCATTGTAAGATTGTAATGCTTGATGATGCTGGGAAAGCTGTGTTTGGATATCACCCAAACTTTGTAACACAATCCCCAAATTGTTGAGAGCATAGATGTCATCAGAAGCCAAGTTAGCTGATTTGTAAGTAGCGATCACTTCACTATAAGATTGTAATGCTTGATGATACTGAGAAATCCATGTTTGCAAAACCCCCAATTTTTGTAACGCATTCCCCAAGTTGTTGAGGGTAGCAGTATCATCAGGATTAATTTTTAGGTCTTGTTTATAAGCCGCTACAGCTTCTAAATATTTTTCTTGCGCTTCTTGATATCGAGTTAAGATAGCGAAATAATCGCCTTCAGATTCGGATACTCTACCCAATTGAAAATTGCTCATTATCACCATTTCATTTCTGATTTTCAAGAGTGAACGGCATTTTTCATACCGACTGTTTTGCAATGCTTCGTCAAACACCTTCACCCACTCATTTACACCCTGCAACCAATCCAAACGGTTAGCGTGATAAATTGCTTCTGCTACTTTGCCTTCTTGGCGGTAATATTTTTCTAACACCTCATGGGCTTGTTGGGTAATTTCGTTAGCCCCTTCATAGTCTAAGGGAGGCAATAAGTCGTGGATGCAATACCAGTCTTTACCCAACTGCTTTACATCCCAAACAAAAGAAAATCCTGTGAGGATTTCAAAAGCTGGTTTAGTCGTTTGAAAATGCAATTTTTTACCTAAAAGGCGATAAATATCAAAGTTAAATGCTCGACAGACACTTAAAGCATAAACAGCATAACCAATTTCTCTATCTGCATATTTCAGCAATCGGTTAATTAATATCTCAGCTTTATTTGCTGTTTCTGGTGTTTTGGGGAAGTCAGCAGGGGTAATATTAACTCTTTGCTCTTTTGCTTGCAATACCAAATCCGCACACAAACCCAACAAAAACGGATGCACTTGATTGACTGCTAAACTAGCATAGGCGATCGCACTTTTTCTCAATTCCTCATTCGTAATTTCAGCACGTCGTAAATACTCGTCAGCATCAACTGGTGAGAGACAATTCACCAATTGAGTATCTAAGTGATGAATGGGGAAATTCTTAGCTTGAGTCCAGCGTGGCGCTTCTCTACCGGCAATTACTGCGACTATACCCGCTTTTAGTTCCAATTCTGCTAAAAAATATCTTAGCCATTCATCTTTTTGAAAAAATAGCGTATCTGGTAAGTTGCGCTGATAACTCCAAAAGGCTTCGTGAGTATCAAAAAATAGTACAATTCTTCCTGGTGCATTCTTTTGGAACATCGCCGCATTTAAATCTTGAGCCAAATATCGCGGAAGTTCGTTAATTAATTCGGTTTCTGCATCCATTTGGCGAATTTCTTGCACATCTTCTGCTTTGATTCCCCGCTGCTGTAAGTACAATACAAAGTTTTCCCCTAAATACTTGCTGAAAATTCCCAATACTGATTTACCTATAGTTCCCCAAGATGTTTCGCTGACAGCATTACCAATTTCTATCAGCAAATCAAATTCTTCTGGGGGAAACAGTTCTTTTAATTTTTCGGGGGTGAGGCGGTTTTTTTGCTGAAGATACCAAATGCAAGCAAAGTCATACAACGGAAACTGCAAATGATAATTTAATTTTGTTGCTGCACGAGAAAGCGATCGCCTTAATACCAGCAGCCCATAAAATGGATCTTGGGGTTGATCATCCCCATTTGGTCTTGAGCCAAAATCCTGTAAAACTGCTGGTATTGGGACAAATTGCCAAGAATCTGCTAATTCTTCAATATATTCTGCTATTTCTCTATCAGCTTTGCTCTTTAGTCCTTTCCAAATATCCAACCGTAACCGCTTACAACACTGAGTCCGTAAAAAATTCAGCAGTAGAGATTTACCATTACCGCCATCACCATGAAAAAATAAGATTTTTTCCGCTGGTCTTTCATCATTCAAATAGGCAGCAAATAAGCTGATTAAATTGTAGCGGTCTGTAAATAAGTTTAAGGCGCGATTTCCATCAGTAAGCAGTCTGTAATTAATACTCATGTCAGCAAAAACAAATCTATGGTGCTATTAGTCTTAATCAAGACGGATGAGCCTAATTTCGGCGATGTCTTCTAGCGTAACGAGTGTTCATCGCTTCTAGCGGGCGGTTACGCCATCGCGCCCCATTTAAAATTCCTTTTCAGGCGCTTCTTAAAGACAATTACCGTATAATCCCAGGTATAAATAATGCAAATATTGTTTGAATACAGATTTCTCGCAAATCTGGTAAACCGATAATTATAGTCTAAATCCGGTTAGCTAAGGTAGCCTATTGCGATACCATCTTTATAATGTTGTAAATCAAATAACATTAGCTTATGGAGCCAGACTCTTTACCTACCGAGGTTATTCTGACGCACCCGCGTCAGTCCCTGGGGAGGGTGCAACTCGATTGGACACCCCAACCAGGAAATTATCTCGATTTTCAAGGTAACACCTACGCCGTTTTAGAGCGCCGCCACAGATACCAACTAAAATCAGGCCGCTACAGCTTGCATAATATAGCCATTTATGTGCAGTCCGCTAAACGACCAGATGAAAAAAGTTTAGTAGCGGGACGCTGGGTAATTGGTGATGCTACCTGTCGCTACAATGCTGATTCAGAACTTATTCGTTGTGCAGTCAATCCAGAGGGGCCTTGCAAGTCTTGCCGTTTTTATGAAAACTTAGAAGTTATTCGTGAGGAGTGAGAAACAAAAAGTTATTCTTAATTTCCATTACCAAATACCTCGCCGACAGTTAAGCGGCTACCATTTACAAAATCCCATCCCGACTGGGGACGTTTACCAGCTAGCTGAACCTCTCGCAACAGCAGCAAACCTTCCCCAGTTTGGGCGATCGCACCAATTCCCTTAATGACACTGACCACTTCCCCCGGTTTGCCTGATATAGTTGACAAATCAGGCATTTTATGAATTATTTCTTGTAATTTTGGTGGTAGCTCGTGAATGTAAGCAGCACCCAGGGGCGCGGTGGCGGTGATTTTTAGTAGTTGGTTGCGAAAGGTAGCAGTGCAGTTAGGGTAAAAGCCTCTAATTTGATTGTGTAATTGGATAGCGCTCTTCGACCAATCCAAGCCATAATCCTGCTTTTGAATCAATGGCGCATAAGTCGCTGCGGAATTATCTTGAGGAATAGGCACAATTTCCTGGCGTTCCAGCTTTAACAGCGTTTCCACCAATAAATCTGCACCAGTTGCGGCTAAGGAGTCCGCTAAAACTTGAGCATCATCCAGTAATTCAATGGGTGTAATTGCTTTCAGGAGCATAGCCCCCGTATCCATCCCCGCATTCATTAACATGGTCGTGATCCCGGTTTCCTCTTCACCGTTATACAGACACCACTGAATCGGCGCTGCACCCCGATACTTAGGTAAAATCGAGCCATGCACATTAATACAACCCAACTTTGGCATATTTAAGATTTTTCGGGACAAAATTTGTCCATAGGCAACAACTACAAACACATCTGCGTCTAATTGCTTGAGTTGGGTTAAAGTTTCAGTGTCTTTTTTCACCCGTTCAGGTTGCCATACTGGGAGGTTATGAGTGTTAGCGAAGGTTTTTACAGGTGATGGTGTTAGTCTATTCCCCCGTTCTCGGCGTTTATCTGGTTGGGTAACAACAGCTAATACTTCAAATTCTGGGTGATTCAGTAATTTATCTAGGGTAGGGACAGAAAATTGGGGAGTACCAAAAAATACAATTTTCATTATTGATTAGTCAATAGTTATTAGTCAATAGTAATTGTGTCCCGAATCACTGACAACTGACCATTGTCTCAATCACAATATCAAGGCGAGGGTGTCAAGGGATCTTGATTTCTTTGAATAAGTTTGGTGATTTAGTGGTAAAGTGATTTATGATTAGCTAAACGAAAGGTTAGTTAGATCAACTCAAAATATATTGGCGAGCAAATCAGTTAGTATTAGCTGCATTTGTTGTTGGTGAACTTCATTATTTGGCTATGTCTCGCGACAGGGCTGGTGAAGCATCTGCCGACTCTACCGGTTTAATGATAATTGCTTAAAATTGGCTTTAGTGTAATTGTGTCTCCAAAAGAATATTGCATCATCGCAATTGTTCTAGACCCCATTGCAATTTGTGCTTTTGTGTAGTTAACAGTGGTATTTGTAGGTTATCATCTGTTATGCATCCGCTGTACCAAAGAAAGCAAATCAAGCCTCGCCTTTAGCGTTATCAGGGTCTGTGCTGTTATAGCAGGGTAAAAACAGGCAAGCCTAATATAGATTAGCTTTTGCTAATGCCATTGCTCACTAAATCCTAGCTCCTACCAAAAATAGCTAGAAAATACGCTTAATAACCTGATTGTTACTTAAATTTCGGTGCAATTGGGTATAGGGCAGCAATATTAGTGCTGCGCGGAATTCAAAATATGCCTGCGGCACGCTACGCGTTAGCGAGAGCTACTCTGCAAGAGGCATAAAAAGCTTATTAAGTAGACTTGTGGTCTATTTTTAATAAGATATTTATTTCCGCCGTTGAGTACTAGTCTATAAGTTACGCAGTAATTTCTGATGTTATCTGCATCAGTACAGTGCTGGCATATTTTCCTGAAAAAACAGTAATTCTCAACTTCCCATTATTAACTGTAAATAATGTTACTGAGGTTTTGTAAAGCTATGCAAAATTTGCCCAAATTATCTCGTTAAAGTTTTGAGTTTCTTGTTATACATATAATCATAGCTTTCCCCATTGCCGCATAGACATTGCTCCTCACACAGCAACCGCCCCCCTAGAGAGTCCACCATGCCTAAACCCCTTTTGCTGTCAGGATGGTTCCGCAGACAACCATTTCTCAAATACTGTGTTGTAGTGATACTGCTTGCACCCTTAGTAGGGGCAGCGGCTCACTCTACCTCAGCGAAACAATCGGAGGTAGAAAAGAATACCTTAGGAACTGGAGAATCTGCCTCCATACCTAAGGAAGTAGCTGCTACTGGGGAACCTAATTTAACAGCAGATCAAATCAACACTTTGAGTGGAGAAGCTGGTTCTGGGTCAGTAAAAATGGCTACGATTGGGGAACCGCAACTATCACCAGCTAATCAATTTAACTTTTTGGTAAGAGAAAATAATTCTCTCAACCGTAGCTCTTATGCAGCTAAACACACACCCTTCACAGAGGGGCCTGTTAGTCAACTTGATTTAGTGCAAAGATTAAAAGCCGCTAAATTGAAGCATTTGGCAGAAAAAGATAATTTTATCTCTAGTAGCGCTGCCCTTGATCCGTTGGCAACAGTCGCACCAGCCGTGCGAGAACCACAACCAAGCTTAACGATAGAAACCAATGGGGATCAACAACCTGATGAGTCCCAAACAGTACTAGCAGATCCCATCGGTAGTCCTCATCCTATTCCCTGGAAATGGATTACGGTGACTCAAGAGGCTATTGGGAGTAAGGGGGGTTCTGGTGTGCGCTACTATCGCAGTCTGCCTGTAGTTTCTCCAGATGGTCAGTATGCTGTTTATAGCCGGGTGCAACTAGAAGTAAAACCCGAAATGTACAATAGCCGAGTCACCAGTGTTTTGTTTGTCCAAGATAGGCAAACCAAGCGGTTACGGGTGATGGCTGCAACTTCTCCTGTTAGCGATCCCCTATTAAGGATGCCAGCAGTGCCAGTAGAACAAACCGATACTAACGGTACAATTGGGGTATTGGTTCCTGTTAGTTGGTCAGAAAAAGGCGATCGCTTTTTAGCACGCAAATTTGAAGGCATATTCAACACAGCTGATTCTACAGATCGGGCCGTGATTTGGGATCGGCAACAAAATCAAGCAAATACAGTTGCTCCTGCTCAAGAGGAAGATGAGCATGAGAAAATAGCAGTATTGTTAGGTTGGAGTAAAAGTCAACCTAATAACGTCCTATTCCGTGCCGGCGAACTAGGTGAAGAAAACTGGCCCTTGGTGCAAGTTGCTAGTGATGGTAAGACTGTAACCACAACAACAGACGCAGATCAGCCGATTACTTTTGGTGAACGATTAACACAAGTTTGGGCAGAACCACAAGTTGCTTCTCGATAGTGATCAAAAATATTAACGATTCCCGTTGTTGCTATAGGTGACAACGGGAATTTTTTTGATTTTTTGCTCGGCTGATAAAATAGGAATACTATAGCAGTCCTAAATCATTTGTGAACACAAAGATACCCGACTTCTTAGAGAAGTCGGGTATCTGACTCACTTTATGTTCACAAATCAAATAGGATTGCTATATACAGAAACCCTTAATTCTCTGGCTGGTAAAAATATGATATTTATTACCCACCATCACCCAAGACATAATTGAACTGGCTCCAGGGGATGAGTTAATTTTGCGATTTAGAAGTTGGGATGATTACGAAAATTTGCTCGCTCGTCGCCAAAATAAAGCAGGATTAAGAATTAAATGTAACAGTGCTACTCAAGAAATTAGAATTATGTCACCGTTACCGGGTCATGGTAAAAATACTGATATATTAGCTGACTTAGTAAAGGCTTTACTTCGACATCAAGGTAAGGACTGGGAAGCATTTACACCTATTACTCTCAAGCGTGCTAACCAACAAGCAGCAGAACCAGACTACTGTTTTTATATTCAAAATCGAGAGCGTATTTTAGGAAGCGTATTTTAGGAAAAGAGCGTCTTGATTTTGAAATTGATCCTGGCTTCAAAAATAGATCATACATTTCTAAAGTCTGATGAGTTCAAAAATCTCGTTGTTCAAACAGTAGAAGCAGCAATGAAAACATCATCTGAAAAGAGATGTGATGCTTTAGCCAATGCTTTGTGGTGTGTGTCTGTTACACCAACAAGTCTTTATATTGGCAAACAGACACTCTAAAAGTTACTCCGGCAAAAACTCATCATCAATTACATTTGCTAGAGTATATGGGCATTCTATAGGAAATGTATCTAATGGTAGCCTAGTTTCAGCTTTGGCTTGTTTGACTGCTTCTGTATAAGACTCGACAAATATACTTTCTAGATAAGGCTTGAGGCTAGGAGATTCGTTGCGAAGTTTCTTAACTCGGCGGCGATGTTCAATAATGCTTCCTTCCCAGCTACCACTTCTATTATCTGGTTGAAACTGCCATTTAAGCAAATCCAATATAATTACAATCAAATTGCTTTCTAAACTTCTTTTCTCACTCCTTCCCATGTCCTCAATTTCCTCAATCAGATTCCCCCAATCGACAGTTGAATATTCCTGATTTCGGAGTTTTTCTACAGTAGTTTCTAGCCATTGCAGATAATCTACTTCATAAAGACTTTGGAAATCAGTTGTTAGAGGAGACATGGCAGTTTACATCGAAAAGTTGTTATGTAATTTTCTAGCGTAGCTTATTCAAATCACACCATTTTCACTCTGTTGTCAATTGAGGCAATTCAAAAGTAACATCTTCATACACATCTGTTACAGCACAGCGGAAATCTACACTCGATAGATATATTTGATCGTCTTTTTCATAGGGATAAAGTACCCATTGCCCTTCTGGGTTGCGACGGAAAATTTCCACATTGATGCGGGTTTGACTGACTAACACATATTCTTGAAGTGATTCTAAATTTCGGTAATCGGCAAATTTATCACCTCTGTCAAAGCCTTCTGTAGAATCTGATAAAACCTCAATGATTAAACAAGGATAACGCAAAAAATTGTTAAAGGTTCTATCCCTTTGGTCACAACTTACCATGACATCAGGGTAGTAATAGGTATTAATCGATTCAATATGCGCCTTGGTATCTGATATGTAAGCCTGACATCCGCTTCCACGCAGATGATTTCTCAGCGTAGCAAACAGATTACCTGCAATAATTACATGAGTATTACTTGCTCCTGCCATTGCGTAAACCTCTCCCTGTCTATATTCGTGCTTAACAGGGCTGGTTTCTTCGCCTTGGAGATAGTCTTCTGGGGAAATATAGCTATAACTGGGATTTGCTACCATTTGTCGTTACCAATTGCGATCGCCTACTATTCTACTCTTCCACTAATTCCATTAATTCTTCAATACTTACCTCAAAAGCACGGGCTATTTTATAGACTGCACTTAAATCAACTGTATTCATACCGTCATCACGCCGAGCATAGCTTTTGACTGTGTTGTAGTTGACTCCAGCACGATCAGCAACATCTTGCAGTGTCCAACCTTGCTTCTCAGCTAATTCTCGTATTCGCAGTCTAACTCGTCCCATCCATCTATTGACACAGGTGAGTATTCACCTGTAATATAAATACCAAAGGTGAATACTCACCTTTAATTTAAAACAAATCAAAAGCGATCGCCCATAGCCTGGAAAACTTGAGAGCGATCGCTATTCCTAACACCCCACAAAGTGGGGGATATTAACCTATGATACCAACTTCAAAGCCAAAATCAAATAGTCATCCCTGGTCTATTATTCGCCAACTACCCAAGATGCAACGGTTGGTAGTAGCTCGGTTTCATCGTCGGAATGATGCAGAAGCTTATCTGCAAATACTGCGGCGACTGCTACCTACAGCCAGTCATGGGATTGTGTTTGACTCCAAGGTTCCAGAAAGATCAGAGGAGTCTATCAATGACTAAAATAATAGAAGCACCCAGTTATCCCCTAAACCCAGGTGGCTAATTATGACTACCCTCGTAAACACTCCTCAACCAACAGAAATTTTTTATCCTAGTTCGGATGGTGAACCCTTGGCGGAATCCTACATTCATTTGTATGCAATACTCGTAACTTTAGAAATCTTGAGACAGTATTTGCAGGGACAGCAAGCGACTGTTTTAGGTGATCAATTTCTCTACTATGCTCAAGGTTATCCTAAATTAAGAGTAGCTCCAGATGTGATGGTAATTTTTAATGTTGCGTCTGGGGGTCGGGATAATTACAAAATTTGGGAAGAGGGAGAAGTACCTGCGGTAATTTTTGAGATGACTTCTCCAGGTACGAAAAATCAGGATATGGGTTTCAAAAAGACTTTGTATGAGCAATTAGGAGTGCAGGAATATTGGCTATTTGACCCCAAGGGAGAATGGATAACCGAACAGTTACAAGGCTATCGGTTATATAAAGAAGAGTATGAACCAATTACCGATGGACGATGCGAGCCTTTAAAACTGCGGTTGGAAGTTGATGGCGAATTGATTGCTTTTTATCGGGAAGATACGGGGGAGAAGTTGTTGGCTCCTGGGGAGTTAGCGCAGGCGTTACAACAGTCTGAGTTGCAAGTGGAAAGGTTGAAGGAACAGTTAAAGGCGCTGGGTGTTGAGCCTGAGATAAGTTAGTCTATTATGGCTGTCCCAAGTTATAGCAATTTGCATTTTCATAGACCACGTTGTAGAGACGTTTCATGAAACGTCTCTACAGAAATTTTAATTTCTTTTGTGTGTTTGATTGATTTGAAAATAGCTGTTAAGGTAAAAAACAACTGAAAACCTACTGTGGTTTATCGCTGCTTTCTAATTCAGGTAGAGTTTCTTTTACCCGACGGATGGGTAAATTAGCAATCAAAGCTGTTGTGCGGTTGTTGCTTTCTAGGGAGAACTCCAAGCCGTCTGTCTCAATTTCTACATAGCGACAGACTATGGCCAGGATTTCTTGGCGCATTTTTTCCAAGGTTTGGGGGTCTAAGTCGGCGCGATCGTGGGCAATCACTAGTTGCAGGCGGCGTTTAACTTGGGTACGACTGGTGTCAGGACTGCGAAAAAAAAGTTTTTCGATAATTTCAAGAATCATTGCGGCTAAGTCTTAGGCGGAGACTAGAAAATGAGTTAAACAATCTTTGTCCACAACAACTTTCGCAGCCGGGAGAAGATGTTGTCGTTAGGTGAGTCAAGCTCAAGAAATTCGACAGTTTCTCCTTCCAATCTGCGAGCAATGTTCTCAAAGGCTATGGCAGCTAAAGAGGGTGTTTCTGATAATACTAAAGGTTCGCCGCGATTGGTAGAGACAATAACGCGCTCATCGTCAGGGATTACCCCGATTAAGGGGATGGCGAGAAGTTCCTGAACATCTTGCACTGACATCATATCATTTGCTCGCACCATTGCGGGTCTGATACGATTAATTATTAAATGAATTCGCTTAACGCCTTGTGCTTCTAGTAACCCCACTACCCGGTCAGCATCACGGACTGCGGAAATTTCTGGCGTGGTGACGATGAGGGCTTCTTTGGCTGGGGCGATCGCATTTTTAAACCCCATTTCAATACCCGCTGGGCTATCAATCACCACGTACTGGTATTTTTGGGCCAGTGCATTCACCAATAACTTCATTTGGTCAGGAGTTACGGCTTCTTTGGTACGATTTTGGGCAGCTGGCAGGAGTACAAGATTGGGTTGCCGCTTATCTTTGACTAAAGCTTGTTCTAAGCGGCACTCTCTAGACAAGACTTCTACAGCTGTGTAGACGATGCGATTTTCTAGCCCTAGCAACAAATCTAGGTTTCTCAGACCAAAATCCGCATCAACCAAGGCAACTTGACGCCCTATTTTGGCTAAAGCCATGCCCAGATTTGCAGAAACTGTGGTTTTACCCACCCCTCCTTTGCCGGAGGTAATTACAATAATGCGAGTCATGATAGGAATGCGCTCGATTAGGGTTCAGGAAATATAGTAAAGATTTATGGCTCTTGATTGATTCTACTTAATTGGCTTCGGGAAAAATCACTAGCCCTAGCGATGCGAATTCCTTGGGGCGTAATGTGTGCCACTTCTGGATAAAATTGCACCGGTAATTTTTCTGGTGCCCTCGCTACAGCATCTGCAATCCGTAATTGAGTTGGTTCCATTTGCAAGGACATAATTAGACACTCGCGATTGCCCCCGGCACCAGCATGAGCTATTCCCCGGAGACGACCCCAAACTAGAATATCTCCATCTGCAATCACGATACCACCTGGATTTAAATCTCCCAAAATAATTACTGTACCGGGATGACGAATTTCTGCCCCAGAACGGACGGTCATTTCCAGATAGAGGGCATCAGCTAGGGCTGTATGGGTAGTTTTCGACTCGGAATTCAGGGAGGTTTCTGGTTGTAGTTGTTCTACAGAATAACCAGAGGTGACAGCAGCGATCGCTGTTTGACGACGACTAGTCGCCACAGACTTTAGCTGGAGTTGAACTTCACTTAAAGCTTCGGCAAGTTCTTGCAGTTGTCTATTATCCAACAAGCGGTCTTTTGCCACCAGATGCACTGTGGTGTTAGGCCTCCGTAAACGATCCCCAGCGTTTAGGCGCTGCCTCATCTGTTGCCAAATTTCAGACCAGTTCAGTTCCGAGGCAGGTACTTGAGACTCCGTTGGTAAAATTAATAAAAGTCGTCCCTCCTCAGTTTTCAACTGGACTTGGAGAGCATTATTCACCCTCTGTTCTGGTAATACTAACTCAAGAGTATTTAAATCAGCCAAGGCAGCATCAGATTCTACATCTGAGTTAGCAGCATCAGATTCTACATCTAAGTTAGCAGCATTAGATTCTACATCTGAGTTAGCAGCATCAGATTCTACATCTGAGTTAGCAGCATTAGAATTTGATTTTAAATAGCTGAGGACAGAATTTAGCTCGGTATCGGGGACAATAGAATGAAAATCTGCTTCAGTTGTGGCAGAATTTGACTCTACATCTGCAACGCTAGAGTTATTTACCTCTAAGTCGTTAGCAAGGTTAAAGTTTGATTCTGCTTTAGGAGTTGCAGAATTTGAATCTAAATCGGGGATAGCAGAATCAGAAGTCATGCAGCACCAGCCAAAGGACGCAAATACTCTAAGCGATTACCAATATTTAGATTAGTTGTCTTCTGAAAAAATATCCTCACTCTAGAGAGTGCCTTAGCACTCAGCACTCATTACTTTTTGAGTTAATCTTTGATAAATTGTCCCCAAGGCATCAGTGTTACCGACATTACCCGGAAACAGCACCACGGGCAAATTGGGAAACTGGGGATGGTCAGATGGTGTCAGCACCATTGAACAACCAGCTAAAATTTGACCGAGTAATCTCGCTGTAGTTAAATCCAGACCAGTACTCAAGACATCATTGGAGGTAATGCCACCTTTGCTGATTAAGAATCCTATATCAGATGGTAAACCCTGAACAATATCCATCAGTAAGCCAGAAACAGTTGCCCCAAAAGCTAACCTGGTTTTGACATCCTTAAAAGACAATTCTTGACGGCTGGTATAAACCACTGGTGTTTGACCGGCGTTGTGTGCTGCATGGACGCTTTCGAGAATCTCGGTTAGCAGTTTAGCAGATTGATTGTCCCCATCTTCAAGTAACCGTCCGACATTCACCTCAATCCCCACAGTTCCCTCAACTTGCAACAGTGACTCTAACTGCTGCGTTGTTTTTTTGACGTGGGAACCTACAATTACTGCACCTGGTTTACCACCACGGACATACTCTGCCATATTTTCGGCGGCGATGGGTTGGGGAGGTAAGGCGGCTAAGGCTGTTAAGATGCTGGCAGCGGAACGAAATAGAAAGCGTTTCCCCTGACTCGCTGCTGTTAACAGGTCTACAGCAAAGCGGTTGAGATCGGCCTGAGTTTCGCCATCAACAACAGCACACTGATTATTATTCAGTTGTAGCAAGCGTTTTAGACTACCAGCACGGATGTCTGCAAGTAAGAATCTTTCTACTGTTTCCGCACTGATGCGACCTTGGGTTTTTTCTTCTACGTATTTTGGTAAGTAACTGTGATGGTAACTGAAAACTGAATCACGGGCAAACTCAGTTTCATGTACTGGGGTAGGGACTCCATCGATGATCAAATAATGGATGCTGTCGCGGGTAATGCGTCCACCTTCAAAAAAAGCGGGTACGAGAAAATGAGCATCAAATGGCCCAAGTTCTTTAGCGATCGCATCGGTTTCTATGGGGTAATGTCCCCGTAATGTGGAGTCAGAACGGCTAACAACCAGAAAATCGTCTATTGCTTCGGCGGCGATCGCTAATTTCAGGTTTTGACAAACTTCTTTGGTGACAGATGTCGCTGTCTCTGGAGTTAGCGATCGCGTATTAGTCAGGACAAAGAAGATCGGGGAATCATCCCGCAACCCAGCGCGTAAAGTTTCCACATCCCAGTGCATTAGCAGCAAGCAGCTGTGGACTGTTTGAGAACCCGTAGGGTCATCATCCAGGACAATTATCTTCGGTTTGTTGCTCATTTGACTCAACGGGACGACTTTTTTGAGGCAGGTCTAAGCAGAGGTTTCCTTTACTTAGACTTTCTGCAATTTTCTGATTTCTGCTTGCACATCGATGGCAATCTGCAATGATTGATTTAGGAGTTGAGCGTATTCGCCAGCCTGACTACTAACTTCTAAAGCTTGCAGATTGGCTAAATTGTTGACAAATAACTCTTGGTTGTTAGCAAGCAGTTTTTTATTATCCCGCAAAATACGTTCACTTTTCAGGGCGCGGACTAAATCTTCTCGAATTAGTTCCATGGCGGCGAGTACTTGGTCTCGGTCTTTGAGGCTGCTTGGTGAGTTTCCAGTGGTCGCCAGCTGGTCATGAATATCTATCGCTGTGATTACTTGGTGATATTTATCAACTTCGTCTAAAAGTATTGTGAGTAAGTGGGGACAGGTGAAACGCCGCCATAGCGATCGCCCCAAGATTACAGCCATAGGGACGACAATTAGCAGAAGAATGCCCAATTTTATGGAAGATCCGATGGTGGGTAGGATGAGAAATGCATAAATAAAGCCGACAATGATGGGGGTAAGTGCGATCGCTACCAAGCCTTCATTCAACAAAAACCCTAAGCGCTTCTCACGGTCTGCCATAATCGAAGGTCGAAAAACGTCTTCAGGGTCAAACCCAGTCAAGCGCCTCAGTTCCCCCTTGCTAATTTCCAAGCCTATTAAGTCCGGCTGCACCGCTGGATACTCCTTGAGGAAGCGTGAGTTAAGTATCTATCTTAATCGGCTTTACCGTGATGATTGTAGTTATATTCGGGAAACCAGCTTTCATCTAAAATTTGTTCTAAAGACCCAATGGGTATAAGCCGAAATATGTCAATAGCAAGTTGAGAACGGTCAGATGCTTCTTTTCTTGCTTCTTGATAACATTCATCAAAGATTTCTAAAATGCAAGGTTTCAGACTAGGACTATCTTTGATCTCATCTTTTCCCCCACGCACCTACTTGTCCAAATTAGATGTGTTTTAGCTTATGCAACTTCACATAAAATTGGTATAGGGCAAAAAATATTAATTTTACTAGCGAAATATAGTACAATGACCCGGATGCTATCTCTAGCTAGAATAAAGCCAAATTTTTCAGAACTTTTTGAAAAATGCTTTTCAGTGTAGCTGCGATTTAGGAGAACGCTTGCTAGGCAAGATAAATTGTTCAAAAGCACTTACATCTAAAGCTAGAACAGATGCAGTGGAAACTCAAATATTCATATTTTTAGTGATAGGGGGTCAAGATGCCGAGTATTGAGGAAAACTTGGATATATGGTCTAATTACAGCTGGAACGAACAGGGTAATGAATGGTCTAGAGCCTGGGGTGGAGCAGATTATTCCTTTTGGGGAAGCATATATCCTCGCATTCAAGCATTTATTCCAGGAAAAACAATCTTAGAAATAGCTCCTGGTTTTGGGCGTTGGACGCAATACTTAAAAGATTTTTGTGAGAACTTGACCATAGTAGATTTAACTGATAAATGTATTGCTGCTTGTCAACAGCGTTTTGCTGATTGTTCGCATATTAATTATCATGTCAATGATGGTAAGTCCTTAAAAATGGTTCCTGATGAATCCATTGACTTTGTTTTTAGCTTTGATTCTTTAGTTCATGCTGAAGAAGATGTAATTAAAGCATATTTGCAAGAGATAGCTTTGAAACTTAAACCCAATGGTATTGGATTTATCCATCATTCCAATATGGGTAGCTATCTTAATCCTTCTACTGGTAATTTAGAGGTAGAAAACCCGCAATTACGCGGTGAAACTATGAGTGCTAAAGTATTTGAGCAATACTGTGAACAGGCTGGTTTACAATGCTTAAGTCAGGAAATTATTTCCTGGTGCAATGGAAATATTCTGTGTGATTGTCTTTCCGTATTCACCCCTAAAGCTTCTCAATGGAGTCGCCCAAATCGTGTAATTAAAAACATATTTTTTATGGAGGAAGCTGATCGTTTGCTGATGAATTATAGCCTTTACAGCCTTAACCCTCAAGCAGATAAATTAGCTACATCGCAACTTATGCAATGGCAACAATCTCAGTTGCAACGACAACAGACTACAACAGAACTAGAAAACCTAAAATATCAACTACAGCAAACTCAGTTGGAGCTAGAACTATCTCATGCTACCGTCAATGAATTGCAAGAGGTAATTTTAAAGTTTGACTCAGAGGCTAAATTTTAGATACACCTTGACTTGAAGCATAAAAGCCTAATAGACCAAGTCCGTTTTAACGGACTAAAACAATTTTTCAGTCGTCTTGAGACGACTTTTACTATTAGCCTCAGAATTCATTCGAGGCGGTTGTGGGAACTGATCAAGATGTAAGTTAACAAAAAAACCAGCGGTTAGCGGTAAAACAGTGTTCATCTCCCTTTGTAGTCAATGTTCTGATTTTAATGTCATTGCCAATAATATAGTCAAGTTGTACGCGATCGCATTCCTGATCAAACTTTCTCATCAAAGCATACTGGATGCTTTTATGCGCTCGCGTTGCATCCATCTCAACTATTTCTCCATTTATGAGTTCACAAATTGAGTCATTGGGGTATTGCTCCAGAAATTTCCTAAACGCCAAGAAACCGAGCATCAACTCTAAATCAACATTCCACTTGCAACTGATAGCAGTTGTAGAAAATTACACAGACTTAGGAACTTATAGCTGTGACATCCTGTCGTCTAGATGAAGACTAAGTAAACCAACTTACTTAGAAGCCAGGTATCACGACACAAGTCAAGCCACAGAAGGATTTCTATGTCACTTAAGTCTTCACTCAGTTTGTTTGCTAAAGGTGCTTTGACAGTTACAAGTCTCTCTGTCGTAGCTGCTGCGTCTCTCCCCTCTCAAGTTCTTTCTTTAACAACCAAAATAGACGATTTACAAGGACAGACTCTTGAACAACAAGAGCAAGGAACTGATTCAGTTCAAAATCAGTTGCGTGGAATTGAGAAATCAACTTTTTTGATTGCCGATAATGACGATGACGACGATGATGATGATGACGATGATCGCAAACGTGGACGGCGAAGAGATGATGACGATGACGACGACGATGATGATGATGACGATGATCGCAAACGTGGACGGCGAAGAGATGATGACGATGACGATGATCGCAAACGCGGATATGGTAGACAACAAGATCATCGTTCATCAAAAGTTTTTCGGATTAAAGACTGGAATACCTCACTTAAATTAAGGCGGCTAGTTAATTACAATAAAAAAGCTTTGGTTGTACATCTGGATATTCTAGAAAAACCAGTTACCAGATATGCAAATGCTGTCTACATTGTTTACGCCCGCAAAAACAATAATTGGGTGCAGGTTTACACCAGCACAGGAGCAAGACTAATTGACAAGAATGCAGGGAGATTTTTCTTACAACCAGAGGTAATTGAATTAAGTCAACTGCGACTAGGCAATATTGACTTGTCGAGGTCGGAGCTGAAAGTTGTAACTCAAATTCGTTATGATTCAGCCAACAGACGTGAAGAACAATTGGTATTTGAAGATATCTGGAACTACAGAGAAATAACTGAAATTAGTAATATCAGCCAAATTACTACTGTCAGCAATACAACCACTGGAACAGTCGGTACGTATACAAACACCACAAATACTGGAACAATCGGTACTTCAACACTCGATCAATCAATTACACTCGCAAATAGCTTCCGTCTTAGCTATCTGGGGGTATCTTACAGCGGCAACACCTCTACCTGGCGCTACTATCTGGAAGAATTGCCGAGGTCTAGAGATTTGAACACCTGGGTACTCGGCTTACCAAGCTGCGTTAGAGTTGTGAGTGCAAGTCCAAAAGCAGAATTAGTTAATTTTGACCGGAATGCCAAAATAAGCGGTGTTAGATGGCAACCAGGTGGCAGCTTTAAAAAGGGAGAATTTTTAGTCAAGCTGGATAGAAGATATGCCGTGGGAACTATTGACATAGCTGCTAATGGGACTAATGTAGCTAGAGGCGTTATTGCTGGGCCTAGTTGCGGTACTCTGTGAACTAGTTCAATTAAACAGGAATTGCAGTTATGCAACTACGGTCGGGCATCTGGAAAGTTAACCCTTGGGAGCCAGTGCGTGGAGTGGGTTTCCCGACTTGAAGCACCTGGCGTGGAGAGTCCCACCTCTGGGCTAGATAACGCAAGGAATCTAGTTTAAGTGGTCTCTTTGAACCAAGAATCCCCGTGCATTTATGCCGGGGAGTGTCAAAGCTAGTATCTGGTTATGTTACTTGTTAAGTGACAGGTAATACAACCAGTACTAACTTGCTTCAGCTGATAACATCTGCCAGAGATGGGAATATAACCCATTATTCAATTTATATGAATTATAAAGTGGTAATTGTACGGCAACAGGGGTAATGGTCTGATGAGATTAGCCCAAATTTTGGCGCTTTTTCCCAGTAGCAATAGAGAATGCACCAAGGGCTAACAGACCCCCTAACATACTGTACTTTTCTGGCACTGGTACAGCAGTAATACCGATAGGACGCACCAGACTACTGTTAGTAAATTGACTACCAGTAAAATTTGTAGAACTGCCTGTAGCCCCATTGAAAGCTAAGATTGAGCCAAGGTTGTTATTAGTAAAGTCAAACCCAGCAGCATAGAGATTATTACTAGAACTACCAGCCCCAAAAGTTAAGCCACCAATAAAATTGTTACTGGGATTAGTGCCTGTGTAATTAGTAGATAAAGTCTCAAGCAACAAGCCATCTGAGTTATAACGCCGGATACCCCCAGCAAAGTCACTAACTAAAATATCATTGTTGGGTGCGATCGCTAAACCCAGCAAACTCACAAAACCGAAACTTTCCGGTAATGGGGTAGGCTGAGAGATCAAGACAGTGGGATTTGTCGTTGGCTCAGTACCAGCTACTTGAGCCGGACTGTAACGCAACACCTGGCTTTCATAAGGAAACGCGAGATTACCATCAGCATCATTAGCCGTACCCTCCGTGGTCACATACAGGCTACCATCTGGACCAAACACCAGACCATTGGGGCCATTCAACCCGTTAAGTGACCCTTGACCATTATTATTATCAGAAGCAAAGACACCTAAAAAATCCCCTGTAACAGGGTTAAATTTCAATATCTGATTACTGCGGAAACTACTAACGTAGAGAGTACCATCTGGGCCAAATGCATTGCCGTAGGGGCGAATCAATCCATTACCAGAAGCCGCTACACCCAAGAACTCTCCAGTTGGGCTATAGCGCAGTACCGCAGAATCAGTTGGATATAAGGAGTCAAGCAGGTTGAGGTTAGAGTTACCACCACTACTAACATAGAGGTTGCCGTCTGGTCCAAAAGTTAAGTCATCGGGAGCGCGTAACCCACCGCTACTAGGAGTTGTAAAGTTACCCAGAAAGTTGCCAGTATTTTCATCAAAAATAATAATACTGTTGCTATCACTATTGGCAACTAAAAGGGCTGCATTTACCTGGGGCGCACCAATGCACAAGGTTGTGAGGGTACCAAGAAGCACTGAAGCTGAAACGGTAGAAGCCTTAAAACCCATTGAACTCATTTTTTTCACCAGGTTATTTTGTGTATTAAAATGCTAGTTAACTACTGATGTATATAATATTCTCTGCATTTATATCATGAATTATGTAGAGTAAAATTTGAAAAAGATAGCTACAAATCACCTAAGATAAGATTTTTTATCAAAACTTCATTGATATGGGCGAATTTTAGCGGTGTTTTGTTTTCTAGCTTCATATTTAGTTTTTCTGATCATCTTCAGAAAACACCATAAAAAATCAAAGGTAAAAATCCTGACTTGGACTTTTACCTTTGATTCACCTCAAATCATCAACATCAAGAAAATTAAGGATACAAACCCCTATCAGTTAGCGCCTGGGCCACTCTACCCACCCCCAGGGTATAAGCTGCTAACCTGAGAGTAACCTGCCGCGTCTTTGACTGTTGAATCACCTGGCGATAAGCCTGCACCATCAAGTGCTCCATTTCCCGGTTGACCCGTTCCTCATCCCAAAATACGTAAGAAAGACCCTGTACCCACTCCAGGTAACTCACCACTACACCGCCAGCATTGGCCAAAATATCTGGTAACACCGTTACACCCCGCGCCTCTAGGGATAGATTAGCCTCAAGGGTAACTGGGCCGTTAGCAGCTTCGGCGATAATCTGGGCCTGTACCTGATTGACATTTTCCTCAGTGATTTGGTTTTCCAAAGCCGCTGGAATCAACACATCACAAGGTAAAGTAAGTAAATCTGCATTACTAATTGACTCCCCTTGGGGAAAACCCACAACACTCTTACGGTTGTTAGCGGCGTAGGCTTTTAAGGCAGGAATATCAAGACCGGTTTGGGAAAATACGCCTCCAGCACCTGTGGAAACAGCAATCACCTTCGCTCCCTCTTGGTGTAGTAATTCAGCTGCGGCACAGCCAACATTGCCAAAACCTTGAATGACAACTCGCACTCCTACCAGGGATTTACCTTGATCTGCCAGGGCCTCACGGACAACAATCATGACACCGCGTCCGGTGGCCATTTCCCGTCCCCGCGAACCACCAATGGAAAGCGGCTTCCCAGTCACCACCCCAGGCACAGCATGACCGACATTTACAGAGTAAGTGTCCATCATCCAAGCCATTTCACGGGCAGAAGTACCCATGTCTGGTGCAGGTATGTCTACAGCGGGGCCGATGTCTTTAATTAACTCGCTGATATAACGACGGCTGATGCGCTCTAATTCGCCGACGGTGTAGCGCTTGGGATCTATGGGAATACCTCCCTTAGCGCCACCGTAGGGAATACCTACCAACGCACATTTCCAAGTCATCAGCATTGCTAGAGCTGACACTTCCCGCAGTGTCACAGCCGGATGGTAACGAATTCCCCCCTTGTAGGGGCCTAAAACATCAGAGTGTTGCACCCGATGTCCGGCTAGAACCCGCACCTCTCCATTATCCAGTTTTACGGGAATGGAAACTGTCACCACTTTACGCGGGTGGCTGAGGATTTCTAATAAACCTTGATCTAGTTTTAATTCTTTAGCCGCCCATTCTAAGTAGCTACAAGCTTGATCAAATGGGCAAATATGCGCTGGAGAATGATTTTCTAGCGATCGCAGAGGGGTTGAAACCATAAGATTTTCTCCTCATCACCCTATATTCGCAAACCGAATTTATGTATGGCTAGTCTAGCCCTTTTTTTTGAGAAAATCAAAATTCTGTAAATTTCGTTACATTTTTTTTTGCTTTATTGTTGTAATGTCTCTCTACCTTCCCGATGAGGCAAGAGCTAAAGCCTTAGTTGATGTAGAAATTAATTTGCCAGAAAAACCTCAGAAGTAAAGTTCCCATGCAGACCATAGGGAATGTGATGTTTGAGATGTAGTCGCGCAACTGCTCCTTTGTGAAAATCACTAGCATCCAAAATCACCATATCTGAACGGTGATGAGCCGCATCATAAACTAAAGCCAGCACCCAGCCATCATCTTCTTGTTGGGAATTTGGACGGGGGACAAAAATCGGCTCACCTACAAAACCACGAGGTGCAGCACTCCACAATTGTCTTTCCCCTGACTTTAAATCAATTTTCACAATTGCTTGCAAGGGAGCATTCCCAGTCTCTGCATGAGCCGCACCTATGTATAAATAGCGATAAGGGCGTCCGACATTATCAGGGTGGATACTGGGAAACTCACAACAGCGGCTTTCAATCAACTCCCGCTGCACTGTATTCTCTTTCAGGTTGAGGTCAAACCGCCATAGTTGTCCTGGGGAAATAGCCTCAAAATTAGTTTGGCGAAAATCGCTTGCTGGTTCGACTTCTGGTAAAGCTTCATAGCAAATAGAGTCAATCACAATTTCATCTCCTACCTCAAATGCATTAGCGTGATGGAAAACAAAACCAGATGAAGTTTCCAGAATTTTTACCCCTTGTGGCTCTGTTTGGGGAGTTCGGGGGATAACTATAATCCGAGTTGGCTGATTGGGCTGAAACTTGATGCATTCCCCTGCACCAAGCATTCCTAAAGCGAAAGGTAAGGGATTGAAGGTGACAGGATTTTGAAAGAGGATACAGTAATTAGAAGTAATGACAAAATCATGAATGAAACAGAAACCGGGGACACTATGGACGTGTTTTCTAACAATTTCACCTGCTGTGTTTAACTCAAAAGTTGTAATTTTGGTTGAGAGTCCCGGCTTAATTGAAAAGTTTACTAAGCAAGGTGCGCCGCCATCTTGGGCGCAACTGGGGTCAAGGCGGGGATGGGCGCTAAAAGCTTCATCTGCTGACAAAACACCGTTAAAAGATTCTTTGCCTAAAGTTTCCAATGTGTGGGGGTTGAGGCGATGGGGAACGGCTGCTTCCCACAGTGCCAAAAGTTTTCCTCCCCAGTAGATGACGTTTGTATTAGCAATATTTTTGAGTTGGAAGTTGAAGATATTAGCCAGCCAACCGCCGGGTTTTTGAGTACCAAAAACGCCGCGGTAAAGAATTTTACCGGCTTTTTGTTCTTCTAAATAGCCAGTGGTGCGAACAAAGCGATTACGGAAATGGGCGCGACCATTATTAAAGGTAATTCGGCTAATCATTCCATCACCATCAAAGGGGTGATGTATGCTTTGTCCGTTCACATCCAACAAACCGGGGCCATTTCTAAATAGGGTACCTTGCAGTTCTGGGGGAATTTCTCCTTCTATATCATCAATCCCATAATCAAATTCTTGGGTTAGCGATTCATATCCTCTCTGCCAGTCTTCACGAGTATAGGATTTTTCTAAGTCTGGGTGTTCTTGAAGTTTCAATTTATGCATTTGTTTGGAGATATTTTAAGTTTTTTAATTGTTTTTTAGCGGCAATACACAAAAACGCAAGGACAATTTTTTGCGCCTTCATGGGAAATCAATTCTTGACTATCAGTTACCCATTGTTGACTGACAATGTTATGGTTTGAGTCTTCTCTTCAGATTCTGGTAGCCACTTGAGGAATGCTAGGGGCAACAGGTGGCTGAGGTTAGCAATCAACACTAACAGCCACAGCAAATCAAAGTTAGTTGAGGTGATGTTCAGCCAATGCATGATTAATACCCCAAATCCCTGGGAAGCTATGCCGCCTAAATTAAAAATCGACATCAGCAAGGCAAATAATGTTGCTTCTACTCCAGAGGGACAAACTCTCGCCGCTAGTACCATCACTGGCATAAATGCGATTTGCCCCATCACAGTGAGAATCAAACTATCACCCAAACTAAACCAGTGGTCATCTATACTCAAAAGTCGGTTGGTATGAGTGACTAATATCAGCATTGTCATTCCTAATGCTGTGGATAGGATGATACTCCAAGCAAAAATTACCCGAAAGGAGATGGTTTTGAGGAAACGTTGAAAAATCCAAACTCCTATTAAGGAAGCAAAACTCGTCACTAGGCGCACTCGCCCTAAAAATTCTGGTGTAAAGTGTAGTTCGTTGGTGGTAAAGAAGAAAAAAGCTGTATCGGCGCTGGGGGTGGCGTGCCAAATAAAGATAAATGCTGTTGGGAGCCAAATTGCTTTTTGGGTAATGGCTTGGCGTAGTTTTGCTAGTTGATGTTTGATGGTGAGGAAGTTGGTTTTATGACTCTTTTGGTCATCTTTGCTGATGGGAGTTTCGGCAATTAACCAAGCTGATACGGAGACAATCAGGGGGAAGATAGCGGTAACGCAAAATACAGCGCGGGTGGTAAAATGTTCTAAAAGAAAACCACTCAAGTATGCTGTGAGCAAACTTCCTAATGCGGAAGCACCCCAGCAAAGGGATTGTAGGGAACCTGCTTTTGCTTGTGATTCTACTCTTGCCCGTTCGACAACCAAGGAGTCAACTATCACATCACTGACAGCGATGGAGAGGGAACTCAGGGCGATCGCAATTGTAGCTGCCCAGCTAGTATGCACTATTGTTGCTAGACTCAACCAGGAACCGGCTCCCAGGATGCCCGATAACACAAGGTATGGACGTCTCCGATAGCCAAATATGGGCAAGCCATCGGAGAGAAAGCCATACACTGGCTTGATCATCCAAGGTAGGGCTACTAGTCCCAATAGGACGGATACCTGAACGGGACTCAGCAATAATTCATCTTTAAGGAAAAAGCTGACGGCTAGACGCGCTAATCCTAAGATGCCTTGCACAAAGTAAACGCTCAGAATGGCGATTAATTCGGCAGTCGGTTTATTGCCGAAAAAAATCTTTTCTGTGACTGAGTCTTTGACCTTGGACAAGCCAGAGGAGTGAATCAGCATTTTGTGAACATTTTTTAAGTTTTATCTACTTTCCTATCATACCCAGATTTCAACTTTTGGGTCTGCTGGCAGGTTTATCACTGATTTTAGGTCATATTTGTCTGGCGTAGTGCATTGAGTAATGCGATCGCCTTTGGGGGAACGGCTGTAAACCGAATTAGATAATGGTGCTGATCAACGGTGGATTGTTTGATTACCTTGGCATAGATATCTGCATCTTCGGTAGGCAATTCTGGTTCAGTCAATAACTTCAGCTTGAGATTACTTAAATTTTCTAATGAATGGGGCGATTGCAATTCTGCCCCGGTTTCTGAGAGGCTGACTAATCTCCCCTGAAAAACTGTGCCGACTGCGTGTTTCCCTTGTAAAACGACATACTCAAAAGGTACTTCCTCAATCAATTTCACCCAATGCTCTGCTTTTTTGGGTAAGAAGAGATTATATTTGCCGCCGATCCCACCAATGTCGTAAAGGGTAATGGGAGATTTGATGCCCTTCGGTTCTACTCGCAATTGGTCATCAATTCTGAGTTCAATGCTGGCATCTTTGCTGGTAAACTCAGAAATTAAAATCTGTCCACCCACAGTATAAGTCTCAACGCGAGCTGCTAGATTGACATGACTGCCGATGACTGTATATTGGGCGCGTTTTTGAGAGCCAACATTTCCCGCTACAACCTCCCCGGTATTAATCCCAATTCCCATTTCTAGAATTGGTAGATTCATGATTTCATTTTGATCATTCACTTTTTCCATTGCCAATTGCATGGCAACAGCACAGGCGATCGCTCTTTGAGAATCATCTGGGCGACTAATAGGTGCACCAAACATCACCAGGATGCCATCACCAATAAACTCATTAATCGTACCTTTGTAATAGTTGATGACATCTGTCATCACTTCTAGATAAATATTGAGAATTTTTACCACTTTTTCTGGTGGCAATTGTTCGGAAATGGCGGAAAATCCTCTTAAGTCAGATACAAGAATCGTGACTTTTCTCCTTTCTCCTCCCAGCTTTAAGCCAGAGGGGGTTTCTAGCAAATTGGCGACTACTTCATCTGTCAGGTAGCGACCAAAGGTTTTTTGCATTTCGGCAGCGCTACGGGCAATATACTGAGCAATTGCGATCGCCGAACCCCCTAATGCCAGCAGTGGCGGAACTACAGGAATCCACCAGCCAACCAAAAACCCCAGAAAGCAGCTACCAATCAAACCACCAGCTGCCAGGAAAACACTGATAGCAACTAGGTGAGGGCTGTGGCGTTTCTGCCAACACAAGGCAGCACCAATGATAGACCAAACCAAAATCCACAGCCATTCTAAAGGCTCAGGTAAACACTGAATGAGTGGACGACCATCTATAGACGCACTCAAAATTTGACTAATCAAATTAGCATGAATTGTTACACCCGCCATTCGCTCAGGGGCAGCAAACACGTTACTAGTGTAAGGTGTATAGAACAGATCCTTCAAGCTCTCAGCAGTTGAACCAATTAACACTATTCGTCCCCGCATTAAGTCTGGTGGGATGCGGTTTTCTAATATTTCTGTGAGGGATATTTTGGGAAATTGCTTTATTTGTCCCCGATAATTCAATAATACTTGGTAGCTCCCCGCATCTGCCCCCACGTAACCGCCATCATTAGCTTCAAAAATTGGGAACACACCCCGACCTAATTGCAAGTAATTTGGGTTGGTTGTTGGGGAGCGATCGCTATCAGTAATCCCCTCACCTTTCAAGTACAATAATGCCAGTTTCAACCCGAAGCTTGTCAGGGCTTCGCCATTCTTTAAATTTACGTACAGTAAGCCCCGCCGGATTTTGCCATCCCCGTCTAAAGGTATGTCGTTTGCCCCAACCTGTTGGCGTTGCTTCAGTACCGGAGGTGGCTGCACCGGAGCGCTATCATCAGTCTCAGAAACTTTTTGGATGCCAATTAAGTTGGGGGTAGTCTCAAATACATTAACAAGGTCTGAATGACCGGGGTTTACGGGGAAGTCCCGATAGAGGTCTAAACCGATGACTCTAGGTTGTTGCTGCTTGATTTTCTCTAATAAGCTGGCAAGGGTGGCATCAGACATCGGCCACTGCCTGTGCTGATGGACATCTGCCTCATTAATCTCAACTATAACAATGCGGGCATCAACTGGCTCTTGTGGGCGGTGGATAAAAAACTGATCCCACGCTGTCAATTCCAGCAATTGCAACAATCCAGTTAACCGGATTGCAATCACTAAGACTGTGACATTGGGAACTGTAATGATCACAACCCGCCATTGCCAGATTTGCTGTTTCAGCTTTGCCCACATATCAGTAGTTCTGAGTCTTGAGTTTTTTAAGTCATTTTTGTGGAAATTACAAAACTGTTTTACTATTTTTTGACCGTGCAGCAATCAATTAATGGCTCAGAGGCGATCGCATTCAATCCTACAGAGTTTAAAAATTGTCTCCAATTCAAAGTAGTTGTTAAATTATTTCGTTCTGTACGTCGTAACTGCACCAGACTACTCAGCGCTTCATGCCAAATTCCAGCGTTTGCATAGAGGCTTGGTAGCTGTTGCAAGTTTGAATTGGAAAGAGCCTGGGACAGAGATGATTCTGGTTGAGTGCGTTTTACCCAACCATCGACCCTAGGATTTTTGCTGAAGTCTTGATCATCACATAGAACCATCAGATACCAGCGGTAAGTTTTACCCACTTCGAGGGGAGGGTTACTGCTAGGGATAGTGTAGCTAATAATTCCAGGTACATTGGGAAGTGTCAAAGCTGTTTCATAAAATACGCTTTTGTCAGCATCAGCTAGGATGATCAATTGGGCAGTTTTGACTGGAGATGTGGGTATATACCAAAAAAAAGTAGGATGCTCAGAGAAGGTCAGCCCCAATTTATTTGCAGGTATTAAGGAGGTTAATCGCTTGTTACCTTCTAAGCAAGAAATGCCACGGGTTGCACCACCAACACTTGCCGGAGGTGCTTCTCGCTGTGGTGGCTTAAAAGCCTGACTAATTTGCCAAGTTTTTGTTGTTGGTATGGACTGAGCCTGTACCCGTGCTGCTTGGGAAAACAAAGGTAAAGAAAATGCTAGGAAACAAAGGTATGGCTTGATCCATTTCATGTCAGAGCGTCCCGGTATAAATACATCGAAACAGTTGATTTTTCGCTAATGAAGTAATTATATACTGGCAAAATTAACGACACCCAAAGAATGAGCCATTTACATCCATATTCACACTGGCAGGCTCGGAATCAGCAATCAAAAACAAAATCTCAGTTACCCAAGGCTATCACTGCATTCTGACCACCAAAACCAAAACTCAAACATAGCACCCGCCGAATTTGACTTTCACTTGCTACAGTCACGAAATCTAAATCAAACTCTGGCTGTTGCAATCCCACACAAGGCGGTAAAATTTGATTTTGCAAAGCCATCAAGGAAAAAGCCACGCCCAAAGCTCCCGAAGCACCTAGGGTATGACCTGAGCTTCCTTTGGTGGAACTAACTGCTACCCCTTGGGGAAATATCTGCTGGATTACCATGCTCTCTACACGGTCATTTAGAAGGGTACCCGTACCGTGAGCATGAATGTAATCTATATCTGTTGGTTTTAAGCAACTGCGTTCTAGACATTGCTTGATCGCGGCGATCGCACTTTTTCCTTGAGGTTCTGGTTGATTCGCATGATATGCGTCTGTTGTCAATCCAAAGCCGAGAATTTCGCCATAAATCTTTGCCTGCCTAGCTAGTGCTAACTCTGCTGATTCTAAGACAACCACAGCAGCACCTTCACCTAATACTAAGCCTTGGCGATGCAAATCAAAGGGATAAGCCCCAGTTTTTGCCAAAGCACCCATTTGCTGAAAACCGGATAAAGTCAGGGGTGTAATTGGTGCTTCTACAGCCCCAGCGATTGCTTGTTGACATTGCCCAGTTTGAATGAGGAAAGCTGCTTGAGCGATCGCCCAAATTCCTGTAGCACAAGCTGCCATTGGTGCTAAAACTATCCCTGTTGCACCGATCTGCCGCGCTGAGGCGATGGCATTCATGTGAGGTAAGGTGTCTAACCAATTCTCTAAATTTAAAGATGCTGGGCGGGGATCTTTCCCAGACATCTGCCGTGCTAACATCTCCCATGAAGCTTGATAACTGCGACTCGATCCAATGATCACCGCACAATCAGACAACGGTGGAACCAACTGGGCATCAAGCAGTGCAGCGTTAACAACCCTATGGGTGAGAATATTTAATTCAGATGGTTGTTGAAAAATTAATCCTAGAGGAAGTATTTCCAGTTCTGGAAATGGTTGATGTAATTTAATTCCAGATTTACCTGCAAGTAACTGTTCCCAGCTATCCTTTAAGCTTTTACCCAAAGCCGAAATTAGACCAATACCAGTGACAACAACCTTCAAATAATTCGTAATTTGTAATTTATTTGGATTTTGGTAATTGTCAGTAGTCATCTGCCATTTGCTAATGACTAATGACTACTGACTAATGATTACTGACTATTGACCAGTTTTCAAGTTTTCTGCACCTTGGGTGACTTTCGCAGAGTCAATGCGATCGCCTTGTTGAATTTTACTAACTACATCGAAACCCTGAGTAACATTGCCAAACACGGCATATTGACCATCTAGGAACCCCAAATCTGCCAAAGCAAAGTAAAACTGAGAAGAAGCAGAGTCAGGCATTTGCGATCGCGCCATCGCTAAAGCACCTTGCTTATGCTGTAACAAAGGCTGTTTAGTAATCACCTTACCGTAAACTATGGCTTCATTATCGCCTTTTGGCTTAATCTCCAAAGGTATACGGCGTTCAGTCCCAGTTTTGGGGTCAATATAACCACCTGTACCCAGTCTATTCTCTGGAAATTGCGGGTCTTTGCCTTGGGGATCGCCCCCTTGAACTACAAACGGTTGAGGTTCGCGCACCACGCGATGGAAAACTAAACCGTCGTACACTTTCTTTTGCACTAAATCTACGAAGTTACCAGCCGTATATGGGGCATTAGTGCCATCTACTTCGATAGTAATCGGCGAGCCTTTAACTGTCATCACCACAGTAGCTTTACCTTCGAGCCGTGGTAAATCTTTCATTCCCGGAATACTCTCACTACTAATTTCTGATACTGATGTTGTTTCAGTGGTTGTTTTGCTGCTTGTCTCAGTTGCTTTAGAGGTAGCAGTTGCGGTTGGAGAAGTAGCTCGAGAAGCATTTTGCTCTGTAGAACATCCTCCCAACATCAACGCCCCAACAATTAAAAGGGCAACCAAAAATTGTGGAAATTTTAACTGCATTGCCAATTACTGACTCAACCACAGTATCTTATCTCCTCTGATCAATTTTGGACTTGGGAATTTAGATTTTAGATGAAATTCAAAGAATAGACACTAAAGCAATTTAGTATTATATGATGCCAGTATTTTCCAGTGATCCCAAATCCAAATCCCAAATCCCAAATCTAAAATTCACAACCCTTCTAAAGGTACTTCCAAAAATCTGGCTAACTCAGCACCTTGAGTTTCTAACTCTGTCAAAGATAACGGTTGTCCTACTCGTGTTAAAGGAATGTCCCGACGACCTTTGACACGTAGATAAAGTGCGCGAGTGGGATTCAAACCTTCTTTGAGGGAGATTCGCACAGATTGTACATCTTGGATAGAGCTATCAATTTGAATTTGGCGGTTTTTGCCGGGAAATCCCCAGCGGAAGATTTTAAATGTACCAGTTTCCTGATTAAATTCGTTGTAGCCACCACCCACATCCCATAAAATTACCAGCCACAGGTATGAGGCTAACAGCAAGCCAGCCGTGCCATATAACCCCATAACCAATCCTTGAGGCACGAAAATTAGTTGAGTTGCGTCAGTAACTAGTAGTAAATTGACTCTGAGATAACTGGATAGTCCAGCCAAAAGAAAGCCCGTCGCTCCCAAAGTAACGATTGTTGCCCACCAGTAGTTGCTAAACCGACGAGAACCGAGAACGTTTTGATGTAGGAGGCGATCGCCTTTGTTAATCGTTGTTGATGCCGTCATTGAACTACCTTGGCCCGTGAGATATTCTCCTTATCTAGTCTAGTGTCCCATTGGAGCAGGATGTCTTGCAAGTTCAGGGAGCCGCTGGATAGTTAGAGATTTCTGAGAAAATTTGTGTCAGATTGTAAAAATTATGATGCCTGCTGAGATCCATAATAAATAATTGATGGGTTCACTTGCGTACATACGGCGCAAAGCTGAACTAATGTGATAAGTTAAAAATCATTAAGTTACTACAAGCTAGGTTACTAGCCAAATAGTACAGGTAATACCATAACCCTGAGAAATGCCCTCTGGTTCAGTCGGTAAGTTCTCATAATCTCAGCAGCTTGCGAGCAACTGAGATTCTCAAAAAAACGTTAATTCCTCACGGCAGCCGCTCATAGAGGAAACTTCTAAGACGGTGCAGCCTTAAAAACGTGGCAATTTTAGTAAAAAAGAGGATTTTTGTGCAATGACCATCGCAGTTGGACGCGCCCCCAGTTCTAGAGGGTGGTTTGACGCTCTAGACGACTGGTTGAAGCGCGATCGCTTCGTATTCGTAGGTTGGTCAGGGATACTACTGTTCCCCTGCGCCTTCCTAGCACT
>NZ_JACJRJ010000069.1 GCF_014697195.1 Cylindrospermum sp. FACHB-282 | reverse complement strand
TCAGAAAAGCAATCCCTAATGCTTTTGCAGATGGGATACAGGGGATTGTAGTTTCCCCAGTAAAGGTAACACTTTCAAAGTAAAAGATATTTGTCTATATTTTTTACAACTATGAGCGTTCCACTCATGGACGCGTCTGGCTCTGGGGTAAAGGAAATATCAGAAGTATTTTCAGCCTGATCATTTTCATCAGTTTGGCTGTTTGCTCGGTTGTATACCTCTGCACCAATGGAAAATAGAGTTTGTTGAAATTCCTCTAGGAGCTGCTTCAGTTCTACTAAGGATTTGCTAGGGTCAATCATTGCGGCTTGGAGTTCTGAAACTTTTTCACTAGCCTTGGCTTTGATTTGATCGCCGATCAATTCTTTATTATCCTTTAAGGTTGTTTCGTAACTAAACAATAAATTATCGGCTTGGTTTTTGAGTTCAACCAGTTCTTTACGTTTTCTGTCTTCTTCGGCAAATAATTCCGCTTCTTGGCGCATCCGTTCAACTTCGTTGTTACTCAAGCCCCCTGTATTGGTAATCCGGATACTTTGCTCTCTGCCTGTACCTTTATCTTGGGCACCAACCTTGAGGATGCCGTTGACATCGATGTCAAAAGATACTTCAATTTGCGGTACACCACGGGGAGAGGGGGGAATTCCGGCTAGGAGAAATTTGCCGAGACTTTTGTTATCCCGTGCCATAGCCCGTTCACCTTGGAGAACATGAATTTCTACAGAGGTTTGCCCATCGACTGCTGTGGAAAAAACTTGCGATTTGCTGGTGGGAATTGTGGTGTTGCGTTCAATGATTTTGGTGAATACTTCTCCTAGAGTTTCAATTCCCAAAGATAGGGGGGTGACATCTAAAAGTAGGAGATTATCGACTTCTCCCCCTAGTACTCCAGCTTGGATAGCTGCTCCCAGTGCTACGGCTTCGTCAGGGTTGATAGAACGATCAGGGGCTTTGCCGTTGAAAAACTTGATTAGGGCGTTTTGGACGGCAGGAATGCGGGTAGAACCACCTACTAAAATAATTCGATTGATGTCTTGTGGTTTGAGGTCTGCGTCTTTGAGCGCTTGGCTCATTGGTTCGATGACACCTTCAATTAGATGGCCTGTGAGTTCTTCAAATTTGGAGCGCCCCATTTCTATTTCCAAATGCTTGGGGCCTGTTTCATCGGCGGTGATAAACGGCAAGTTAATTGAAGTATTCACCATACTAGAAAGTTCAATTTTTGCCTTTTCGGCTGCTTCCCGCAGGCGTTGCAGTGCCATTTTATCTGGGGAGATGTCAACTTTCTCTATTTCCTTAAAGCGTTCCATCATCCAGCGAACGACACAGTTATCAAAGTCGTCTCCGCCTAAGTGGTTGTTTCCACAAGTTGCCTTGACTTCAAAAACTCCATCCCCAAGTTGCAGAATGGAGACGTCAAAGGTTCCGCCTCCTAAGTCGAATACTAAAATTAGCTGCTCTTGGTCTTGCTTTTCCAAACCGAAGGCTAAGGCAGCGGCGGTGGGTTCGTTGATGATCCGCAGGACTTCTAGCCCGGCAATTGTGCCAGCATCTTTAGTTGCTTGTCTTTGGGCGTCTGTGAAATATGCAGGTACGGTAATTACTGCTTGAGTAACTTCTTCACCTAAGAAATTTTCCGCATCCTGCTTTAGCTTCTGGAGGATCATGGCGGATAGTTCTTGTGGGGTGTAGTTACGTCCACGAATTTGGACATCTACAGTATCGTCTCGACCTTTGACACAGCCATAAGGTACGCGATCGCGTTCTGTGACCGTATCTTCCCAACGCCGACCAATGAATCGTTTGATACTGTAGATTGTGTTTTCCGCATTAGTTACGGCTTGACGTTTTGCTAGTTGACCTACTAAGCGATCGCCTCCCTTGCCAAAACCCACAATACTAGGAGTAGTTCGCCCACCTTCGGAGTTGGCAATCACAATCGGTTGACCACCTTCCAAAACTGCGACGCAACTATTAGTAGTGCCTAAGTCGATCCCAATAACTTTTCCCATACTTACCAGTATTTTTACCGATTTGCTTTACAGTAATGTGTTGGATACTATCCTGATTTTGCTACCAATGCCAATTAACGTAAATATTATATTTGTTACTTTGATTGCTGGCAGCAAGCAAGAAGTTTCCCCACAAAAGGTTATTTGAGAGTGGATTGCCCGCGAACTGCATATACCCAGACAGATAGTTCAACTTGACCATTGAACAACCCAATATCCGACCGGAGGACGGCTTGCGGCTGTTGATCAGAGAGCCGCGCCCCGTGTGAGATAACAATCAAAGGGCGGGCTACAATGGGGCCAACCGTTAACAGAATCTCTCCTGTTGGCAGTGTATCAAGCTCACCCTTGCTAAAGCCTAGTCACCTTTAGTCACTAAGGCAACGACTACAGTACAGTTTAACTGTTAGCCTGACTAGACTGATTTTCCTGTGCAGGTGATGCATCTTGCTTGGGAGCAGCCACTTTCACCATTGCATGGCGCAGCACGCGATCGCCCAAGAAATAGCCGCGGACTAACTCTTCTAACACTGTTCCTTCTGGTTGTTCATCCGTAGGTTCCCGCATGACTGCTTCATGGAGGTTGGGATCAAATTCTAGACCTTCGGGACGCATGGGTGATACACCGAGGCGCTTGAGGCAATCGACTAATTGTTTGTAAACCCCTTGATAACTTTTGTGAATTGTCATCTCGCCGTCGGTTTGCGGTTTGAGGTGCGATCGCGCCCGCTCAAAATTATCGACTACTGGCAGCACCTCCATAATCGTGTTCCGCTTTGAGAGCACCTCTAGGTCTTCTTTTTCTTTTTGGGTGCGTTTGCGGTAATTCTCAAAATCAGCGGCAATCCGCATATATTGAGTACTCCGCTCATCTAGTTGCGCTTTGAGAGACTCATTTTGTTGAGTCAATTCGGCCATTGCGGCCGTATCTACTTCAGCCTTCTGTGCCGCAGCGACGCCATCTTCTAGTGTAAATGCCGTATCTCCCGGTATATTGGTTTGGGCTGCCACTTGCTCAGTAACCTCGCTGCCAGATTCGTTAGAGTTAATTTGGGCTGGGGAGTCGCTCATCATTGCTTGCTTTACCTCTGTTGGTTCACCCAATTGCTGGCTTGTATTGTTTACCTGTTTATTTTCGTCCATCATTGTCTCATCGTATTCCAGATACTGTTGATGGCAGTGTGTCGGCATATTTGGTAACCGTTAGCATTCACGATTAGCAAATCAAGCTGATTTTATTGCCGACATTTTTCTGGAAGTGATGTTACCGTCTTCATTATTGTGACAAATGATGAACGCATTAGCGTAGACGCCCCGAGGGCGGTAACCCGAACGGGTAGGGTTTCACTAAAGTTATCCTTTCATTGGCGGTTCCTGATCCAAAATCTACTCGTTAGATGCGTACACAAAGGACGCGCAGCGGTGAAAACGAGATTCTAAAAGCCGCCCTCTAGGGTTGGAACCGCCAATTTTGGACAGGTTTTTCCCTAGGGTAGCTCCAAGAGTACATCTTGTGAACGAGGGGCGCTCAATTTCCATCGCCCCTCATCATAAGTCAGTTTTTTAACTAATTACTACTTAAAATCTCACCATGAGACGATCAATGATCTTCGCTCAATCATCAGCATGAGTACTGGAGGAACTACAAAAACCTTTGAGCAGAAAAAATTCAGACACAAATTTTATTCAGTATAAATGAGCATTCTGCACCACAGTCTGGGAATAATTTAACAAGAGGTTTCTCCACTCATTGCTTATGACTTACTCCTCACCACAACGGCGCAGTACCGCTCTAACTACAAGAACCGAGTTTTCGCCCTTCGGCAACAAGCTGGTGCAATCTGGCTATGTCAATAGCGAACAGATGAGGCAGGCGCTGATTGATAGCCGCAAGTCTGGTGTACCACTGACAGACGTACTGGAGTCAATCACTGGGCAACAATTATCACCTGAATTGCTCCGGCAATACAAAAAACAACAATTATTTGAACTAAAAATACTATACGGCGTTGAATCCCTCGATCTGGAAGTCAACCAAATTGGCAACACGATGGTGGGGAGTCTGATTGAAACCCTAATCCCGGTGGATATTTGTCGTCGCCATCGTTTAGTGCCACTGTCGAAACACGAAGAACAAACCCCCCCTTGTGTTTTAGTGGCAATGGTCGATCCGGATAATCTAGAAGCTTCCGATGACCTGAACCGCATCTTGCGCCCCCAAGGCTTGGCATTGCAGCGGATGGTAATTACCCAGGAGGACTACCAACAGCTAATCAACCAATACTTGGATGACTTAGCTGTGCGGCAAAAGCACCTGGATCAAGAAAGCTCAACAGATATTAGTAAGGATTTAGAAAATCTCGATAATCTGGATTTAGATGAGGCTCCTGCTGATGATACAGAGGATGATCTAGCAAAGGGGATGAAAGAGGCCGAGGATGCGCCAGTCATCAATCTCGTCAACAGAATCCTCGCCAAAGCCTTGCATGAGGGTGTTTCTGATATTCACGTCGAACCACAAGAAGAAAACTTACGTATTCGCTTTCGGAAAGATGGGGTGCTGCGTGAGGCTTTCCCCCTGATGCCGAAAAAAATCATCCCCGCAGTCACAGCCCGCTTTAAAATTATCTCCAATCTAGATATTGCCGAGCGGCGTTTACCCCAAGATGGACGCATCCGTCGGATGTTTGAAGGACGGAAAGTAGACTTCCGGGTAAATACCTTGCCCAGTCGCTATGGGGAAAAGGTGGTACTACGGATTTTGGATAACTCCTCTACCCAATTGGGATTGGATAAGTTAATTACCGATCCAGAGACTTTGCATATTGTCCAAGATATGGTCAGCCGTCCCTTCGGCTTGATTTTGGTGACAGGGCCAACTGGTTCGGGGAAAACAACCTCGTTGTATTCGGCATTAGCAGAAAAAAATGATCCAGGAATTAACATTAGTACGGTAGAAGACCCAATTGAGTACAGTCTTCCAGGGATTACTCAAGTACAGGTGATTCGAGAGAAAGGGCTGGATTTTTCTACAGCTTTGCGGGCTTTCTTGCGCCAAGATCCAGATGTGTTGCTGGTGGGTGAAACACGGGACAAGGAAACGGCGAAAACAGCGATTGAAGCGGCTTTGACAGGTCACTTGGTATTGACAACCTTACACACTAATGATGCCCCTGGTGCGATCGCTCGATTGGGAGAAATGGGCATTGAACCTTTCATGGTTTCTAGTTCCCTGATTGGCGTCTTGGCACAACGTTTGGTAAGGCGAGTCTGTTCTGATTGCCGGATTCCCTATAATCCCACCACTGAGGAACTAGCTCGCTATGGTCTAACATCTACCGCAGATGTGGGAGTAACTTTCTACAAGGCTAATATCGTACCACCAGAAAACCTAGCGGAAGCTAAAGCCAAAAATCAGGTTTGCCAAAAGTGTAATGGCATCGGCTATAAGGGACGTTGTGGCGTTTATGAAGTCATGCGGATCACTGAAAATCTGCAAACCCTAATCAATAAAGAAGCATCCACAGACCGGATTAAGGAAGTGGCGGTAGAAGAGGGCATGAAAACACTGCTTGCTTACAGTCTGGACTTAGTGCGCCAAGGTGCCACCACTCTCGAAGAGGTGGATCGGGTGACATTTACTGATACTGGTTTGGAAGCTGAGTTAAAAGCCAAACGTAAAAGTGGTCTTACCTGCCTGACTTGTAATGCCGAATTACAACCGGAATGGCTAGACTGTCCCTACTGTATGACACCTCGGTTTATAGATTAGAGCCAGAAGGCAGAAGTGATCAAATTGATCTTGACTTCAAGCTATTGATTAATTTCTGTCTACTTATTGGCATTGTGCATTTTTTTTAAATTTTGAATGGGAGCGGAGCGACACTATGGAAATGATGATTGAAGACCTGATGGAGCAGTTGATCGAAATGGGTGGCTCGGATCTACATTTATCCGCAGGTTTACCTCCCTACTTCCGTTTGAGTGGCAAACTCACCCCCATTGGAGACCAAGCACTGAGCGCCGATCAATGCCAAAGGCTGATTTTTAGTATGCTCAATAACACCCAGCGTAAAACCTTAGAGCAGAACTGGGAGTTGGATTGTTCCTATGGTGTTAAGGGTCTAGCTCGCTTTCGGGTGAATGTCTATAAAGAGCGTGGTTCTTATGCCGCTTGCTTGCGGGCCTTAAGTTCTAAAATTCCTAACTTTGAAAAATTAGGTCTGCCAGATGTGGTGCGGGAAATGTCCGAAAAGCCTAGAGGGCTAATTCTGGTGACAGGCCCCACAGGTTCTGGTAAGACAACTACCCTAGCAGCAATGATTGACTTGATTAATCGCACTAGGGCAGAGCATATTTTGACTGTGGAAGACCCGATTGAATTTGTCTATGAACCAATTAAAAGCTTGGTTCACCAACGACAACTCGGCGAAGATACCAAATCCTTTGCTAATGCTTTGAAAGCAGCTTTACGGGAAGATCCAGATATTGTTCTGGTGGGGGAAATGCGCGATTTGGAAACCATTTCTTTGGCAATTTCCGCTGCGGAAACAGGACACTTGGTATTTGGCACCCTGCACACCAGTTCAGCGGCTCAGACTGTTGACCGGATCATTGACGTTTTTCCACATGAAAGACAAACCCAGGTGCGGGTACAGTTGTCTAACTCCTTAGTGGCAGTGTTTAGCCAAACTTTAGTGCCTAAGAAAAATCCCAAACCAGGCGAATATGGTCGGACAATGGCGCAAGAAATTTTAATCGTTACTCCCGCTATTTCTAACCTAATTCGAGAAGGCAAAACCGCTCAAATTTACTCGGCTATCCAGACTGGTGGTAAATTGGGGATGCAAACTTTGGAGAGGGTTTTAGCTGATTTATATAAAGCCGGAACCATTTCCTTTGAAGCAGCAATGTCTAAGACTTCTAAGCCAGATGAAATTCAGCGGCTGATTGGTGCCGCTGCGCCACCACCAGGTGCAAGACCAGGTGCAGGGGCGGCTAAAGCGCATTAAATTTTTACCTTGATTAGGACTGGTAATGTAGATAATTGTTAGTTGTAAGTAGTTGCCAGCTATTGACTAGTGATCACTAACAAATAATATAATTACCAAATTTCTAATTTTGAATTTCAAATTTTGAATTTTGAATTAAGTAAGTAATCTATGCCAACTTATCTTGCCCGTTTTCGGGACTCCCAAGGAAAATCCAGAACTGAAAAAGTTATTGCCGAATCCTTGGTACAAGCTCGGACTAATCTCAGAGATCAGGGTTTTTTAATCCAAGATATTAAACAATCTCAAGGCTTTCAGGCAAATTTCAACTTTAAAAAATTCCAGGATTCTCTGGTAAAAGTTTCTATTAGGGATAAGGCGGTTTTTTCTCGTCAACTTGCGGCTTTGGTGAATGCGGGGGTAGCAATAGTCAGAAGTCTAGGAGTGCTGTCTGAACAGTGTACTAATCCTAAGCTGAAGAATGCTCTTTTGAGCATTAGCCTAGATGTTCAAAGCGGAGCTAATCTTTCAGATTCCATGCGTAAGCATCCTGACTGCTTTGATGGTTTGTATGTGAGTATGATTCAGGCTGGGGAAGTTGGTGGTGTTCTCGATGAAGTGCTCAATCGTTTAGCCAAATTATTAGAAGATGTCGCCCGATTACAAAACCAAATTAAATCAGCCTTGGCTTATCCCACGGTTGTGGGTTTTTTAGCAACTGCTATCTTTTTGGGCATGACGATTTTTCTCATTCCCATTTTTGCGAAGATATTCAAAGATATAGGAGTGGAATTGCCTCCTCTAACCCAATTTTTGATGACTTGTAGCGAAATATTGAGAAGTTGGCGGTTAGCAGTTGTCTTTGGTGTTGTTATAGCCCTGAAAATTGCCTATAATCTGTATTACAAAACTCCCGTTGGTCGGGAAAATATCGACCGTCTTTCTTTGAAGATGCCTTTATTTGGCGACTTGATTCAAAAATCTTCAATTGCCCGCTTTAGCCGTACTTTTGGTTCTCTAACTCGTTCTGGTGTACCAATTCTGACTTCTTTGGAAATTGTGCGAGATACATCGGGAAACCAGGTGGTTGCTAATGCTATAGATGCAGCGCGTTTAGAAATTCAACAAGGAGGCATGATTAGCATCGCTTTGCAAAAAGCATCTGTTTTCCCGGCGATGGCAATTCAAATGATTAGCATCGGTGAGGAAACTGGGGAATTAGATGCGATGTTGATGAAAGTTGCTGATTTCTATGAAGATGAGGTGGAACAGGCAGTTAAAGCACTCACCAGTATTCTGGAACCGATTATGATTGTGGTTTTGGGGGGTATGGTGGGGACGATTTTGCTGGCAATGTATCTGCCTATGTTCAAGGTATTTGAAACTTTAGGCTAGCTGATGATTAAAGACAAGATGCAGGAACAAAGATGAAAATTGTATTTTCCTAACTGTACATATTCAGCCGACAGTTAGTTTTTCATCCTTGTTTCCACCTCCCAGATTGATTATTTTGGTTAATTCATACTTCACAGAACTATGCCTGTGCAAAAATATCTCTACGAAGCTAGCTTGGCGGAGTATAGCCATCATCTGGCGGCGATCGCATTATTGAAGCAGCATCGCCCATACTGGGAAATGATTCCCAGTCTCCGCCGTCCAGATGAAAGTGTGATCACTATTCCTTTACCCATTGTCCGGCTGCGGGAAAACCAAACAAAAACCTCACAAACTCTCTGTCTACCCTGTGATGTCGCTATTTTGATGTGCGACCCGGAGTGGAAAATCAAAACCGGGGCTGAAATTTTGCTGTTTATTCATCGCCCCCATGAACATTTTTCTGAGTTGTTGGGACGCTGGCGACAAACCCAGGTTTGGCTAGATAAGGAATATGAGTGGATGATGCACCCCCGCTACAGCCATATTTTGAGTGAGGGGGCTAATACTATCTATCCTCTATTTGTGGTTTTCAGTGAAACGTCAGAACTTATCCAAAGGGGTCTTGTGGGTGCTAATCTGCCATTTGTCATGCAAACACCCCCATCTTTAATTGAAGAGGAAACGATAAATTCTTACAAAACTTAAACTGAAGGTAAAAGGTAAAATTCCAGAAGAAACCCACCCCGTAAAAAGTGCCTTTTGACTTCCCTCTCAGGGAAGGGTTGGGGGTGGGTGCTGTTGAAATCACGAATTAAGGGAGTTTGGTATTATCTAACAAACTGGGGCATAATTTCCGCTGCGGTGAATATGCCATAAATGTCCCGCTGGTGCAATTGCTGACCGGCTTTGAGATAGCCAAAGGCGGGGCCGCAGACATTAGCTGCCATGCTGGTTTCATCGCCAAGGGTAAAGGTATGGGTAGAAATTTTACCTTCAAAGGTGCGCCCTGTGATTTTAACGTTGGTGCTGAGGGGCTTTTTGGGGTTGCGGGTATCGACTACACCACCAACTGTAACGCGATCGCGATCGCATATTCCGGCCACTTCTAACATGACATCATCGGCGTGTTCCATATTCTCTAAGGTCAGCACGCCATTAGTTTTATCTAATAGGGCTTCTACTTCGGCGTCAGTCATCGCCCTAGCTGCTTCTACAGTGTAACCAGGCATGTGTCCAATATCTTCGCGGACGGTAGCGCGGTAAGCTTCCCAATTAGCAATTCCCACCCCAAAGGTAATTTCGACTTTGTGAATTTCGGCGTAACTTTGGGCGGCTAATGCAGCAGCGGCGGTTAACAATCCAGGTGTTGCACCACAGCCTGTCATGTAAGTAATTCCCGCAGCTTGCAGTTCCTCTTTCATCGCCAAGAGTTGTTCTACTGCACTGGTGCGTTTAATCGCATCCACCAGCACACCCCGCCAACCGGCTTTGATAAACTCTTTAGCGACAGTGGGAATAAAGTCATTTGGTAAGTTGGGTAAAGCCAGGAAATACCCCTCTACACCTTGGGTGCTGGCGATTAAATCTTGAATACTCTGATTTGATAATGTACCAACTGGTTCTAAATAACCTACAGAACCTTGAGATTGGTAAGTTGCAATGCAACCATCAGTATTTAAACCTTCCGCCGAGTAAGCATAGCCTTTTTGGTCTGCGACTGCGACTAAAATCATTTCCCGTTTTCCAGCCAGGACTTTAGCCGCTGCTTGTCCGAGTCCACCAAAACCGAGGACACCGACGCGAATGGGTGAGGGGGAATGATGAGAAGTGTTCATTGGTGCTGCATTCATAAGTCAATTTAGGGCGGATGTACGTGAATTTTACAAAAAATAGCTAGTTATACTTTAAGAATCTAATCTCATCTAGAAAAATAGTACATGAACATAGATTCTCCAATTCTTCAGTTTTATTCAAAAAAGTCCTCAGACGTTCGCGGGCGAATGATAGAACAGATATGGCAGCAAGATCATGAATGGTTAGAAAAGACCCATGATTATATTCAGTGGTTATTTCCACTGACAGAGAAGAGCCGCTTTAATCCTCACGCACCAATTTTAACAGAGGAAGATATCCAGGCTTTCAGGAATAGAGAAGATTTGAGAACCCATCTGACTAAATCTTTAAAATTGATGCTTGACTTTTATGGATTATCATGCTCAGAAATGGAAGGCGCTAAGGTTGAGATTACCCTGTCTCAATCATTTTCACAGCGCAAGCAGGTATGGGTTCACTGGGGCAATCACAATCATATGCGTATAACCAGAATTTTGAAATGTCTTCGGTTGTTGGGATTGGAAATCTACGCACAAGCTTTTTTCAAGTGTTTACAGCAAATATATATCTTAGAAAAGGGTGAAATTACTAAGCTCACTTTATCCCACTGGCAAGAGGCTTTACAGGTTTAATTTTTTAATGAACATTTATTAGCGCGTTATTATCCTGAATATAAATTATTTCTTGCTGTGAGTGGAAGCACTTGCAAAACAGTTTTTGAAGAAGAAGCTGGTCGAACCTTAATTGAAGATGGTGTGATTCGTTTATTTGGCTTCGATACTGAACAGGAGGTAATTGTGAGATGGATTCCTTAACTAATCAATATCGTCTAATTATTAAAAAGATTCTCGAAGAATATGCTGATTTTCTTGGCAATGATGAACAAGTTAAACTTGAACTAGTATTAGATGAAAAAAATGATCTTTATTTATTAGTTGAGTCAGGCTGGCAAAATGGTTATCTTATCTATGGAACTTTGTTACATATTGATTTAATTGATCATAAACTTTGGATTCAACATGATGGTACAGAAGAGGGAATTGCTAATGAGTTGGTTGCTGCGGGGATACCAAAAGCGCACATAATTTTAGCCTTCAAATCCCCTGAAATTCGGCAATATACAGAATTTGCTGTTTCTTGAGTAAAAATTTGTTAATCACGGCTTAGTGAAGCCTTTGAGTGGGTATAGTGAACATAAGCGCTAATGTATAATTAGTTATTGTAGGGAGATTGAATAATTTATTGACAGATGGACAACTTGAAGCTCAAATCCTGGCTTTACCAAATGATTCTCTAGCATCATTGATCGCGCGTCTTCTTGAACATTTAGGACAAGTTGGTGAAATTGACCAACAAATTGCAGATTAATGGTTACAAGAGGCAGAATTACGGGATGAAGATATGAGTAATAGTAAAATTATTGGTGTTTCAGCCGAAGAAGTTTTTAATAAACTGCATCTTTCCAATGAAAATCTTATTACGGGATGAGGAGATAAATGACATAAAGGAAATGGGAAACTGATGAAGATGAAATGATTCATCATTTAAAAGCACATAGAAATTTTATAGGCTGGGTAATTGACAAACTAAGAGCAGAGAAAATTACCTGTGATAGAACTAAAGGACGTGATGCTAATGGTGATATTATTTACCACCGATAAAGCTTGGGCATCGCTTTCGCTATCAACACAAGCATAAACTCCACATCGATTTTTCCGTTGGTTCTTCACCTTGGTTGTGATCTAGAGTAATTTAGATACGTTTGCCCTGCTATAGCAATCCTATTTGATTTGTGAACAGTTTTTTTTTAAACGAACCGCCAAGACGCCCGCACGCAGCGTTCGCGAAGCGTGCCGTAGGCTCTTGCCCAAAGGGCTGTAGAACGCCAAGGGAAAGAGAATAATCAGAGAGGTTGCAAGTTTCACAAATGATTTAGGATTGCTATATACCCACCCCCCTATTGAGCGCCGCAGATGCAGTTTACTATATGTAGCAGTATTAAAAAACTTCCTTAGTCTATAAATACTTTATAACTTTTGTTAGATGAATAACTAGCTTTTTATTGCTAATTTTGAATTGTGTTGGTGGCAGCTAAATTGGTGATATAACCAAGATGATTTTACTGAACATGGCTAATTCAGATTATTAGCTAACCAATAAAGCTCTGCTATAGCGATTAAGAGTTACGTGAGGTACAGATAATATTTGGAAACGCAAAGGGACGCAAAGTAAAGCGCAGAGGTACGCAGAGATTTGTACCTCAGCAGACTAGGAAACGCTATAAGTAGGTTGGCGTAAATAATTCAAGGTTGGTAGTCAGCGGCTCTTAGCCCTAGGAAAGAGGGCTGAAGCCCTCACTACGAGCAAATTTCAATAGTTTTTACTTTGCTTAACATAGTTTGATTTCTTTTCGCCTACTTACTTAAGTGAAAAGTCATTTACATTGAATTGATGGAGTACAATGATGGCAAATTTATTTACTAAAGCGCTAAAGACTATTAAGTCTATTTATCAAAGCTTTGAATTTAAGCGCTTTTTTGCTGTGGCCTTAGTTGGTTTTTTAGTTCTAGCAACAAGCTTAGATTCTAGTATTGAATCTGGAAGTAGTAGCAACTCTGTAACCAGAAAGCTGGACAAAGTTGTACATCAGGATGATGCTGATAGACCCAAAACTACAGGAGAATGGAACAAAGAAGCTCGCCAAACAGAAAATGCTGCTGGTGAAAGAGCTAAAAGAATTGCTAAAGAATCTGGCGAAGCTCTAAAACAATGGGGTTCTGTCTACCCAGACACAGCTAAGAGAAGTGCTAACGACCTCCAAAACAGTAATAACTGATTAAACTCAGCAAGGTTGCCACCAACCCTGCTGGCCTTCAAAACGGAAGGTGAAAGTTTCCCTCTACCGTAGGGGTAAGCTGACAATCCTATAATGTGCATACCATCATTCAATCTAACTCTTGTGGGGTGGGCATCCTGCCCGCCCTTGATGTTCAAATTAAAAGCCCAACAGCTTAATACTGTTAAACCGAGATCAAGCAGGCATTTCGCTATCGCTAATCTCGGTTAGGTTGCTTCCGTGTAGATAAGGGTATAGAAATCGCATTAAGTAAACCTAATCATCGGCTGTAATTCCTACGGTAGATGCTTTTAAAGAGATGTCGTCAAACGAGTATTTACTAACAGATGCCACCAAATGTTGCCACTGCTACATCTGAATATGCTTTGCCGCTCTAATCTCAGCATAATGGTGGTTGATAGGGGAGAAACGTGAATGTTTTCATGTGAATGGTAGTTTTTGTAAGTTAATAATTTCGGCTAATTGTGGCAATTTAAATTTAAAATGATGAAAAATACATTATTCGATAAAATCTTCCGTGACAGCGAGGGCAAAATTGTTTTAGCTCAGATGCCAAACTTACCGCTTATTGTTTGGATAGGAGCTAGTTTGCTCAAATTAGTTTTTACAACAGGTGTTGGGAATACAGTGTTAAACGCAGTTGCTTTTGGCTCTTTATTTACTTGGGCGTGGCTTGAATTATTTCAAGGCGTTAATTATTTTCGTAGAGCGCTAGGTCTTGGCGTGCTGATTGGTGTTATCGCATTAACAACTGTGGGTATTGATACACTTGGCATTGAGCCGAGATAAGAATGAGTGCGGAAATAGGGGCAGAAAAGTCTTGATTTTTCGTTTGGAGTACAATAGGCGCTAAAAAGTTTTACTATCTGGATGAGCCAAAACCCATACTAACTTATTTGTCAATGTAATAACTGCCGAATAAATTGGACAAATTGCGTATTTATCATGTAACTTTTTCTGGGCTTTATTGTGGATTAATTGATTCAACTGATGATAAATCTTCTGGAATGGTTCTTGACCTTTTTTGAATTCAAAATGCAAAATTCAAAATTCTGTTAGGAAGAAGAATTAAGATTTTGAATTGATTAATTTTGGGTTCAGAGCTACCACTGATTGTCTTTAATTTTTAATTTTTAATTTTGAATTCCCCGAAGGGGTTGACCCTGCCGATGTCTCTCTCTGACAGGGTTTCAGGGTTTTTCTACCTCTAACTGACTCAGATAAATTCTGTTTACATAGACCCCGTCGCAAACGGCAGCTGGACATTAGGCATAGTCAGGGTTTAAGGTAGGAGGGATCACTTCTATTCTGAGAAGTGGAATTAATGGAAACCTTTGTACCTGGATGACATACGGGTGACGAAGTGCCGTCCTAAGTCACTTCTATTCTGAGAAGTGGAATTAATGGAAACGCCTCAGCCATCGAACTTACGCCACCTTTCACTATGAAGTCTAGGATGTCACTTCTATTCTGAGAAGTGGAATTAATGGAAACACGAGATAGTGGGCTGTATTGCACACTACTATTACGTGGGTACAAGTCACTTCTATTCTGAGAAGTGGAATTAATGGAAACTCTTCCCGAAGGTATTTCTCGGCATACCTATAAATTGAGTCACTTCTATTCTGAGAAGTGGAATTAATCAAAATTAAAAGGTCGGATATTAGTATCCCGACCTTTTTTAATAACCATTAAATATAGTTTAAATATTTACTTGCTACTCGCTATAAACTTTAACAATATCCTCGCCCATTCCCCTAACTTTAACTACTAACTCTTGTGGCTGTAACACCTTCAAACCCCCTCCAAACCCAACAATCCAGCGGATAAACTCTACATCACCCAAACACCATTTAGGCAATACTACCCGAAAGCGATTAGGGAAGTTTTTATCTCCGGTTTTCTTGAGACAAAAAATCGACTTGGGGGAGTTTAACTTCCCTCCTATTACAGGTGGAGACATCTTCATTTGCTGTGCAGGAAATCTCTTAGTTCCCTCAGCAATAAATCTAAACATAGCATCATTAAACCATAGCTCTACTGTGACACAGACTTGCGATCGCTTTTCTTTGTCCTGACTGAGAAACAGAACCTGGTCACTAGCACTGTACCCTAAAAAAATTCCCGCACCAGCAGCAGAGAGTTTATGCAGTTTCTGTAATGACTTTTCTTGTTCCAGCCTGGAACGTACTCTCCCTTGAGGCTGACCGATAAACAATCTATCCAAGCGTTCAAATCGGAACAACCCCGCATGCTTTCCACCTTCACACTCATAACCCAAATACCACGCAGAGTTACAAAACACTATTTGCAAAGGAAACGCCAGAAAGAACCCTTCTTCATCAAGGGCAAACTTGCCGCCACCAGGAAAGCGATTTAATTCTAGCAGTTGTCCGTTAGCGATCGCCTCTTCCAGTTGCTGTAAATTGCTAGAAAGCGCCTCTGGTGGTAAAAAAGCTGAGTCAATCATACTACGATTGGCTATTGCGCGTACCGGATACACATCACTTACCCCTAACTTACTCTGTGCCATGCGAGTAGCAAAAGTTTCATAAATTTCCAGCGCTACGGGATCATCAAAGCTTTTCGCTTGAGACTGAAGGACGCCAAACACCTTGATTAATTCATGTTCTGACAAAATCGCTGTCCCCGCAAAGTAGCCATTTCTGAGGGGAAACTCTGGTAATATTTTATATGGTTTCAGAACCTTTTCAATATCTTTGCGGACAGTATCTAGCTCATCATCGTTGATAATTCCATTATTTTGGAGTGCAGACACAAGAGTTTTTAAACTTCCCTTACCTAAATCTTGCAAAAACGGGTGGTGCAGAATCAAGCAAATTGTCCGCATCAACCGCTGGAAACTGCCTAAATCAGAATAGGCGTGGGTTACAAAAGAAGATAGGGCGCTGGAGTCATATTCCGGTGGGGAACTCGCCACCCCCAGAAAGTGGGGTAATGAAGAGATAGTGTTGACGCCAATTAGACTATTTTGTTTTAACCAGAGTAAATCAGATGCAACGGCATTTTCATCAGCATAGATATTACCGCACAATTTAGCCATAAAGGCATTAACTTCCGCCGCCGCACTAGCAAACTGAGGAACATTCCCAAAAATGCTTTCTAGCAAACTGGGCTGATTTGCTTGCAGATTACCAATTCCCGGATAGCGAATTATCAGAGAAATCAGATGCATTAAGCGTTCAAAGTCCAGCAGCTTGCTATAAGAGTGCAAATTGACATAGCGGTTGCGGTTGGCGCGGTTGATGAGGGTACGAGAAAGCTGTTGAATTTGGGTTGGGATTTGTTGAATGTCAAACTTGGGGGAGGTGACATCGATTTCTTTTACTACCGCAAATCCTTCTGCTGCTATTGGCGGAAAGTCTTGCAGAGACTTGTGCATACTCTCAATTACAAAGTCTGGAACCTGGCGAGGGCGTTGTTGGTTCCATACCTTACAAGTCGCAAGGGGAGTTTGCAAGTACCACCCCATCCACAGTACAGGATTTGTCAAATATAAGTTAAACTTTTGCAGTAAATCCATCCGCCACCCACGTCTGGCATTGGTAGCGTCATAAATTACAGCATAACCTTGTGCGGTGTCTGCGGCAGACAAAGCCAACGCCTCAACTATCTCAGAGATAACTTTTTTCTCAATTTGACTCCACTCACCCTGGATAGTTGCATCGCCGTAGAGTTGTTGGCGAATAGCGTCGGTAGAGACAACGCGATAATTCCCCAGTTTAGCTAACTCGGCGGCGAAGCTAGATTTCCCACTACCAGGGATACCAATGAGAAAGTGACAGATAGGAGGGGTAGACATTTTGTTTACATACTCAGGCTGATTTTTTTGTATCTTCTTTTAAACTCAAAATCTAGTCCTGTCAAGCGAATCACGAAATTATCACCACTTCTCTACTGTAAATTTCGTCATTCGCATGAGCAGCAGTTTACAACTTTCAGATTACCGCTAAGATAAAAACACAACATAAATCGGCAAAAGTTTACACAGTGAAAAATATAAAAACCATATCATTATATTGCTCACGCTGTAGGAGATAGAAGGATTTTCGACCTTTTTTGAATTTAGCAATCAACAACCAAACTCGCTGCTAGGTAATAAATAATTGTTACAAAATTTTTTTCTTTCTAAAAAGCTAAATAAAAGCTTGTATGTTGAAAACCTAGTGTATAAAGGAAATATAGCTAAATGAATGAATATACTGCTATCACCTTTGCACCAGTTCAAGGGTTTATTGAGAAATCCCGCAAACTCCGCGATTTGTATGGTGCATCTTTGATTCTTTCTTATCTGAGTCAGCAGTTAGTATTGGAAGTTGAGAAACGCCCAGGACTAAAAGTAATTTCTCCAGCAAGTCATAATTTGCAGCAAGGGATGCCTAATCGGATTCTGATTAAAGGAGAAGTGAGTAAGGAGAAAGCAGAGGAAATTTTACTCACCGCATGGAAGAATATTTTACAAGTATGTCGGACTTGGGTTGAGAAGAAATTACCTAATTATCAATACCACTGGGAACGGGAGTGGACGCTTTGGGGTTGTCACACCTGGGAAATATTTCAAGGAAGAGGTGACAGTATCCAAGCAGCGATGGATGATTTGGAGACTCGGAAATTATCCCGTGCTTGGACTGCGGTTAACTGGATTGGTGAGAGTTCTAGCTTGACGGGTACGGATGCGATCGCATTTCCGGGACTAGGTGCAGAAACTCGTAATCCTAAAAACATGAACTATCGTTCAGAAGATGATAGCATTAAAGGCTTTTATACACAACTTGCCAGAAAATTAGATAATTGTCCACCTGACAAAGAACCAGAAGGTAAATATATTGCCCCTAACGAAAAACTGAGTATTCCTGAATTGGTAAAACGTCTAATTACCTTGCCAGAAATAGCAGATTTAATCAGCCAAGCAATACCTAATAATCAACCATTAGAAAAACTCAAACGATTTCAAGAAATTGAACGCAAACCCCAACCCAATAAAAACGTACCTGGACAATGGACAGGTTGGTTTATGGGAGATGGTGACAAAGTTGGAGATTATTTAAAAAAATTAGCAGATGGAAATGATAGTGATATAAAAATTGAAACATTTAGTCAAGCAATGCGAAATTGGGGAAAACAATTTGAGCAAAATTTTCCTGAAGACTTAGGTAGAGTAGTTTATGCAGGTGGCGATGATTTTTTAGGCATAATTTATAGTAAAAATCCTGCTGAACCGATTCAACCATTAACAGCATATCAATGGTTAATGGCAATAAATGATAAATGGCAAGAACATAAACAGAGTATTACTGTAAGCGTTGGCTTTGTCTGGGTTGCTGGTAGCGTACCTCAGCGAGACGTTTTACAACATTGTCGAGAAGCGGAAAAAGTAGCTAAATCTTTAGGACGCAACCGAGTCACAATTAGAGTAGTTTTTAATAGTGGTCAATATGTGCAGTGGACTTGTCCTTGGGATTATTTGCATATTTTAACCAAGTATCGAGATAGAGAAAAACAATCTAACTGGAGTCACGTTTATCAAGACTTAGCACATTTAGAATCTCGACGAACATTTAAAATTGAGAATGCCAAAGAAGCCTATATTGTCAAAAAATCAGCAATTGAGTTTTTTGAGCTTTACTTTCCAGGAGAAGGACAGAAATTACTAGAAGATAAAAATTATAAATTAGCGCAATATCTAGTTGGGTTTAACGAAAATGATGACGAAATAGATAGAGCAAAAGCCACAATTGATTGGATGACAGATTTAATTAAAGTAGGTTGGCATTTATGTTCAAATACCTAATTAGTATTAATCCGTTAGGATTTATGTATGGAAGTGCTGGGGCATTTCTATCACCAGAAAACTTGGTTGGTCGTTCCGGTGCTAAATTTCCTCCTGAAGCTTCCACACTATCAGGTTTAATATTTAGCATCAGCAAAACGACCGGACAATTTCCTCAAACAGAATTGAGAGACAATCTCTATGTCACAGGCCCATTTTGGGCAAAATCTAATAACAAACAAAACTTTTATATTCCCATTCCCTGGCATAAAATCATCTCTAAAAAAGGCATAGGAGAATGGCAAATAGAAAATGGTGAATGGCAGTTAGAAAAAGATATAGAAAAACCAGAACCTGATTATCGTTGGCAAACTATAGACTCTTGGAAAACATCATCAAAAGGACTCAAAGCAAGTAAATCAATTGCTGATAGTCCTTGGAAATTCGTTTCCTTTCTCCATCCTAAAATTCAACAATCAGAACGTTGTGTAGAAAAATCCGACGGACTATTTCTAGAAAACTCTGTGCAGATTCCCGACGATATCTGTTTAGTTTATTTATCAACCTATCCCATTGATAACGGTTGGTATCGGTTCGGAGGTGAAAATCACATTGTCGAAATATCCTGTGACAAACTGAATCAAAAAACAGTAGATATTTTAAATCAACCCATCGGTAAAAGTTTCGCTTTAATCACACCAGGAATTTGGGGTTCTAACCGTATCTCTTACCGTCAACCTCAACATGATAACTTTCCTGAAACTATGCAAATGCTAACTGATAAACCAGTTCCTTATCGTTATCGTTCCCAAGGAACATTAGGAAGAGGACGTTATGCTGTTCCTGCTGGGAGTGTTTACGTTCTCAAAGAACCCATAAATAAACCTTGGTGGGAATGGGATGAAGCATGGTTTCCCAAAGAAGGCTATAGCCTCAAAAAAGTTGGGTGTGGTTTGTGTTTACCAGTAGAAATTAAAGGAGTTGCATAAAATGTACAAAAAAGCTTATGGCATAATTGAAAGTTTAGCACCACTTCATGTAGGTGCAACAGCCGGACAAGAAAGCGGGAATTTAAACCTAATTTTCCGCGACCAATTTACCCAAACTGGTATCATTCCCGGTAGTTCTATTCGTGGTCGTCTGCGTTCAGAAATGCGTCTGCTAGAAAATGGAGAAGCAGAAACAAACTATTGGTATGGTAACGAAGCAGGTGCAGAAGAATCAAATAACAACGAATCTATCGTTAAATTTGAATATGCTTCTATTATTTGGATTCCTCTTTTTTGTCCAGGACAACCAATAGTTTGGATAACCTGTCGTCGTTTACTGCAACGTTATCAAAGAATTGCCGGTGATACTGTTCAAGTTCAAGTAGATGGTAAAACTAAATTTCTCAAAGAAGTAGAAATTCCTGATGCTTATACTGGTTCAAAAAACTTGAGAACAAAATCATTACCTGGTGGGACGAAAACCTTATTCTTTAACTTAGGTTTTGTAACTATCAAGAAAACAGTAGACTTATCTCCTTGGTTTCCCGCTAAAAAAGAGCAACCTGCAATCATAGTAGATGATAGTGATATCGGCATGATTCATGATATGGCTTTATATCGTCAAAGTCGTGTGCGATTAAAACCAGACCAAAAAGTAGTAGTTGGTGGTGGTTTCTTTAATACCGAAGCTTTACCAGAAGGAACAATTTTAGTATTTCCGATTGCTATCAGAAATGATAAATCTGGGAAAAATTGGCAACCTTTCAATGGTGGTCAAAGCACAGATATTTATCTTGGTGGTTTAGAATCAATCGGCTTCGGTCATTGTGAATTAACTTTAAATGGATTGTAAATATATGACTTGGAAATCTTACAACTTAGACCAAGAGGCACAAAAATTAGTCCTCAAGCATCGTGACAAAAAAGGGGTAATTGGTCAATCTCACAAAATGCGAACTACTGTAGCTTATGGTTTAGAACGCTTTTGGGGTGAACAATTACGACTGTTAGGTAAAAACGACCCTAAAGAACGCGCTAAAGGTGAATATTGGCGCGATACTTGGAAAGCTTTTGTCGCACTTATGAATAATGCCGGAATTAAACTTCCTCAAGAAGATGTAAATGGCAGTACTACTCCAGAAATCCAAAAATATGCTGCTAAATTATGGGAATTTCCCATTGAAGACCAAAGAATCTGTTTAGCAGTTCTCACACAATTTTGTGACAGTTTAGTTTGGTGGACTCAGCGTTATAAGAAAACAGGAGATAGTGATGCCGAATAGCAATGAAGTTCCTTTAATGTTTCAAGCACCAGTCAAAGGACGGGGACAAATTCAATATATTCAAGAACCTGAAAAGTCAGCAAGATGGGTTAAGGAATGGGTAGATGCTGCTGCAAAAAAACCTCCTGAATTTACTAACAAGGTTAAAACCAAAGAATATAAAATTACTTGGCGTTTTGTTTCTAATAGTGGACAAGATGACGATATCATTCGACCAGTAATAGCTGCTAATGGGTTTCCCTATTATCCTGGTGCAAGTATGAAAGGTGCTTTTTTACGCAGTTGTAACCCTCAACAAGCACAAAGATACTGCGGTGGTCAAATTTCTAGTAATGAAACCCAACCAGGAATACTCCGTTTTCACGGTGCATATCCTCATGATGATAGTTGGGGTAAAGAACCATTAATTGATGTGGTTCATCCTCAGCAAGATTGGCAAGTTAAAAATAGTGAATCTCATGCAGCTTTTTTGCAAATCTCCCTCTATCAACCAACTTTAGTTTTTGGTATTTCTAGTCAAATTCAACTAGATGAAAGTGAATGGCAAACTATCTGGAGTATCTGGGATAAAGCCATAGAACGAGGTATTGGTTCTAGAGTTAGTGCTGGTTATGGTCAACCTATTAACCACCCGGAAACTAAGCTGATTACTGTTAATTTAAAAGGACAAGGATTAGCATCACAATTAATAGACAAAACTGGTGAATTTCGCCCGAATATGTTTAAAGCCGCTTTACGTGGTCATACATTGCGGCTATTTAGTGCTGTGACTGATGAGAATACAGCCGAGGAATTAACTAAAGAACTTTGGGGAGGGTTTGCAGGTGCTAATGGTGCAGTAGTTGGTCAATTAGGAATTGCATTTAATCCTGTGGAGTTAGAACTAGATGAATTTAGATATAACAGGGTATCTATGCCTACTTATCAATTAGATAAAGGCGTTTTAAATATTCTTTGTATGAGTAATTGTACAGATGAATATAAAAAGGAATTGAAAATTTTAGCAATGCAGCTTTTACGATTTTCCATGCTTATCGGTGGTTTTGGTAAATCAGGGCGCAGAATTGACCATCGGATATTCTTCCCGCAATATTTAGACAATAGTAATAAACCGATGATAGGCTGTCACTGGGAATTTACTAAGCAATCAAATAATTACTATTTCCCTGTTAATAATATTAAGCATATCACGAATATTCTTGATAGTGTTCAGAAAGCTGTTAAGAATTGGCTGATATTCAAAGGGAAAACGCCAAGTAATCAAGTAAGTTCATGGCGTGAATCTTTTCATGCTCAAAAGGTGCAAGTTTGGGGACGTATTGCACAGGATGAAGATGATAGTTTAGCTGTGAGATGGTTTCATGGTAATTACAAAGGAAGTCAATCAATTAAAGGTTCTAAATTGACGGGTAAAATAGGTAATGTTGGCAGAATTTACCATCGGATGTACCCACATTATATCAAAACAACAGAAGGGGAGATAAGACGCAAAGGTAGAGAATATGTAGAGTTATTAACTATCTTTCCAGATACAAGAGATGAGAGAACACAAGAATTTATCACCTTTTTACCAACATCTGGATTTACTAAACTTTGGGGAGTATAAACTATGGCTATTTGGATGGTGACGACTGGTAATAGTGATGTTATTCTCAAACACGATAAAACTTGGGGAAGGTTACATGATGAAGCCAGTCATAATCTAGAATGCTCAGGTTTTGGCTCTGCTTCCAGAATTAATCCTGATGATAAAGATGCTGGATATACCGTACCAGCTAGAATATTAGGTTTAGTTTATGCAAATCAATCAGAAGAATACTACAAAGATGATTTAAAATTTCCCCTGCTTGATACATATTCTCAATATTTAACAGATGAAAATATCAAAATTGAAAGAATAATTATTCTGCTGACAGACCAATCTCAGATATTTAGCAGTGATGAACAAAGACTTAACGAATTTTCTCCCTATTGGAAAGATACTTGTACCCTTCAACCTCTATTAGAATGGTATTTTAAAAATCCAAATTTTACCTGTCAACCAGAATTTCAATTTTTAGCCCCTCAGCAAATAAATAAAGGTGTTGATAACTGGGATGCTACTTTATCACTGGTGGAAGCAAAATTAACAGAGTTAGATATTGATGTCAATCAGGAAGTTTATGTTAGTCATCAAGCAGGAACACCTGCAATATCTTCTGCTGTCCAGTTTGTAACTATCGGGAAGTTTAAAAAGGTTCAGTTTTTAGTAAGTAATGAATATTTCAATGAAAATTATGAACTAAAATCTAAATCCGATACAGTCGAAAGTTCTCGTTATCAGCGAGGTATGCAAATTCAAAAAGCCAAGCAGTTACTAAATAAAGGACTACCTGCTGCTGCCAAACAAATATTAACAGGGATAGCTGATGAACAGGTTATTAAGGAGATAAATGAAATTGCCAATTTATTTAATCTCAACAATTCTTTATTTCATGGTAGAAGATTTGATATTCCCTCAGCAGTTGATAGAATAATTACTGCTTTAGACTTAGTTGAGATTTTCTTTAAGCAAGAGAATTATATTCAGGGTGTTGCACTTTTGAATGCTACCCAAGAGACCTTTTTAAAGGTAGCTTTACTGTCTCAAATCAAAAAGATTGACAACTTGACTATAAAATTATCCGATTTGTTAAGTTGGAATGAAGATGGATTAAAACTTAAATCTCAACAGGATTGGGAGAGGAATGTAAGCCCATTTAAGCCAATAGATATATTGAAAAAATTAAACTTTCCTGCTCCAGAATCTCGTCAACCTGATTTTAGTTACTGGGAAAATTATACAACGAATAAAAGCCAATATTACAGATTGCAAAGAAATAATAAGCAGCTAGAATGGCTAATTGCACTAAGACCTGATTTTATTTCCTGGAGTGTTTTAGATTGGTCATGTAAGTCTGATAGAGAAAAATCTGATGACTTACGTAATCAGTTATTACATAATTTATTAGGAGTTAGTCAAGAGGATGCTATTAAATACTTATTAGGATATGAAAAAAACTTAATTAATTTGGTTAAGCAAGACAAGAAAAATACAAATCTAGTTTTGCAAACTTATCAAGATTATGTAAAAAGACATTTTATCAAAGTTTTAAAGTTATTTGGAATTTGGAAAGAAGCTACAATTGAGAATCAATTGGAGAAACAATTAAATAATATAGCTAATTTACTCCTTTAATTTGGTATTGTTCCGTGTTTACTTATCAGCAAAGCCTTGGTACGCTTACTAATTAATTACAGTACAGTAGCTTTTGTAATTATGTGCGATCGCCAAACCACGAACCCTGATAAAATAAGGATACAAAGACAAATCTTGTTATGAGTTTATGATTCATCGACACAGCCCGGCAAATCGCTGAAACCCTATATTTTCCGTTGAGGTGTGTCGATTGCTTACTGGGAGAGCATTTCAGCTATGAGTTTGACTCAATTTTGGTCAGTGTATATAATCTTTTTTAGAGATGTGTCGATTTGGCGGCTGAAACCCATACTGGGTAAGGGCTGCCAGACTAACTCCCCACCGATTGGGTTAAATCGGAATTATTGGAAACGTTTCCGGCTACAGCCAGCGTATGGCTGAAATGTGATTTGACCCCACCGATTGGGTTAAATCGGAATTATTGGAAACAGCGCCTTTGCAATCGCATGGACACTCCCACCAAGCTCACCCCCACCGATTGGGTTAAATCGGAATTATTGGAAACACGGAGAAATCCTCTCCCTCTAGGTATTTTTGTATCACCCCACCGATTGGGTTAAATCGGAATTATTGGCAACACTCGAAAGTCAATCCCAAAGAAGCCCTGCACGCCCACCGATTGGGTTAAATCGGAATTATTGGAAACTTGACCAGGAAGTCCAGGATGAAAGCCTTGCGCAGGCCCCACCGATTGGGTCAAATCGGAATTATTGGAAACTTTTTGCACATTTGACCCCGTTGCGGCAGGGTCAGCAAAAGCTGGAAACCGTGATTATCTCGTTGACCCCGCCGATGTCTCTCTCTGACAGGGTTTCAGGGTTTTTCTACCTCTAACTGACGCAGATAAATTCTGTGTGCATAGACCCCGTCGCAAACGGCATCTGGACATTAGGCACAGTCAGGGCTTAAAGTAGGAGGGGTCGCTTCTATTCTTAGAAGTGGAATTAATGGAAACCCGCCTATGGCCACCGCGGCGTAGAGTAGCGCTGTTTGCGCCGCTTCTATTCTTAGAAGTGGAATTAATGGAAACATTGTTAGTGCCTCTAGCGATTCGAGTACTAAAGAAGTCGCTTCTATTCTTAGAAGTGGAATTAATGGAAACTTGCCGGGGCGAAAAACGTTCCAGCTTTTCCTCTTTACTGCAATGTCGCTTCTATTCTTAGAAGTGGAATTAATGGAAACTAGGCAATCAGTCCCACCCCCGCCATCTCAAGCAGCGATGGCCGCGCCTGTCGCTTCTATTCTTAGAAGTGGAATTAATGGAAACTCATGGTTCACATTGTCGTACTCCCACCGGGGAAGTGTCGCTTCTATTCTTAGAAGTGGAATTAATGGAAACACTTACCCATATCGGATAAGTGGCCTTCCCCGCACTCGCCACCAAGTCGCTTCTATTCTGAGAAGTGGAATTAATGGAAACAAACAGAACCAAAAAGCTATTATCACGGAAGGCATTCCGTCACTGTCACTTCTATTCTGAGAAGATTGTAGGGTGCGTCAGACTCGATAAATCTGGCAAATAAACAGATTTTTGACATCTGACGCACCCTACTAATGTGCCAGTTGCGTAAGTCCTGGTCTTGTTAGCTAAGGGAGGGTATTTTTATCCGCGCTATAGTTGCATTGGACTATTCATCATCATCTAGTTCATCGTCTTCATCAAAATCATCATCGTCTAACTCAGCTTCCAAATCGTCGGTTTCATCGAAGAAATCGTCATCTTCATCATCAATCACTTGAATTTTCCTTATTATGGTGAGCCATCACCATCAGAAGCACCATATATTTATAGAAGTCAAGCTAAAAGTGGCACTTGTTTTTTTATGCTTACAAGAAACAGACGGGAGTTTGAAAGCCCCGGAGGAACAGGCGCACAGCGCCATACTCCGTACTTCAGACCGGGGATGAAAAACGACTCGGTAGGCTTTAGCCTACCTGTA
>NZ_JACJRJ010000068.1 GCF_014697195.1 Cylindrospermum sp. FACHB-282 | reverse complement strand
CTCGGTCAATCCTGCGGATTGATGTGGTCAAGGGACGTTTCGTTTTTGTCTCGCAATTCCTCTCGTCACCTCCCTTGCGGGTAGGTGAGAGGCTCCTTGCTGTTCAAGCTGAAAAAAGAAATTAAGGCTCAGAACTGGGTGCCAGTATCTCCTGCACAGAGTTTAACAATTGACTAACAGCAAAGGGTTTGGCTAAAAATCCTTGGATGCTAATGCCTGTAGTCTGTAATAACGCCTCAGCAGTAGCCAATCCACTCATAGCCATAATTTGCACTTGTGGGTTGATGATTTGCAAAGTGCGGATGGTAATTTCCCCAGACATTGCCGGCATCATCATATCCAGAAGCACTAGCTTAATTTCATCTTTGTACTGGTTGTAGGCTTCCAAGGCTTCAATGCCATTTTGGGCATTCAATACCTTGTAGTTGTGAATTTCCAATGTAGTTTTAATAATCTGAGTAATCGCCGCTTCATCATCGACAACTAAAATTAATTCTCCCTGTCCTGTCAATATTGGAATTTCATCTACTACTTGGTCGGCACTTTCCTCGCAGCTTGGTAGGTAGACATAAAATTGACTACCTACTCCTACCTGACTCGATACTTCAACAAAACCGCCGTGGCTTTTGACAATTCCCATCACCGTAGACAAACCCAGCCCTGTACCCTTGCCAATTTCTTTGGTGGTGAAAAAGGGATCAAAAATTTTATCCCTAATTTCTGGGGAAATGCCAACGCCATTATCGGCAACCGTAATCATCACGTAGTCACCAACTTTAGCCCCGATGTGGCTTCTAGTGTAGTTTTCATCAATAAACAGTTTGGTGACAGAAATCTGCAAGTTACCGCCATCAGATAGGGCATCACGAGCATTAACTACTAGGTTCATAAATACCTGATGTAGTTGGGTGCTATCTCCCCAAATATTCCCCAAATTTGCCCCTATATCCGTCTTGATGTCGATGGATTTAGGGAATGTGCGTTTGACTATCTGCTTAATGTCTTCTATCAAATACCATGGTTGAACAATTGTGCGCTTGGCTTCAGACCCACGGGTAAAGGACAAAATTTGCCGCACTAAATCCGCCCCCTGTTTAGCATTGCTTTGTAGCATTTTTAGCATCTGCTGTGAACTCTCATCGAGATCGGGGTGTTTGAGGGGCAGCAGTTGGGCGATTGTCATGATTGGGGTGAGGATATTGTTGAAGTCGTGAGCAATACCACCAGCAAGGGTACCGAGGCTGTCCAAGCGTTGGCTGCGAAAAAGCTGGGCTTCGAGTTGTTTTTTTTCTGTGATGTCGGTGTCAACAGCCAGGATTGATTTGGGCAAGCCTGCGGCATCAAGCATTAGTATCCAGCGGCTGGCAATGATGATTTCATCACCATTTTTTTTAATTTTATTTAACTCACCTTGCCAGGAGCCATGCTCAATCACGGTTTCTAAAGCCTTTACCTGTTGAGGGGAGGTTTCCTGAAACAGAATTTCCCCAGCAATTTTTCCTAAAGCTTCTTGCTTCTGCCAGCCGTATATCTGCTCTGCGCCTTTGTTCCAGAATAAGATTTGGTCGTGCAAATCTTTAACAAAAATTGCGTCGGTTGTGATGTCTAGTAGGGCAGCTTGTTCGTGTAGTTTCTGTTCTATCTGCTTACGTTGACTAATGTCTCTGAATAGCCAGCGCAATTTCCCTAAATCCCCTTCAGTATGGCAGATTGCCAGGGCGTTCAGTTCAGATGGAAAGTCTATGGGGCCATGATGGTGGCATATTCGTAACTCTTCTCCCCTGATATTTCCCTGCTGCTTTAACTGCTCCATGATCTGCCTGTATTTTTGTCGTTCTGACAGATGTACAAATACAAAAAATGGTTTGCCAATCAAGTAAGACTGGCGCACACTCAGTAATTCCGCCGCGGCATAATTGGCTTCTTGAATGACTCCACCAGCATCAGTGACTAAGTAACCTTCTGGGGCGAAGTTGAATAAATCCTGGTAACGCTGGCGCTCTGCTTCCACAAGATGGCGGGTAGCTAATAATTCATTATTTTGTTGCTGTAGCTGTTCTCCCAATACTTGGGTTTCTTCGAGAGAAATGGAAATTTCAGCGATCGCTTCTTTTAATAGCTCTATCGGCGAATCTTCCCCTGCTAACTGCTCATCTCCTTGACTTGCACGCTGCAAAAGGTTATCCAGTCGCCGATGTGCCCCAGCTACAGCTTGTTCAAAATTATTTTTTTTTGTCATTACTTTTTACCTATATATTTATTTTATCAGGATGTTAGGGCCTAATACCCCTAGGCTACGGGAACACCAAGGGCGTACTACAGGTAGCTTGTGCTTTAGTCGGGATGCAAATCCCCTTATGTAAGAGTTTTTAATTTTTAATTCTTAATTTTTAATTGTTTAATCCTGCTGTTGTCGTTTCTGAATATCTGGGACAGAAACCATACTATTAATTTTTTCTATATCTGCCATCATCAAAACTGTCCCTTCTATCTCCACTCCTGACAAGGGAGTGATAGCGAGATAACATTGAATTTTCCTGCCCCGACGATTGAGAGCATCCAGAATCATTTCTTCAAATTTCTTTTTTCCAGACAAACAATCGCGGATGGGCGATCGCAGTTGCTCTAGAGGTAAACCAATGTCTAAGCTGAAAAGAGATTTTCCCACTACTTCATCAGTCCGCAAACCCCAGAGATCCTCGACCATATAATTCCAAATTAAGATGTTAAGGTTTTTATCAATTACCACGATTCCGGCTTGGAGACTTGTGAGGATGGAACTTAAGAAAATATTTGAATGATCGAGTTCGGCAGTACGCTGAATCAATTCATTATTAATTGTGAGTAATTCTTCATTTGCTGACTGAAGCTCTTCGTTCATTGTCTCCAATTCTTCATTGGTAGATTGGAGCTCTTCGTTGGTGGTTTCTAATTCTTCATTAGTAGACTGGAGTTCTTCGTTGGTAGTTTCTAATTCTTCATTGGTAGACTGGAGTTCTTCATTGCTAGCCTCTAAATCTTGTCGGTAGCGTGTTAGTTCAAGTTGAAGTTGAGTGTAACGGCTGACATCATCAAAGGCGATGCTGACGCCTAGGAGGTTGTTTTCCCCATCTTGCAAAGGGACAATTTGCACATCCAGATATTGAATTTCTGCGTTGGGCAAATAACGCTCCACATTGTTCAGCTTCACAGCACTGCGATCGCTATATGCTTTTTCAATTAGCGATCGCAGTTCTATTGGACGATAGGAGAGTTCCAAATCTTGGAAAGGACGAGCTAAATCTTTGGGTGACAGACCAAATAAAGTGCGAGCCTGCTCGTTAACTAGCACCAGAGTGCCTTTGAGATCAACTACTATTTGGGCGATGGGTGACGAATCAAAAGCCAGCTCTCGGATGCGGATGTGCCGCGACAACCGGGTGCTAGATTCGTCATCTACTGGTGGATTTGCCATAACCAGGAGGCGATCGCGCGTAGTTGCCACCGATACTTTCTTAAATATCCGGTTTTTCAGGTCTATTGGCGTAAACAGATTGCTATGTAACAACAGCATCTCTGCTTTCCCCAAAAACAGATAGCCCCCATTATTCAGAGCAAAATGAAACCGCGCCATGATCCGCCCCTGAGCCTGAGAATTAAAATACATCAGTGTGTTGCGACACACCAGCAGGTCTAAGCGAGAAATCGGCGCATCTTGTAACAAGTCATGACGACCAAAAATTACTGAGCGGCGCATATCTTGGCGGAATACATAGCAATTCCCTATGGTCTCAAAATATTTCTGTCGCAGTTCGGCTGGCACCCCTTGGACATCTTTTGCTGAATACACAGCCAGACGAGCTTGATTGAGCGCTTCTTCATCTACATCTGAAGCATAGATTTTTACTCGCCGGCGAAATTCCTCTGCTCCCATAATTTCTGCCATCAGCATCGCCAGAGTGTAAGCCTCTTCACCAGAGGCACAACCAGCACTCCACATTCTAATAGGAGCCGAATCTTTTTTACTACTAACTATATTGGGCAGCACCTTATCTGCCAGTTGTTCCCAGGCTGGCGCATCCCGAAAAAAGCCTGTGACGTTGATCAAAATGGTGTTGAACAGATGATTAAATTCTTCTGGATAAACTTCCAAATAGTCTAAGTAATCGCTAAAGGTCTCTAGATTAAATCCCTGCATCCGCTTGCGTACACGACGCATCAAAGTCGCGCGTTTATAGCCTGAGAAATCAAACCCCCGGCTTTGTCTCAGATAAACAAGTAGATTTTCAAATTCAGGATCTAGGGGAGTCATAGGGATTGAGCACTGGAGCTTTCTAGCAGGCGGATAGGGGGCTTTCTAGCAGGGAGCAGGGGGAATTATTGAAGAAATCTCTCCCTTGTTTCCTCCAATTACTAATACCCAGTTTCTAGATTCAATCGTTAGCCATAACTAAGGTTACCAAAGCTGAAGAGATTTCAGCCAAGGGGAGAACGAAATCTACATTTCCTGTTTGAATAGCTGCGGTAGGCATTCCAGAAAATTCAGCACTTTTTTCATCTTGAACAATCACAGTACCGCCCATTTTTTTGATCGCTCCTACCCCCATGGCCCCATCAGTACCCGTACCACTGAGCACAACTGCGATCGCTCGGTCTTTGTAACTACCTGCAACTGATTCAAATAGCAAGTCAGCCGAGGGACGGAGGAAATGCACCAATTCCGACTGAGATAATGAAAGGGTGCCGTCACTATTGACCAGCAAGTGATTATTGGGTGGCGCAATGTAAACCGTTCCCGGTGCTAGCAGGTCTCCCTCCTCCGCCTGCTTAACATTTAGTCCAGTCCGGCGACTGAGAATCTCAGCCATCAGCGAACGGTGCCGGGGGTCAAGATGTTGCACAACAACAATCGCCGCAGCAAAATCTGCCGGCAGAGTTGATACCACTTCAGTCAGAGCAGTTAGCCCTCCTGCCGAAGCTGCCAGAGCCACAGTATCGTAAGCAGCATTATTAAAGCGAGGTGGATAATTATTGGCATTCTCTGCCATTTTTATCATGATTTCTAGGCTTTTAAGATTAGCCACTTTTTCTAACTATATTTAGCATAGATGATTTTCAACTTATTCGTCCTCCCTAAAAAATCTATAGTATATTTTTCCGCATTAATCTCTCAAAAGGATGAGTTAATCTTCCTCCTCCAACATTCGCTTTGCCTGCAAAAGTTGCTGTTTAGATTCCTCACTCACCCTCGGATATTTCAAATTCAGTTCTTGGAATTTTTGACAAATGATATCTGCCACTACTAAGCGTGTAAACCATTTGCGATCAGCCGGAATAATATGCCAGGGTGCCCATTTAGTACTAGTATGACAAAAAACTTGCTCATAAGCCGCCATATAGTCATCCCAAAAAGCCCGTTCCTGAATATCACTAGCAGAAAATTTCCAATTTTTTTCAGGGGAATCTATGCGCTTTAAAAACCGCTTTTTTTGTTCAGATTTTGAAACATTGAGAAAAAATTTGAGAACAACAATACCATTATTGACCAGGTATTTTTCAAAATTATTAATTTCCTCAAACCGCTGTTTCCATATCTCATCTTCTTGAGGAAAATCGGGTAATTGTTGCTTTAAAAGCACTTCTGGATGCACACGTGCCACTAGCACTTCTTCATAATATGAACGATTAAATATGCCAATGCGCCCCCGTTCTGGCAAAGCCTTCATCGACCGCCACAAATAATCATGGTCTAATTCTTCCGCACTCGGTTGCTTAAAACTAAACACCTGACATCCTTGGGGATTTATACCAGACATCACATATTTAATTGTGCTATCTTTACCAGCAGCATCCATCGCCTGAAAGATAATTAGCAATGCATAGGTATTTTGAGCATAAAGAATATTTTGGTAATTTGCTAACTGTTTAATACCTGCCTGTAATTTTTTTCCAGCATCAGTTTTTTCTGAAAGCTCATATTTATAAGATGGGTCATAGTCTTTTGCTAAAGAAATTTTTGCACCAGGGGGCACTAAAAAAGCGTCATAATTCATATAAAACTGCTCCTGAAATCTGCTGATAACCAGCTATATTTTAAAGCAATCATTCCTCAGATTTCGAATTTATTAATTAAACAAAATTATTCGCTTTAGAACTTACAAATCTACACCATTAATTTTCCCAAACTTTGGTGGCTTAGGTATTTATACCCGAATTAATCAGCATTTGGCTTTAAATTGTATATTTACTCAACTTTTCTAGTAAGTAACTGAGTCCCGCACCGTTTACAAAACCCAGCATCTGCATCGTGAAAAGCCAAACCGCAACCAGAACAAATCAGTTCTACCTGATTAGCAGTTTTCACTAATCGCTTAATTAAATCACCTATTTGCCAAGGAATTAAAGCAACTCCTGTCAAAATCATCAATACTGTTAACAGGCGACCTAATTCAGAAATAGGGGTTACATCGCCAAATCCTACAGTTGTCATCGTGACTATAGAAAAATAAACAGCATCCAAAAAAGTGCTGAAACCTTGAGGATTAACCGGATGCTCAACTTGATATATTAAGCCTGAATAAACAAATATAATCGCAAATAAAGTAAATAATATCCGCGCAAAAATTACACCATCTTCGGTACTGATACTACCAAATAAAAATTTTTGATCTATAAACCTGATTAAGCGTAAAATCCGAAACCATCGCAACAAACGGATAAAGCGGATATCTACTACACCTAGAAAAAATGGCAAAATTGCCATTAAGTCAATAATTGAATAGAAGCTAAGAATATACTTAATTTTATTTTCTGCACTCCACAAACGAATTGCATATTCCACCGCAAAAATTATTAATATGGCGGCATCTATTAAATTTAACTGTAACCGCACAGAATCAGGAATATTATAAGTTTCAGCCACAAATATTCCTGATGATAGGAAAACCAAAGCAGCAATTGTTAAATTAATCGCCTTACCCATTGGTGTTTCTAGGTCGGTTAAATAGAATTCTGTTTGTTCCCGGCTCAGTAACATATATAGCACAAATCAGTTTGAATGAACTCGCAGCAAGATCATAAAAAATACGATATTCTTAACCATTAAGTAGACACATTAAATTAAAAGAAAGTTCGTAGTCAGGACTTTAGGGAGTGAAAAGCCTTACCCTGAGCGATAATTTTTCTTTTATATTTAATAATGTCTACCTACTTATCATGCTAACGTCACTCGCCAATATGAACCAAGAATATTTTATGCAACTAGCGCTGGAAGCAGCAAAAAAAGGGGATGCGCCTTACGGTGCAGTGATTGTGAAAGATAATCAAGTTGTTTCCCTAGCTTATAATACTGTCAGGCAAGACAGCGACCCATCTGCCCATGCAGAAATCAATGTCATTCGGAGTTTAACAGCTAAACTAAAAAACCCTTCTTTAGAGGGTTATAGCATATATACAACTGGTGAACCTTGTCCGATGTGTGCAACTGCTTGTGTGTGGGCAGGTATCTCAGAAATTATCTATGGTGCTTCTATTGAAGATTTAATCTCCCTCAATCAGGGACAAATTAATATATCTTGTGAAGAAATTATCGCTAAATCTTTTAGAAAAATCAAGGTGACAAAAGGCATTTTAAGAACTGAATGCCTGGAATTATTTAAATCACCTTAAATACTTAGGGTGCATTAATGTAGTGTAACGCACCCTCTAAAGTAATATGCTATAGCGGTCTCAATTTTGTTAGTACTTATCTAAGTCTGGCTGTAATTAAAATTTGGCGTTGCTGAATCAAAGTATGAAATGCCAAAATTACCCTTCTTTTTCTTCGTACCTTTGAGCCTTTGCGCCTCTGCGCGAAACAAATTCATATTCTCAATCAGCAACGCCTAAAATTTAGCCTACATCGATGCTGCACCATGTGTAATCAGCCGTTTGAACAAAGCCTCAGACCAGCCAGTTTCTTTAAGCACGGCAGTTCTAGAAACTTCTACGTAAGCCTGCTCAATAAAAGCTAAATCAATCATGCAAATTCTACCCAAGGATTGTTGTAACGCCTCGGTTTTACCACTGAGTTTCAGTTTTTTACCAACTTCATGAACCACAACGGCCATGGCTGGAACCACGTGCTGAGGTCCAATACCAATCTGTACATGAACAACCCCAATACGCCAGCGACGTTGAGCATAACCATTCCCCCAATCATCCATTCCGGTAAACATTTCATGAAACCATTGAACAAATGTTTCTCGTAAACGATGAATTCGTCCCTCCGTTGCATTTAAAATGGCATTCATTTCAGGATCGCGCCCTAGGTAAGCATAGAAATGATCTGCCATTTCTGAAGCAACTTCTAGTCCCCATGCTTCGTTTGACTTCAGAAGAGACTTATCTTCAGAAGTTAAACCAATGCGTTTTTCCATAGTGGACATAAAAGCGAGAGGTTCTATAGTCATAATTAATCCTAAAACCGGGTAAATGTAATCAAATAGGTCTTTTGTATTAAACCATTGGAGGCGCTAATACAGAATAAATTTTATGTAATTAGTTCCCCTAATGAGTGGGGCAACCTCGATATTGTGCAACTTAGATAATTGCTGTATACTAACTACTTACTCCGGAGAAAACCCACTAAGCTTTTGAGAAATGACTGACTAACAGTTGGTTTTTGGTTTGGCTCCGGCACTGGTTCAGCTAAGACTTCGGTAATGGACTCTTCCAAAGGCAATTTAGAGGCAGGAGCAACCAGAAAATTTTCTTCTACCAAACCGACTACGATTAGTCTGAAGCCAATTTGCTGCACAGTTTCTACAGGTATTCTGAGGTGATGGGCAATGTTATTTAAGGAAACATTACCATTAACAAATTCCCATACTTGCCACTCTTGAGCATTGAGTTGCATCTGGGGTTGTTTTGTAACTAAACTTGTCAAGCCTGAGGAGCAATCTGGCAATTTTTCTGCCAGGGCTTTCCAGTCTCGCAGCGCGCGCAAACCCATGAGTATGACCTCAGTGGCTGACATACTGAGACCAGTCATTTCTGCTAAAGGCAACGGCAACTTGTCTAGTGGATTAAATGTAAATTGACCATTCTGAATTTGAAATAAAGCACATATTGGCCGCAGTACCTGGACGTTAAATAAAAGTTTCAGTTGTTCCGATTGCAGCATTCCTTGAGACTTGAGGAATAGTCCCAGGGGTGTAGATATGGCACTGGAGGAAATTTGAGTGACTCTAGAGATAACGCGTTCGCTAATCCATCCCCGTTGAGTAATCATTGACGTCAAGCCTTTTTGATCCAAGCGATCGGCTGCGGTAATGATGCGCCCTTGATGTAACCAGATGTAGTAGACTTGCTTAACTCTATTCTCAGCCTGTTCAGATGAAAACTGAATCTGAAGCACTCCTGTCTTTTTTCCATGATCTAAAAATTGAAGAAGTTCTGGCAAAGAAAAATCCGCAAAATTACCAGTAATAGCCATAATTTTCCTTTTTAAATTGGTTAAAATAATCTTTTGGCTGTATGGATTTATATTACCTTGTACTCTACTGTATTTAAATCCGTGTCTTTACTATTTCTTAAGATTTTAGGTATTTTTTACATGGGAAAAATACGGAGGCAAAAATACGGGCTTAGAAAAATTCCAACCAGATTTAAAGCTTGATCAATTTTTGATCAAGCTACATTCATGGGGAATTATTAAATCAGCAATAAATATATGTTGATTTAATCTCAATTAAGTTCCTATTTAATTGGTAAAACCATACTAAAGATTTTATCAAATAGATTAAACTGCACAACTTTCCATCAAGTACTGTACTAGAGTAATCACCGCCTCACCTACAGACTCTCTTTCCGTTGGGTTCACCTGTACTATCGGGGGTCGGTCATTCTCATTTACGTACCCAAGGGCGAAGAAAATATCTTCCTCAGACCAAGCTCCAGGACAATCGGTATGGCTGAGACCGATAATCATGGGAATCTGCATCCGCTGGTTCATAAAGTTGATAATTTTACGTGCCTGACGAAATTCTCTAGGTCGATGGGCCGCTACCAGTAAGATATAAGCGTGAGCCTTGCGAATCAAAATATCCCACATAAAATCAAAGCGAGACTGACCAGGTGTGCCATAAAGGTGTAGCGCCATGTCAGGGCCAAATTGCAACCGACCGAAGTCAAGGGCGACAGTGGTTCTTTTCTTTAATAATGCTGTTTCGTCAGTTGCGCGGGTATCTGTGTCTACTACTTCAATTTCACTAATCGAACGGATGAAAGTGGACTTGCCAGCGCCTACCGTTCCGGTGACAATCAAGCGCATAATTTCCATAGTTTTTTACTCCATCAACAAACAAATAATGATTAATCAGTGGTGAATACTAAATCTTCAATCGCTTTAACGGCTTTTATTTGGCAAATGTAAAGTTCCCTAGAGACCGAAGTATTTGTCTACAAGGGAACTTTTAATTTAGTTACCTTTGATGTCGAATTGAACAAGGCTAATGAATTACATCAAAATCAGCTTTAGTTCGGCGAGAACACGCTTGATTTCTAGCATCAGTAATCCTTGTTTAGCAGTCTCACTTGCTAAGACGAGTAAGACAGCATCTTCGCCGCAGCCAGTCAAAATACCAAATCCCTTGTTACCTTCAACAAAGATGCGGTCAACAGAGCCTCTAGCTAACTCAACTCCAATGCGTTCGCCTAAAGAAAGCATAGAAGCTGACATTGCTGATACCCGTTCTTCGTCCATTCCACCGGGTAAACTGGCTCCCAAAGGTAGACCGTCGGGTGTAACAAGCGCTGCTCCCTGAACATCAGTTGTAGCAGTAACGAAGTTTTGCAAAACAAGAGTAAGTTTTTCTGTATTAATTGCCATTTGATTATTCTCTATTGTTCTAATTTTGTGAGGTTTGAATTTGGAATTGTTGCAAATTCAAATTGGAAAATTTGTATGGTTTTGACTTATGCATATATTACTCCAAGGGCGTAAACTCAAATACATCGTGAGTTCCGCCCCGAAGTACCGATTCGATGTGTACCCCCTTTAACCGCTTGCCAAGCAGTTGCTCGATAGCTCCCCACACCGCACCCATTGTGAAAGTACATTTACGGTTTGAACCTGGCGGTTCTCCGGCAGAACAAACGGTTTCAGAGGTGTACACTTTAATGGCATCGTCAACACAGGTAATTTTCTCAATAATGCACAACCGTGTTCCCTCTTTACCTAAAGCCAGCTTCAATTTTTCGGTTGCCTCCTCTAAGGAAGTTAACCCTCCTAAAAAGCCTAAATCTTGAGCTAGTTTTTTACCTCGCGCACGACCTGCTGAGATTAGGGCAATGGCTGTAGCTTTTTCTCCTAGGGTATCTTCTATCCCGACAACCGCGGCTTTGAAACAGGCAATGCTGTTAAAATCCCCTAGTTCTTTTCGCAATAAATCTGGCATAAATTTTTTTAAAGGTAGAGTTATGGTGAACAAACCTTAAATAAGGTGAGTTCTAAGAGTAGGTATGGGCACAAAAGCAACTAATTATACAATGGTTCGATAAGTATGAAAGCTCAGGCTTTAAACGCTATGCCGAATTGATATTTAAGTAGTTGTGGAACTCTTTAAATTGGTTTTTTCCTATCAGTTCCCTGACTCAATTTATTATGCTTGGGGCTAAGTTATTATCAAACCGAGCGATTACGGAATAGTTAAACTGTTACAAATGTTAATTAGGTATATTTCGCCAAGTTCTATATCAACAGCAATAATTCTGGTTATATAGGTAATAGTTACTATCTAAATTTTTGACTAAGTATATAGGTAATAATTACTATTTTAAGTTTTGATTTTTTCAGCTATGCTGTTCTAAATAGGATAAATATGTATTGGCAAAAATAGCTGCTTGAGTGCGATCGCGCAAATTTAGCCTATTTAAAATATTCGTTACATGGTTTTTCACAGTCCCTTCAGAAATGTAAAGTTCCTGAGCAATTTCTCTATTACTAGCACCGGTGGCAATTAACCGCAAAACCTCTTTTTCTCTTGGAGTCAGTTCGGCTAAACTAGGTGGCGCTGGCGGCGTCTGGATTGATCCCATAGTGGAAAACTGAGTCAGAAGTTTTTTAACTATTCCTGGCCCGAGTTGAGTATATCCTTTATGAACAGCGCGAATGGCGACAGCTAACTCTTCTGAGGGTGTATCTTTGAGTAAATAACCCATTGCGCCATTTTGTAACGCCGCAGTCACATATTGGTCATCATCAAAGGTTGTCAATACTAAAATTTTGATGCCAGGAAAACGCTTTTGGATTTCTCGCGTGGCGGCAACTCCGTCCATAATTGGCATTCTAATATCCATCATAATCACATCTGGTTGTAATTGAGCAACCAAATCAATGGCAATTTCACCGTTTTCTGCCTCTCCCACTATTTCTAAATCTGCTTCTAGTTCCAATAATGCTTTTAATCCTTGACGAATTAAACTTTGATCATCTACAAGTAATACTTTAATCATCGTTTTAACCTAGATAAGGGAATATCGACTATAATTTGACAACCACAACCATGAGCGCTGTTAATCTTCAACTCACCTCCTAGTGCTAAAGTGCGATCGCGCATACTTTGTAATCCAAAACCAGTGCTATTTTGCTGTAAATCAAAACCTCTACCATTATCCTGAATAATTAACCTTAAATTTTCTGCTGTCATAGTTAATTCCAGTTTAACTGCTGATGCTTTGGCATATTTAGAGATATTTGTCAATGATTCTTGGCTAATGCGATAGATGGCGGTGCTAATTTCAGTTGGCAGGGGATAGATAAGGTTGATTTGATAAATTGGTAAAACACCATTTGAGCGGTGAAAATCTTCGGCGAGTATACCAATTGCCTGTTCTAAAGATTGCTCTTGTAAGGGGTGATTCCGCATGGTTGAAACTGATTGTCGCACATCTTGCAAGGCTTTAGAACCTAGTTCTTTAGCTCTCGCCAAAAACATCTGTGCTTTAGTTGGATTAGATGGGAAAAGTTTGACAGCAGTTTCTAATTGCAGATTCAAAGCAGTCAGGGAATGTCCTAATGAATCATGGATTTCACGAGCGATGCGGTTACGTTCTTCTAAAGTGGCTTGGTTTTGAATTTGTAGAGCATATTCACGGAGCTTTTCGTTAGCGATCGCCAGTTTTTCTCGACTCTGGCGCTCTGATAAAACTGTATTCATCAATAGCAATACAAACACTAAACTTAAGCCAAATAATAATACTAAACTCAAAGTAAAAAACCAAAATCTTTCCTGTAATCTTTCCTGTACCTGTGGCGGTAGTGGGAATTTTGGCGACCGATAATTGAGGGTCAGCAAAAATAAGATAAACGATAGACAGGTAACTACCAACCGCCCAAGCTGCTGAAAAATTAAGCAACTACGAGTTACTAAAATTATATAGAGGAACGGAAATAAGCGAGCGGTTCTACCACCATAAGCTCCAGTTAATAACAGTAATAAAATCTCACAAGCTGTGTAGGTTATTTTAACTATATTATTACTAGTGGGCAATCTTAACCCCATTAACCCAAAAATAGTCAGACTAAAAATTGCCAGTTCTGGGACTGTGTTAGCAAATCGCGGTGAAGGAGATGGCAGCATAGCCGTCAAAACTGCGATCGCTAGTAAGATCCACTCCAAATAAAGCAGAAACCGAAAAGGATGATTTTTAAATTGAATCGGACGATTCATACCATTTTAGATTGTGAATTATTAAAGCCTACTTCTTTAAGTCTGCTTTTTTTATATACCCAGTGTATTTTCTACTTAATCACTTTTCACATTATTTAGAGTTAAGTCATTACTTTCGTCATGGGTATAACCGTGACTTTCTCCTCATGTGGCTACTGGAGATTATTTTCTATGATGGTGGCATCGAAATCAGAAACAACACAAGGCAATCCATGAAACTCAAAACATTATCATTTATCGCTGGTGCGTTCGCCCTCGGTTTAACTGCAATCCCCTTCGCTGTCGAAGCGCAAACAGCCTCCTCTTCACCCCTATTAGTTGCACAAGCCACAGAAAAGGGCCCTTGGCAAAAACTCAACCTAACAGATGCCCAAAAAAGCAAACTCCAGGCGATTCGCCAGAGTACCCGCGCCCAAATTGATCAAATTCTCACCCCAGAACAAAAGGCACAGATGGAGAAATTAAAAGCTGAATACCAAGGACAAAGAGGTCAGGGTCAGCGTCCACAACAAAGAGGTGAGGGTGGAAAGAAGGGTTTTGCGGCGTTGAATCTATCTGAAGCGCAAAAAGCCCAAATCAAGAAGATCATGGAGTCCTCTAAACAACAGACCGAAGCTGTTTTCACACCCGAACAGCTGCAACAAATGAAGCAGTTCCGGGAAAATGCTCGTGGGCGTCGTCAACAAGGCAATCTCTAATCTATCTACAAAAACTGCTACTAAAGTCCAACATAGACACAACTAAAATTAGAGCCTAAATACTCGAGGCATCGCAGGTTAAAAAGCTGGGTGGGAATAAACTCACCCTTCAAAATTCCCAATCCCAAATTGAGATAAAGTTAAAAAGTCTCTCCCTACCAGGACTCATCCTTGCCCTCTTGGGAAAAACCTGTCAAGACTAAAGTCAAACTTCTAGTTGTCTAAAAGATGTCTCAAGAATTCGCTATTGGTAGTAAAGTCCGTGTTGTGGCCCTACCGCCCTACATCAAAACCGCTGAACCTATGCCCATGCTGCGCCCCCCTGATGTGATTTATATTGGCGAAGAGGGTATAGTTCTAGACCGTCGTCCCGGAGGATATTGGGGTATCCGCTTTGCTAAGGGAGCCTTTCTCCTGGATAGTCAATACATTGAAAGTACAGAAAATGCTCTCAAATCTCACTTAGAATCAGAATAGCAGCGGCCAAGAATGTTAACTTGTGTTAAGTAATGATTCTTGGTTTACCGAAAAACGGACAAGTAATTACTCCCATCCCCTGGCTTTAGACATGGGGATGTGAACTACCACACACTCACCCGAAGCGGGTAGAGTGTGGGCTTCTCCTTTCAACAACCACAGCCGCCACAGTAGTAGACTTACGCCCATACTGTTTTGGTCTTACATAGCCTTCAGGAGCAATAACGCTGGTTCCCAACGCCAATACACGCAAGCCTTCATTTTTGAGATTTTTCGCCGCATTAATGTCTCTGTCATGATGAATGCTGTTTCAGCTAAATCTTCGCTTCTGTTCTCACCAGCTTATCCCAACCCAAATCTTTCAAGTTGTTATTGCGACGTAGGGGACGAGTTACCAACTCCAGAACATCACGGGCATTAGTAAAACCGTGAATTTGAGCAAAAGTAAACTCCACAGACCATTTAGTATTAATACCCCTTGCTTCCAGAGGGTTAGCGTGAGCCATACCAGTAATAACCAAATCTGGTTTCAACTCATAAATCCGCTGTACTTGATTGTAATTATCTGGCTTCTCCACAATTGTTGGTAGAGGTGAACCCATTTCGTGACAAGTCTTTTCCAGCAAAGCCAACTCAGCAGCTTGATAGCGCTTATCCATGTAGGGAATACCGATTTCCTGAACCGTCATTCCGCAACGCACCAAGAACCGTGCTAGGGAAACTTCCAGCAAGTTATCACCCATGAAAAACACAGACTTACCGCGAATCAGTTTCACATATTCTTCCAAGCCTTCCCAAATTTGCGCTTCCCGCTCATCTAAACCTTGAGGAGTAATGCCGAGTACAGAGCAGATTTTTTCAATCCAAGCGCGGGTACCATCGGGGCCAATGGGGAAGGGTGCGCCGATGAGTTTACACTTGCGGCGACGCATTAAAGTTGTAGCAGTGCGACTGAGGAAGGGGTTGACACCAGCGACATAATAGCCTTCTTCGATTACTGGCAGTTCAGTGAAGCGCTTTGCAGGTAGCCAGCCAGAAACCTTAATACCTTGTCTCTTCAATTCCAAGGTTAACTGCGTCACCACAGGGTCAGGAAGGGAGCCGAAAAGAACTAGGGGTTTATGATCTACATATTCAGATTCATCTTGAGCAACTTCTTCTTTTTTCTTGCCGAAGTTAAGTAGCTTCTGAATGGCGTTACGCTCGTTTTTGTCTGTTTCTGATACAGGGGCCTTTTCGGGACAACGATTAGCCATAGCGGCTAACACAGTGTCTTCTCCTTGGGTAAATGCGTAGTCTAGACCATTGGCACGGGCGACAACGATGGGAATACCAATGTCAGATTCTAACTTGGGAGCCAAGCCTTCCAAGTCCATTTTAATAATTTCCGTCGTGCAAGTGCCAATCCAAACAATTACACTAGGATTGCGATCGCGTTTAATCTGCTCACATAACCGCTTTAACTCTTCATAATCACTCAGCTGTGCCGAAATATCCCCTTCTTCCAACTCTGCCATTGCATAGCGGGGTTCAGCAAAAATCATCACCCCCATCGCATTTTGCAGGAAGTAGCCACAAGTTTTTGTCCCAATCACCAAAAAGAAGCTATCTTCAATTTTTTGGTATAACCACGCCACGCAGCTGATTGGGCAAAAGGTGTGGTAATTCCCAGTTTCACATTCAAAATTTAAAGCTTCTGGTTGTTGAGCGACAGTCATTTTGGTTTTTCTCCCCTTAATATTTAAAGCTAACAAGGCAGGTGGATATAGCTCTGGCATCTAGGGGAAAATTTATTTTCTCCCCTAAACCGCCATGATGGGTGGTATATGACACCAGCCAGCCATCCCTAGATTCAATAGGAATGGCAATAATTAAGAATTGGGGAAGAGACGGGCAATTTCTGATTCGTCAAAAACGCCAGACGGCAGTTCTTCTCCCAAAAAGTCATTATTTTCTTCACCCTTTTGCAGAGATGTTTCATCGCCCCAAACATCCGACAACACGTCGCTAAAAGCATTTACGTCTGTCGTACTCAGATCGGCAAGCACCTCGTCTTCCATATCTCCTTCATTTAACGTCGCGCTATCGTCTGTTACCGCATCAAAGGAAATATCCCCAAACTCATCACCCATTTCTAGACTGAGTGACGCGTCGGACTCATCTTTTGAGTTGTTCCCGTTGGATAAAGAAATCTCGCCCAATTCATTGGGGGTTTCCTCTAACTCGCTGACCATCAGGTCTTGTTGATCGTCATCCTCAATTGTGAACTCTTGAGTAACCCCCTCCTCCTCAAAACCAGGCAACTGGTCATTGGTCAAGGTTTCATCTTCGGGGACGTCATCAACAATTACCCCTGACTTATACTCATAAGTCTCTGTTTCTACTTTGGGAATGAAGCGATTACCGAGGGCGATGTCTGGGTCAAAATTTAACTCCAACACCTCAATCAGGGTATCAGCGTCAGGATTCAGTTTGGCAAAAGGAAACATTAACTGCGCTAGCTTGGGTTCCAGCGCATTTACAACTCCCAGGATGAGGAAAGAAGGTGGTCGCTTCCCGCCGTCAGGAGTATAAACTGATTCCACTTCCATTTGCAGGGAAATCCAGTCGCGATTTACCTGAAAAAATTGCAACCACTTCTGCTTTATTGAATCTGTAAAACTTTGAAAGAAAGCCATATTCCCATCCTGAGAACTAAATGATTTATACAATCATCAAGTCTAATTCCTCTTCTGCATTAGTAACCTGGGGTTTACTCGGATTTAGATAAAAATCAGATAACAAAGAAAACAACTCACGGTCTGGTGTATCGTTCGGAACGACACCTTCGGGACGAGCAAGAATTTGGTCGGCGATGCTGAGGTAATAATCGCAAACGTAGTCCAGAGAAGGATCTGACTCAGCCATCTCAAACAAAGTCTTGCCTTTAACGCGGGAAACACGGATATCTTCAATTAAAGGTAATACTTCGAGTACTGGCATCGGCACAGCTTCGATATATTTTTCAATCAAGTCACGCTTGGAAGTGCGATTACCAATTAATCCAGCTAGACGTAGTGGGTGAGTCCGTGCCTTTTCGCGCACTGAAGCAGCAATCCGATTGGCAGCAAACAAAGCATCAAAACCATTGTCAGTAACAATCAGGCAGTAATCTGCATAGTTGAGAGGTGCGGCAAAACCACCGCAAACAACGTCACCCAAGACATCAAACAGAATTATGTCGTACTCATCGAAGGCGTTGAGTTCTTTAAGTAATTTGACTGTTTCGCCTACTACATAGCCACCGCAGCCAGCGCCCGCAGGTGGGCCACCAGCCTCGACGCAATCAACACCGCCATAGCCTTTGTAAATTACATCTTCCGGCCAGACATCTTCGTAGTGATAGTCTTTTTCTTGCAGGGTGTCGATAATCGTCGGAATCAAAAACCCGGTGAGGGTAAAGGTGCTGTCATGTTTGGGGTCACAGCCTATTTGTAGAACTTTTTTGCCGCGTTTGGCTAGGGCGACGGAGATGTTACAGCTCGTTGTGGATTTGCCGATTCCACCTTTTCCATAAACTGCTAGTTTCACTGTTGTTTGCCTCTTATAGTTTTTTTGTCAAACTGGTGACTCAAACATTTGCCTTCACCTGGACTGATTTGGCGATGCGTGAGGTATGTGATTGCCATTATTGGCTAAATTGCCAGGAAAATAAAGTACTTAGTAATCTGTACATGGGTCTAAGATGTTGAGTTATCAATTTAGTTAGTCATTTTTGCACTTTTATTGGATTTAAAAGCCTAATTTAATCTAAAGATTCTAAATAAAGACTTTTATTTTCTAAATAAATAAAATTAGTTACAAAAGACAAAATTATGTAATTGCCTTGTTTCAATGCTTTTCATAGAAATAGCTGATTATTAAACCAGGATATTTGCTAGCTCTTAGACTTATGGCAAAGACGAAGTGAGAGATTGTCAGACTTAAGCTGTGAATAGCAGTGTAAGCTTTCATAGCTGACAAACTGGCAGGTTGAAGCCAACTTGCCAGACTGCATCAGTGCTGGTTATGAGTAATTACTTAATTAGTTTGTAAATAAATATTAAATTAGCCAATATTTGGCTAAAATTTATTCTCCAGCCTGAAAAAAGGAGACTTGCGGGTATCAGAACGCATCCTCTTTGATGGCAGCGATTTCCTGTAATGTTTGCCAACCAGCTTGCCACTGAGAATTGTCTTGTAATAATTTGGCATTGAGCCAGAAGCGTACGTTGGGGTCACAGGCAGCAACCATTTCCGCGTACACCCATTTACCCTGATTTTTTCGGTTGACAACTTGGAAGTGTCGCCAACCATCAACTTTTTGCTGTGCTGTCCACTTAGAACCGACTAGATAAGGAAATTTTTGCTTTTTGGTCATTGGTCATTGGTCATTGGTCATTCTCCTCATGTCTTTCTCAGGAGGGATTAAATCGCCGTTGCGGTTGAAAGTCTGACAATTTAGCTTGCCATCTTGCTCGATACATAAAGCAAACCATCTGATATGGCTCCAACAGCCGTGAATGTTGTTAAGAATTTTGCGCTTTTTTTTAGATAGGCGTTGCCGAACTGCTTCATTTGGACAGAGAATCTCTAAGGTACCCGTACCATCTTCATGATCGACTATGCGAAAGAGACAGTCTTGCAACATAGCACGGCTGCTACTGTCAAAAAACCGCTTAAACCGCTGTAGTCTTTCGCCTTCAGTCATTTTACTAACGGGATTCATTTTAAATAAATCCTCGTTTTCAAAGTCAAAGTCATCATCCTCAAAGTCGTAAGGGTCATTCATCTTCAGCATCCACTATCCGACTTGGGTTTATGGTAACTGATACTTTGACTCCTTCCTAGTATCATGCTCCTAGTTGCGCCGAAGCTCAAATAGATGAGGGGCTTGATTAAAGTTATCCTTTCATTGGCGGTTCCTGATCCAAAATCTACCCGTTAGATGGGTAAAATCGGACGCTTTTTGGTGGCATCACCTAATATTTTGGGTGAAACCGAGATTGTCAAAGCCGCCTTCGGTGCATTGGAACCGCCAATTTTGGACAGGTTTTTCCCAAGGGAAAATTCAACGCGGAGGTTCGCAGAGTTTTAGGAGGTTTTTTGCATAGGCGGTAATACTACTACTTTATAAAGATGTGATCACCGATCCAGCTAGTCCCTCGCTTCTTTTTACAATGACGCTATGAGAACAAAACTAATTCTTGTTCTATTTGCGAGGGACACTTGGCTCAAAGGGGGTTTCCTCGCGCTAGTATCCGCCTCTTTGCGTCCGTCGTGGTTTGTCTAAAGCTTATGCAACCTACTAATCCAAACAAATTTACAGAAAAAGCCTGGGAAGCAATCGCCCATACCCAAGATGTTGTCAAACAATACCATCAGCAGCAGATAGAAAGCGAACACCTAATGAAAGCCCTGCTGGAACAAGATGGTCTAGCCAGTGCTATTTTCACTAAAGCGGGTGCCAATGAGCAAAAAGTGCGCGATCGCACCGACCAATTTCTCCGCCGTCAGCCAAAGGTATCAGGTAGCAGCACCTCCGTTTATTTAGGACGGAGTCTAGATACACTTTTAGACCGGGCGGACGCATATCGCCAGGAATTTAAAGATGAATATATCTCAATTGAACATTTAGTCCTGGCTTATGCCAAAGATGACCGTTTTGGTAAAGGATTATTCCAAGAATTTGGTTTAGACGAAGGCAAGCTCAAGAATATCATTCAACAAATTCGCGGGAGCCAGAAAGTGACCGACCAAAGCCCAGAAGGAAAATACCAATCGCTGGAAAAATATGGCCGTGACCTCACAGAAGCGGCTCGTAAAGGTCAACTAGATCCAGTGATTGGACGGGATGATGAGATTCGGCGGACGATTCAGATTCTCTCTCGCCGGACAAAAAATAATCCTGTGCTGATTGGTGAACCGGGTGTAGGAAAAACTGCGATCGCAGAAGGACTAGCACAGCGGATCGTTGCTGGTGATGTTCCCCAGTCCCTGAAAGACCGGATGCTAATATCTTTAGATATGGGCGCTTTAATTGCGGGGGCAAAATTCCGAGGTGAATTTGAAGAACGCTTGAAAGCAGTGTTAAAAGAAGTTACCGAATCTGGCGGTAATATTGTTTTATTTATTGATGAAATTCACACCGTAGTCGGTGCAGGTGCGACTCAAGGGGCAATGGATGCCGGTAACTTGTTAAAACCGATGTTGGCCCGAGGAGAATTGCGCTGTATTGGGGCGACAACGTTGGATGAATACCGTAAGCATATCGAAAAAGATGCTGCTTTAGAACGACGCTTCCAGCAGGTTTATGTAGATCAGCCCAACGTGGAAGATACTATTTCTATTTTGCGTGGGTTGAAAGAACGTTATGAAGTCCACCACGGGGTAAAGATTTCTGATAGTTCTTTGGTGGCTGCGGCTACTTTATCTAGTCGCTATATTAGCGATCGCTTCTTACCAGACAAAGCCATCGACTTGGTTGACGAAGCCGCGGCTAAATTGAAAATGGAGATTACCTCTAAGCCTGAAGAACTAGACGAAATAGACCGCAAAATTTTGCAACTGGAAATGGAAAAGCTTTCCCTGCAAAAAGAAAGTGATGCTGCTTCTCGTGAACGCCTAGAAAAAATAGAAAAAGAACTAGCGGATCTTAAAGAAGAACAAAGAACCCTCAGCGCCCAATGGCAATCAGAAAAAGACATCATCAACAAAATTCAGTCTGTTAAAGAAGAGATTGACCGAGTTAACTTAGAAATTCAACAAGCAGAAAGAAACTACGACCTCAACCGGGCGGCGGAGTTGAAGTATGGTATGCTAACAAGCCTGCACCGTCAATTGGAAGCCGCAGAAACTGAACTTACCCAAGCCCAAGGAACTGGAAAATCACTTTTGCGGGAAGAAGTCACAGAAGCTGATATTGCCGAAATTATTTCTAAGTGGACGGGGATTCCCATCAGTAAACTGGTGGAATCAGAAAAAGAAAAATTACTGCACTTAGAAGCGGAACTGCACCGCCGCGTCGTCGGACAAGCTGAAGCAGTCACAGCTGTAGCAGATGCAATTCAACGTTCCCGTGCTGGACTTGCTGATCCTAATCGTCCCATTGCTAGTTTTATTTTTCTTGGGCCTACTGGTGTAGGTAAAACCGAATTAGCCAAAGCACTGGCGGCGTATATGTTCGACACAGAAGATGCTTTGGTGCGAATTGATATGTCAGAGTACATGGAGAAACACACAGTTTCTCGCCTCATCGGTGCGCCTCCGGGATATGTGGGTTATGAAGAAGGCGGGCAATTAACTGAGGTGATTCGCCGTCGTCCTTACGCTGTGATTCTCTTCGACGAAATCGAGAAAGCACACCCCGATGTCTTTAATATTTTCCTGCAAATTCTCGATGATGGTCGTGTCACTGATGCCCAAGGTCATAGGGTGGACTTCAAGAACTGTATCATCATCATGACTAGCAATATCGGTTCCCAGTACATTCTCGATATTGCAGGGGATGATTCCCGCTATGATGAAATGCAACATCGGGTGATGGAGGCGATGCGAAATAGCTTCCGTCCAGAGTTCCTCAACCGTGTTGATGAAATTATCATCTTCCACAGCTTGCAGAAATCAGAATTGCGGCAGATTGTGTTGTTGCAAGTAGATAGACTGCGACAAAGATTAAGCCAACGCAAAATATCCCTCAGGCTCACAGATGCTGCTGTTGACTTTTTGGCAGAAGTGGGATATGACCCTGTTTTTGGAGCTAGGCCGCTGAAGCGAGCAATTCAACGAGAGTTAGAAACTCAAATTGCCAAAGCCATCCTGCGCGGCGAATTCAATGACGGCGACACTATCTTTGTCGATGTGCAAAACGAACGCCTTTCCTTCAGTCGCTTACCGATTGAAGTGTTTACCTGAAATGCTTAGATCCCCGACTTCTTAGAGAAGTCGGGGATCTTGTTGTTAAACACCAAGGGCATAAGTCTACACGTAGGTTGTGTTAACCTGGGGGATCTTGCTACAGTCGGGGTTTAAATCCCCTTATGTAACAGTCCTCTATTTTTAATTGTTTATGCATCTGGGATGATATCACCCGGAATTTTCTGGTGAGTCAATGTATTTTTTAAGAGATGCAAAAATTTAAATTCCCGGAGATAAAATTTGATGTCATTATCCCAGGTTAACGCCTTTTATGAAGTTTTGATATCGGATCAAGTCATTTATGAACAATACTTTAATAAATGCTGTAGGCGTGGCATTTTCGCCAGTTGCCATTGGGATAAAACTAAAATTATAAATTTTGCTGCTACTCTTGGCTACACTTTCAATGAACGTGAACTAGATCAGTTATGGTTTGAGAGTGAAGCAACTTTGTCTAATGATTCACTGAATTTATCTGCATACGGTTAGTAATTACCAATTATTAAAAACGCTTTCTCCTGTGGAGAAAGCGTCTTGGTAGTGTTCCTAATTTGCCTGGGACATTGCTGTTATTGACCTTTACAAAGCACTTGCCGCATTTTGCGTAGATTGGCAGGCAACTCAAAGTTCATTGCTTGTTGAACGAAAATTGAGGGTATGGGAATATTAGGTGTTGCTTGCACTGTGTAAGCAAGTATTGTGCCATTACCGCAATCTTTTAGCTCTAAATTAGCATTAAAGTCTTCAAAGGTTCCCTTTTCCATGCGAAATTGAATTTGCTGTCCCAACACTTCTACAACGTGCAGGTAAATTTCAACTTGCGCGGTGACAAAGAAAAAAGCTTTTTGTGCTGCTTGATATAAGTACTTGGTCTCACCTTTGGACAAAACTTCGCTTTTGGTGATATCGGGGAAATATTGCACCCAACGGGGGTAATCAGTGACTTGCTGCCATACATACGATCGCACTAACGGTAAATACATACTCGCAGTCACAGCACCACCCCACGTCGTGTGCGATCGCGTTTGTACCAAAACTTCACCCTGTATCAGCAACCTTTGCTTGTCTTGACTCCAAGGCATATCCGAACCTGTAGTAGTTGAGTCTGAGATATAAGACGCAGACATAGTGATTTTAGTTACTCCTCAACTCATCCACATTTCCAAGGGGCTAAAACTACAAACCATTAAACTTGATCGAGTTTAACCCACACAACTTTAGTTCCAGGACATTTTATAGATTTTCCGGACATGACCATTTTTAGATCATTATTCCAGTAAACTACTTGTAAAATCGTTTTTAGTACGATAGTTTACAATCCATATACTGAAGCTGTCTTTTCTAGGGCAACACTTTGTGGATGAAAACCGGAGTTAATCACAGCTAGAATGGCACAAATACGATTTAAGCATCCCAGCAGAAATTTTCTGCAGGAAATGCTTCTTTGTTAGGTGTAACCATAACTTTATTTTAAGTTGAGAGGGAAATTAGGTGAATCAATCTTCCTTAAATCGCAAATTAGCCCAGACTTTTGGCATCTTACTCGGCTTGGGAATAGCCGTTTGGGTACTGAGAGGCTTTGGCATTCTGACTTTTATTCCTGGCGGCATAATTTGGCTGCTGTTACTGGGGGCAATCACTGTGGCGCTGATCAGTTACGCCCAAAGGGTATGGTGGCGTTTTTAATATCAGGGTTAAAATCGAACTAGGCAGATTTCCATGTGCCTGCAAACCCAAAAGGCACAACACTGGGTATTTTTTTTTGAATATGCCGCTGTTTTGAACCTATAGTTCGTCAATAGAATAAAAGATAAATTTGAGCTAGTGGAAGTGTGAAAATAAGGGCTAGCCTAGAAGGTAGCTGCTATTGAGATATTTTTGAACTTGTTACCGTTAAACATTGTAGTTATTGGGGGTGGGGCAGCGGGATTTTTTGGCGCGATCGCCTGCGCTCAAGCTAACCCTCATGCCCGCGTCACATTACTCGAAGCCAGTCGCCAACCATTAGCGAAAGTACTGATTTCTGGTGGGGGACGCTGTAACGTCACTCATGCTTGCTTTGAACCAGAGCGTTTGGTGCAAAATTACCCCAGAGGCGCAAAAGCCCTACTCTCTGCGTTCACTCGTTTTCAAGCTAAAGATACAGCAGCTTGGTTTGCTCAGAGGGGAGTATATCTGAACATTGAAGCCGATGGCCGGATGTTTCCCGTAACCAATACTTCCGAAACCATTGTGGAATGTTTGATCAAAACTGCGGCGATTGCTGGGGTAGAACTTCGCATCGGTACGCCCGTAGTTTCAGTAAAACGAACATCCCCAGCAGCGGGATTTGAAATTAGTCTCAAGTCGGGAGAAACAAAAAATTGCGATCGCCTACTTCTGGCCACAGGCAGCAGTCTGATCGGTTATAAAATCGCTAGGGAGTTAGGTCATCAAATTGAACCACCCGTCCCCTCCTTATTTACCTTTAACATTCCCGACCCCAAGCTGCGGGCGTTGGCAGGAATTAGCGTCAATCCTGTGCAGTTGCGGTTATCAGTGGGCGGAAAATCCCCACTCCAACAGACAGGCCCGTTGCTAATTACCCACTGGGGTTTGAGTGGCCCAGCTGTACTCAAGCTTTCTGCTTGGGGTGCAAGAGTTCTGCATGAGTCCCGTTATCAAGCCAAATTATTGATCAATTGGTTGCCCGATTTACAACAAGAACAGGTGCGGCAAAAATTATTAGCTGTGAAGCAAGAATGGCCCCAAAAAGCGATCGCCTTACATCGCGGTATTGATTTACCCCATCGCCTCTGGCAATATATAATCGCCCGTGCAGAGATTACCACAGAAGACCGTTGGGCTGGACTACCTAACAAAAAATTAAATCAGCTGGTGCTGGAACTCACCCAAGGGGAATATTTAATTAGCGGCAAAGGAGCATTTAAAGAAGAATTTGTCACCTGTGGCGGCGTCAAGCTCAAAGAAGTAAATTTCAAGACCCTGGAAAGTCGCTTAGTTCCTGGTCTGTACTTTGCTGGGGAAATATTAGATATTGATGGCGTTACCGGCGGTTTTAACTTCCAAAGTGCTTGGACAACCGCCTATTTAGCTGGAAAGGCTATGGGAAATATAGATTAGGGCAAAATCAGCAGAGATAGTTATAAATCATGAAATTCAGCGAAATCGTTAACTTATTGGGCGACGCCGTCACCAACCACAGCCTCACCGCTAACCCAGACTATGACCCAGATATTAGCGGGGTAGCACCCTTGGATGCAGCTACCATTGGTACTCTTAGCTATATAGAAGGAGCAAAATTTGCCTCTTATGTGAGCCAGACTGAGGCTAGTGCTTTAATTTTGCCTCTAGACGAAAAATTGCAGGTGCTGGCACTTGAGAGGGGTATTGTTTGGCTAGCGTCCCCAGAGCCACGATTGTTGTTTGCTAAAGCGATCGCTATTTTCTATCAACCATATCGCCCAACACCATCCATTCATCAAAGTGCCGTGATTCACCCCACGGCGAAAATTGGTAGTGATGTTTATATTGGCGCTCATGTTGTGATTCAGCCAGGAGTGGAAATTGGCAATAATGCAATTATTCATCCCAATGTGGTGATTTATCCAGATGCCAAAATTGGCGATCGCACCACTTTACACGCTAACTGCACCATCCAAGAACGCACCCGCATCGGTGCAGATTGTGTAATTCACAGTGGCGCTGTCATTGGTGCTGAGGGCTTTGGCTTTGTGCCTACCCGTAGCGGTTGGTTCAAAATGGAACAATCTGGTTATACCGTCTTAGAAGATGGGGTAGAAGTGGGCTGTAACAGTGCTATTGACCGCCCAGCAGTTGGTGAAACACGGGTAGGTCGTAATACCAAAATTGATAATTTAGTACAAATAGGACACGGTGGCCAAATAGGTAATGGCTGTGCTATTGCAGGACAGGTTGGATTAGCCGGAGGAGTGAAAGTAGGCAATCGCGTGATTTTGGCAGGACAGGTGGGAGTTGCCAATCAGGTGAAAATCGGCGATGGTGCGATCGCATCAGCTCAAACTGGAATTCACAATAATATTGCACCAGGAGAGATTGTCTCCGGCAGTCCGGCGATTTCTCACAAACTATATCTCAAAGTAGCTGCTATTTATAACCGCTTGCCAGATATGTATCAAACGCTGAAACAATTACAACGCCAACTAGGGGAAAAGTGAACAGTTGACATACTCCCCGCCCTAGAAGGGCCGAGATTCTGTGGTCAAACAGCAATTGCGGGCATAGCCCGTCTGACATCACCTAACCCAACAGTCGATGCCCCGACTGCTTGAATATTTTTCGCAGCGTTCTGATCACGTCCATTAATTGATTGACAAGACGGACAACGCCATTCTCTAACGGATAAATCCAAATCTTCTAAAATCTGACCACAATTAAAGCAAGTTTTACTAGATGGATACCACTGCTCTATATAAACAACTTGCTTTCCTTTCTTTTTGGCAACCCATTCTAGGATTTGTAGAAACTCTCTAAAAGCTAAGTCTGATATATTCGAGCCCCAAAGACATTGCATACCTTTGAGATTCAAAGTTTCAAAACACAAAATATCAAACTTATCTGTTAATTTATGGGCTAATTTCCAGAACCAATCACACCTACGATTGGAAACATCTTCCTGTTTACGAACTAAATTTTTCCTAGCTCGTTCACGATTATTTGACCCTTTTAGCTTTTTGGAGTGACTTCTATTTGCTCTCTTAATGGCATTGAGAAACTGTTTGAGGAATTGAGGTGATTCGATTAAAATGACCTCAGAGCAAGTGAGAAATGTCTTTAAGCCAAAATCAAATCCCGCGATCTTACCAGTCGTTGATTTGACTTCTGACTCGGCATAACTATCAATCACTATCACCATGAAATAACTCACCTAGTGGTGTACGTTTTATGGTTAATGTTTTGATTTTTCCTTCTATCTCTCTGGACTGACAGAATTGATAAACTCGATTCCCTATTTTAACTCTATTACCACCTAAGAACTTATAACCAGCTTGTTTTAGCGTGAAAGATTTGTATTTTTTAACTTTTTTGGTTCTACCGCTCCCTTTATGCGGTAGTTGGCTTTTTAGACAACTTTAGACACTAAATTAAAATTTATAAATAAAACTCAAAGTCTTGCCAGGCAAGGATTTACGATGTACC
>NZ_JACJRJ010000067.1 GCF_014697195.1 Cylindrospermum sp. FACHB-282 | reverse complement strand
AGCGGTTAGAGAATATTCCGGACTGGGTGAAAAGTATCCCTGGTCATCAACGACAAGAAGCTTGCTTTGAAGCTTATGATGCATTTAACCGTGCCCAGAAAGATGGAGGGTCAGCCAAATTTAAATCAGTCAAAACAACAAGCCAAACCATCCAATTCAAAGTTGGTAATTTCAAAAATGGTACGTGGTATTGCCAGAAGACCAAAGGCTTGAAATTTACCACAATTAATCAAGCTGTACCGGATGAATGTTTTTATGGAACAGAGCTTATATACCGTCGTGGTAAATGGTTTGGCTGTTTTCCCTGTGTCGCAGAAGTTCTCACTACTGGCAGTGACCGAGTAATTGCCCTTGACCCAGGAAATCGCACTTTCTTGACTGGATTTGATGGCGAAAACGTCTTAGAGATTGGCAAGGGAGATATCGGACGCATACAAAGATTGTGTCAGCACCTTGACAGATTGATCAGCCGTTCCACTCAAGTTAAAGCATCTCTTCGCCGAAAGATGCGTATTGCTGCAAACCGTGTTAGAGAAACAATTCAAAATCTAATTAAGGATTTGCATAATAAGGCTAGCAACTTGTTAGTTAATTCTTACAAGGTAATCTTTCTTCCCACTTTTGATTCTAGCCAGATGGTGCTTAAAAATCAAAGCGGGAAAAAACGCAAGATTAACAGCAAGTCAGTCCGTCAGATGCTGACCCTTTCTCATCACCGTTTTGAACAACATCTCAAGCAAGCGGCATTCAAGAAAGGCGTATTAGTTGTACTTTGCAATGAATCTTACACATCTAAAACTTGCGGTAACTGCGGTCAGATTCACCACAAATTAGGTGGCTCAAAAACCTTTAAATGCCCACATTGCGGAACAATCATATCTCGTGATGTAAATGACGCACGTAATATCTTGTTACGTGCTTTGCAGGCAACTGCCTTCACCGTGACGCATGATTCTATTATGCTGTCGGATTCCTCCGAATTGACGGGAAGCTATAGTTAATCACGTTTAGGCGTTTTGATTAGCTTAAAAGTTGCACACTATGAACCAATGAATTTAACTGAGGGACGTTTACCAATGCCAGAATTGGGTTTAAGTTTGGGATTATGGCAGGGGACGTTTAGAGATATTCCCAAGTTGTGGTTAAGGTGGTTTACTTTGGCAGGAGAATTAATTCTTGAACCGGCAGAAGAAGCTGCTGTGGCTAAACAGGATGCTGCTCAAGCAAAAAGAAAAGCCGAACAACTAGCAGCACGGTTGCGTCAGTTAGGCATAAACCCCGATAAAGTGGGTTAAAAATATATAACCCTTGAGATAGAAATGCGATCGCCTAAAACTTGTCACCATAAAAAGAGCGATGTCGTTTCTCAACCATCAATCCTATGGGCTTTGGTATCGGTGACTTATTTTGGATCTTCCTCCTCCTCTCCTCCCTGCAACCCCTTTGGCAAAAACGCCAAATCGAATATCGCCGCTTCCGGACTTTGCAGGAATTCCAACGGGAACGTAACAGCCGCGTGATTTTGCTGATTCACCGCCAAGAGTCCATCAGCTTACTGGGAATTCCGATATCGCGCTACATTACTATCGAAGACTCAGAACAAATACTGCGGGCAATTCGCCTCACCCCGCCAGATGTGCCCATTGACTTAATTTTGCATACTCCTGGGGGTTTAGTTTTAGCTACCGAACAAATTGCTAGAGCATTAATTCGCCACCAGGCAAAAGTCACCGTCTTTATACCCCACTACGCCATGAGTGGCGGCACAATGCTGGCCCTCGCAGCTGATGAAATTATTATGGATGCCAACGCAGTCTTAGGGCCAGTTGATCCCCAACTCGGTAACTACCCAGCAGCAAGTATCCTGAAAGTCGTTGAAGATAAACCCATCAGTGAAATCGACGACCAAACCCTAATTATGGCAGACCTGTCACGCAAAGCAATTCAGCAGGTGCAGCGCTTTGTACGGACTCTGCTCAAAGACAATATACCAAAACAAAAAGTTGAGCCAATAAATATCGAACCGATTATCGAAGCCTTAACAACTGGGCGCGTTACCCACGATTATCCCATCACCGTCGAAGAAGCAACAGAAATGGGGCTACCCATAACTGTCGGACTGCCCCATTCTATTTACCAACTCATGGATTTATATCCTCAACCACAGGGAGGGCGACCCAGCGTTCAGTATATTCCCATGCCTGACGATGACCGTCGTCCCATTTTACCCACACCCAAGGGCAGACCTTTAGAAGAAGCAAATCCGAGAACTTGAAACTTTGGGGTGACGCCTATTGACACTCTCAGGTCTAAAGACACGCTATTATCAAATCCTGTACTTAAAGTGTTGGCGTCGCTGTTGGCGTTGGCGTCACTGTTGGCTTTGGTGTAGCTGTTGGTGTTGGCGTCACTGTTGGCTTTGGTGTAGCTGTTGGCTTTGGTGTCGCTGTTGGCTTTGGTGTAGCTGTTGGCTTTGGCGTCGCTGTTGGCTTTGGTGACGCTGTCGGCTTTGGCGTCGCTGTCGGTTTTGGCGTCGCTGTTGGCTTTGGCGTCGCTGTCGGCTTTGGTGACGCTGTCGGCTTTGGTGACGCTGTCGGCTGGCCGATAATTGCCTTAGCCGCTTCATTCAACTTCTGGCGGACTGCTAAATTAGCAATTCCGGTTTCTTGCAGTTGATTATTTTTCTGAAACTCCTTCACCAACTCTTCCGTCCGGGAGCTGTAAAATTGATCGCGGGGGAGAGGAGGATTAGGCTTAAGCACCGCATTCAAATTTCCTTGCAGTATTTGAATGATATTGGCGGCAAAATCTTGGGTTTTTGGGCCTGCTTTGCCATCAACAGTCAGCTTGTAACCCTTTTGAAATTCACTGATTGCCTTTTTAGTTTCTTCATCCGTCAAAGGCGTATTTGTTACCTTGACGTTATAGCCCAATCCCCGCAATACAGCCCGGAATTCCTCCGGCGTATAGTTACGCTGACGGGCAGCAAACCCTGGAGATGAAATTACCACGCTAGCAGCCACTAGGCAAGTAATAGCAATGGTTGTACTTGATTTTCCCAACCCACACCACATAGTTGAAACTCCTTTCGTTGAAATCAGCAGAATAGAGAGGTTAACAGGTGCATTTTAAGTTTGTTTCACCTTTCTTTTTCGATTATTAATGATTGTTGATTAACTTGAACAGAATTGATTAAATTTAACTAACATTAAATAAAAATAAATTTTTATCTTCCACCAATAGACTTATCTTGTATTAGCAATGGTAATGTTCTACAAAGACGGGCAACTATCTTAAGAAAAATCACGTAGACTAATTGTATTGTAATTAACGGATAATGATTAACTTAAAAACTCAAAAGCGGCGGAACCTTTGGTTTGAAAGACTGATGGCTATTACTGCCACTGTTAACTTAGGTTTAGTTTTATTTGATTTAAGTTACATACCTTGGCACGATTTCTACTTACGAAGATTTCCCCAAGTGACCCAAATTTATGATTCCATAAAAGGTATTCAACCCCATCGGGAAACGAACCAGTATCTGCAAGCAGTCGCAGCATTAGAAAAACAGGTAAGCCAGACAGGGTTAAAGTCACCCCAGGCAAAAGCCCAGCTAGCCCAACTCAGTAATCTCAGTGCCGAGATGATTAACAGCAATCCTTTTGCCGGAGTCGGTAAGAGCGGGACACTGGAAAAAATCAAAAATCGGATGCGGGAACGCACAGGCAAAGAGTCTGCAAAACGTGCCTTTGAGACTTTTTGGAGTCAGGAGTATTTAGTTAAACATGGCTGGAACCAAGAAATTAATTTTTTCAACCTGAAAATTCGCCCTGGCATTGCCAGTAACTACTACCGAAAAATAGGGGAAAATGGCGATTTTCTGGATAATTTCTGGATAATTGACTTACCGTTTGTGGTTTTATTCGGCATAGAATTGCTGGGGCGTACCTTCTACATCAGACGCCAACATCCCCATTTAAACTTGTTAGAAGCCGTGTTGTGGCGTTGGTATGACTTATTTTTACTGCTGCCATTTTGGCGTTGGTTACGAATAATAACAGTATTAGTCCGCCTTGATCAAGCGCGGTTATTGGATTTCCATCTAGTGCAGCGGCAATTGAATCAAGGGATTGTGGCAAATTTTGCCGAGGACATCACAGAAATTGTGGTGGTAAGGGTAATTAACCAGATTCAGGGTTCAATTGGGCGGGGAGAACTAACACGCTGGCTGTCGCAACCAGAGAACCTGCGCCCCTACATAGATATTAATAATATAAATGAGGTGGAAGCGATCGCAGGTCTTTTGGTACAAACAGTTGTTTATCAAGTACTACCCAAAATCCAACCAGAGATCATTGCCATCTTGCGCCACAATATCGAAACTGTGTTTCAACAAATCCCCATCTACCGCCACCTACTAACCCTACCAGGGGTGGAACAAGGGCAAATCCAGTTAAGTGAGCAACTAGCCACCCAAATTACAACAAACCTTTACAATGCACTGTTCTCCGCAGTCAAAGATCCCGTTGCTGCCAAACTCTCTGCTCAACTAGTAGAGAAATTTAGCGCCGCCTTGGGAACAGAAATTCAGAAAAAACACGTACTTTCACAACTTGAAAGCTTACTTTGTGACTTCCTAGAAGAAGTCAAGATTAATTACGTCCAGCGCTTATCCCAAGAGGATATCGACCAAATTATCGAGCAAACTAGGCAGATGCGAACACAAACATCAGTTCAGCCAATGGTGGATAAAAGCACCGCTCTCCCAGAATCGAGGCAAAAATAGACCAGAGCAGAGAAAGCATAATTCATGCCCAATGCCCAATGCCCAATGACAATTGACTATTGTTAATTTCTAGCATCTCCCCTCAAAGAAATGCGCTAAACTCATCTTAAGGGCGAACCAATGTTGGTTCGTCACAAAACTTCTTGGAAGATATCCCTATCGCAGGAAGTGGGTCAGTGCCCACTTTTTTTATTGAATTCTCGCATGACTCATCCCTTAGTACCACAAATCATTGACTTAGCAACACCAGTGGCAGAAGAACTGGGGTTGGAAGTTGTCGGCATAGTCTTTCACACTAACCAACGTCCGCCAGTGTTACGGGTAGACATCCGCAATCTCCAGCAGGACACTGGTTTAGATGATTGCGAGCGGATGAGTCGTGCTTTAGAAGCCGAATTAGATGCGTCGGAGATCATTCCAGATGCTTATGTGTTAGAAGTATCCAGTCCTGGTATTTCGCGGCAACTAGTTACTGACAGGGAGTTTATTTCCTTTAAAGGATTTCCTGTAATTATCTCCACTTCCCCACCCTACGATGGACAGCAAGAGTGGACTGGTCAGTTGATTCGCCGGGATGAGACAACAGTTTACTTAAACCAAAAAGGTCGTGTAGTCGAAATTTCCCGTGCCCTTATTACCAGGGTGCAGCTGGATGAGCGCCACTAGCCGATTTTAGATTTTAGATTTTAGATTTTAGATTTTGGACTGGTGACGACAGGCGGTTTGCCCGTCATTCGGGACTGGTGAGAGCAAACTAGGTAATGGTAATACCAGCCATACCAGTTACTCATCACCAATTCTGCATCTCTAATCTAAAATCCAAAAATTAAAATCCAAAATTGTCTTGGCTGCTTACATAAAACTAAAGGAGATTGCTTATGTCAATGGTTAGTTTACCCGGATTAAAAGAATTAATTGAAAGTATAAGTCGGGAAAGAAATTTACCACGTCTGGCAGTTCAATCAGCTATTAGAGAAGCACTGCTCAAAGGTTACGAACGTTATCGTCGTGCCCAAAATCTGGAGCGCAAACAGTTTGATGAAGATTATTTTGATAATTTTGAAGTAGAACTCGATATTGATGGCGAAGGATTTCGCGTTCTCTCTACTAAAAGCATCGTCGAAGAAGTTAGCAATTCCGACCATCAAATTTCTTTAGAAGAAGTTCAACAAGTAGCTCCTGAAGCCCAATTAGGGGACTCTGTGGTACTAGATGTCACCCCAGATCAAGGAGAATTTGGTCGCATGGCGGCGATGCAAACCAAGCAAGTACTGGCACAAAAACTTCGGGATCAACAACGCCAGATGGTGCAAGAAGAGTTCCAAGACTTAGAAGGAACTGTTCTCCAAGCTAGAGTACTGCGGTTTGAGAGGCAATCTGTGATTTTGGCAGTCACCAGTAACTTTGGTCAGCCAGAAGTGGAAGCTGAATTACCGAAAAGGGAACAGCTGCCCAATGATAATTATCGGGCAAATGCCACCTTTAAGGTATATCTCAAAAAAGTTTCTCAAGGACAGCAACGGGGGCCGCAGCTGTTAGTATCTCGTGCCGACGCTGGGTTAGTGGTTTATCTGTTCGCCAACGAAGTGCCGGAAATCGAGGATGAAGTGGTGCGGATTGTAGCCGTAGCCAGGGAAGCCAATCCCCCCTCCCGTTACGTGGGCCCCCGGACTAAAATAGCAGTTGATACCTTAGATCGCGATGTAGACCCAGTTGGTGCTTGTATAGGAGCTAGGGGATCACGAATTCAAGTCGTAGTCAATGAACTACGCGGGGAAAAAATAGACGTGATTCGCTGGTCTCCAGACCCAGCAACCTACATTGCCAATGCCTTAAGTCCAGCACGGGTGGATGAAGTACGGCTCATGGAACCGGAAACTCGGCAAACTCATGTACTAGTAGCGGAAGATCAACTAAGTTTAGCTATTGGTAAAGAAGGACAAAATGTCCGATTAGCAGCGCGCCTGACTGGTTGGAAAATTGACATCAAAGATAGAGCCAAGTACGACTATGCAGGAGAAGATGCTAAATTTGCCGCCGCCCGTGCAAAATATCAACCGGAGGAAGATGATTTTGAAGAGGAGGAACTAGAGGATGAAAATCAAGAAGAACTAGAATTAGAGGATGATAATTTTGACAATAGTGAGGACGACTAATACCCCGTTCCATGGAAATATCTGAATAGCCTCCTGGAGTTGTTGACAGTCCACTGTTAACTGTCAACCCCTAAATAGCAGGTAAATTAAGTTAAGTAAAGATTGGTGATCCCAAATTTTTGACAACCAGATTGCTGACCTGATGTAGCACCAAAGCTGATGAAACCGAATTATCGGCGTTGTATTAGTTGCCGCAGAGTAGGCTTGAAAGAAGAGTTTTGGCGGATTGTCCGCGTCTTTCCATCGGGAAAGGTACAATTAAATCAGGGCATGGGGCGTTCAGCCTATATTTGTCCGCAAGTGAACTGCCTACAAGCGGCTCAAAAAAAGAATAGACTAGGGCGATCGCTACATGCAGCAGTGCCAGAAGCACTGTATCAGACATTGTGGCAGCGTCTTGCCCAAAGTAATCCCCAAAACCAAATTTAGTTGGAACAACTTCGTGGCGGTAATCCAAGGGAAAAATTGTGATGAGAGCCGAACTATTCGTGCTCTCATCACACCCTCTGGAATCGCTGAAGTTAGTGCCAAAATAGTAAATGGGTGTAAAAAGCATGCGGCTCTCCAAAATTTAGAGGGACAAAGCAATACTCCCAACAAGTTTTACTCTCCTTGTGTTGTGGAAGACTCAGAATCAGCAAAACAAGAACATACAAAATGGCAACCTGGTAGCGCTCAAGCGCAGTTCGGCGTCAACCATCATTCCTGGTGGCGATGCCAGCATTAAACCGAAACATCTCTCTTTCCTGATTGGAGGCACCGGCAAAATCACCAAGGGCAACCTAAAAACAGTGATCAAAGGATGGAGATGTCACAAACCAGGCAACCATCCGCTAAAACTGTAAATTAAAGGGGAAAGAGTGGATGAACAACGGCAAAGTTAGAATCTACGAATTATCAAAGGAATTGAATTTGGATAACAAAGAGCTATTAGCAATTTGCGACCAGCTCAACATCGCGGTCAAAAGCCATAGCAGCACGATTTCAGAATCCGAGGCAGAACAAATCCGCACAGCTGCGGAAAAACTCGCGGCTACGAGTGTGACGCCCAAAAAGGAACTAGGTACAACCAGCCATAAACCAAATTCACCCCAATCTGGCGGACGTAACCGACCTGCTGCACCCCACAAACAACAAATTTTGGAAATTCGCAAACCCAAAATATTGAGAAACACTACCTCCAACGCCCCAGAGGCGTCAGTTGCTACTAACCAAGTTGCTTCCTCTGAAGTCAATGTTCCCTCACCTCCACGGCCATTCGCTACACCAGTCTCACCCATGAAGCCGACGGCACCAACTCGACCTGTACCCCGGAATCACTCTGAGACCCCACAGCAACCTCCTGTCGTGGAACCAGAACAAAAGCCTAATCCCAATTCGGCACCGGAAAAAATAGCGGCGGAAAAACCGGAGAAAACAGTTCCATCCAGAATCAAACCGGAAAAACCCCAAAAACCGCAACTGGTTGCTCCACCCACAAGACCTGTAGAGGAAATAGGGTCAGCACCTGAACAGCTAACTCCGGCAGATAAACCCGTTCTCAAACGCGAACGCCCACGGCGCGCCGAAGAAGAACGGGAACAAGTCAAGCCAAAAGTCGCCAAGCTAACCGCTGAAGGGGCACCACAGGCTGCACCACAAAGACAGGCTCGTCCAACTCCGCCAGTGAAACCGGAACACAGGGGGAGCAGACCATCTGCACCAGGTTCATTAACAGATGTGCAACGGCCCAGACCAGCACGTCCGGGTGAATCAGTCGCCGCCATGCCAATCGCCACTCCACCAAGACCAATGTCAGGAGGGGCGAAGAAAGAGGCGATGGATGACGAACCAGTCACAGCAGACATCCTCGACCTAAAACGCCCAACACCGCCTCGTCTAGCCAAAGGTGGGAAAAAATGGCAGGAAGAGGAAATAATTGACGAAATTAAAGAGAAGGCTAAGGTCGGCGTCAAAGGCAAGCGGGTCAAACCGATCCTAGATGACGACTTTGAAGAAGACGATTTACTAGATGAAGACGGTCTGGAAATTCCAGCTACTGTCCAGGTAAGCCTTTCTATTGCCCGTCCTCCTAAGCCCAAGGCGGCTCGCCCTGCACAGCAACCAGCATTAGTTACTTCCGCCCCAACGGCGCGAGGCAAAAAATCTGGTGGTTCCAGCCGCGATCGCGACCACAATCGTCGTCAACAGCAAGAAGTAGAGCAAAAGCGCGATCGCCCGGAAACTGTCACCATCACTGGGCCAATGACAGTCCAAGAACTGGCTGAAGTTTTGGCCGTTGCCGATACAGAGATTGTCAAAATCCTGTTCATGAAAGGCATGGCGGTGAGTATCACCCAAAATCTGGATATTCCGACAATCACTCTGGTAGGCAAAGAGCTAGAAATAGAAGTCGAAACCGCCGAACCAGAGGCAGAAGCCCGCAAGGTCACGGAAATGATCGATGTGGCAGATTTGGAATTCTTGATTCGCCGTCCGCCAGTCGTGACAATTATGGGTCACGTAGACCACGGTAAAACCACCCTGCTTGACTCGATTCGCAAAACAAAAGTAGCTGCTGGCGAAGCTGGCGGTATTACGCAGCACATTGGTGCCTACCATGTGGATGTGGAACATGAAGGCAAACAACAGCAAATAGTCTTCCTCGATACCCCCGGTCACGAAGCCTTCACCGCTATGCGGGCAAGGGGAGCAAGGGTTACAGACATTGCCGTTTTGGTAGTGGCCGCAGATGATGGCGTTCGTCCCCAAACCATCGAAGCTATTAGCCATGCTCAAGCCGCTGGAGTGCCAATTGTTGTTGCTATCAACAAAATCGACAAAGAAGGGGCACAGCCAGAGCGCGTCAAACAAGAACTGACCAATTATGGTCTGACCGCAGAAGACTGGGGCGGTGAAACCATCATGGTTCCGGTGAGCGCTATCAAAGGCGAAAACCTGGATACGCTCCTAGAGATGATTTTGCTAGTAGCAGAAATTGGAGAACTATCTGCTAACCCAGATCGTGCTGCTAAAGGAACTGTGATTGAAGCGCATTTGGATAAGGCCAAGGGAGCAGTTGCTACCCTGCTGATTCAGAATGGCACCCTGCATGTAGGGGATATGCTAGTAGCTGGCTCGGCATTTGGTAAAGTCCGGGCTATGGTCGATGACAGAGGCAGAAGAGTAGATATTGCTAGTCCTTCCTTTGCTGTCGAGGTGCTGGGTTTAAGCGATGTACCAGCAGCAGGTGATGATTTTGAGGTCTTTGCGAACGAAAAAGTAGCACGAGCACTAGCAAGCGATCGCGCAGACAAACAACGTCTATCCCGTCTCTTACAGGGACGTGTCACCCTGACAACCCTCTCAGCTCAAGCACAAGAGGGCGAGTTGAAAGAACTCAACTTGATCTTGAAGGGCGACGTCCAAGGTTCGGTAGAAGCCATTGTGGGAGCGCTCAAGCAAATCCCGCAAAACGAAGTCCAAATCAGGATGCTGTTGGCTACTGCTGGAGAAATCACCGAGACAGATATCGACTTAGCTGCCGCTAGTAACGCGGTCATCATTGGTTTCAACACCACTTTTGCTAGTGGAGCTAGACAAGCTGCCGATGAGGCTGGTGTGGACGTGCGGGAATACAACATCATCTATAAACTTCTAGAAGATATCCAAGGAGCCTTGGAAGGTCTACTGGAACCAGAGTTGGTGGAAGAATCCCTCGGTCAAACCGAAGTCCGTGCTGTCTTCCCTGTTGGTCGTGGTGCGGTTGCCGGTTGCTATGTTCAATCTGGCAAGCTGGTTCGCAACTGCAAAGTGCGCGTGCGTCGCTTCAACAAGGTGGTTTATGAAGGTGTTCTTGACTCCCTCAAACGGATGAAAGAAGATGCTCGCGAAGTCAATGCTGGTTATGAATGCGGCATCGGCGTTGATAAATTCCATGACTGGATTGAAGGTGACATCATCGAAGCCTACCAAATGGTAACCAAGCGCCGTACCCTCACATTGACTAAGTAGTGTGGAGTATAGAGTGCTGAGTGCTGAGAAGCCAGTGCGTTGCTTTGGTCAAGAGAGTTGAAGCAAGTCGCTTCGGCTCTGCCGATTTGTTAGCGTAGCTCCTCTGCAAGAGGCAGTAACTGGCGTCGCTGAGTAAAATTTATGAGTTTTGAGTTTTGAGTGTTGAGTAGAAGAACGTTTTTAGTTCAAAACTCACAACTTGAACCTCACAACTTAAACCTCAGCACTCAAAACTCAGCATTCAAAACCTTCATCTGACATGATTTGACTCAAAACCTATATGATGAATTCACGTCGCTGCATTAGCAACACTGCTGATTTTTTAATTTCTGTGTTTATTTTTTCTATTTAATTAATACAAACTTAAATTGTGTATTGCCCCTAACGGCAGCAATATAATTGGATTTTGGCAAATTTCCCTGAGTGTTGTGCAAGTTTTAGTGACTAATAACACAGAATTTACTGCTATAAAGCCATTATCTTTAGAAAAGATTAAGCAAGATTTCACAATTTTCGGGGTACGGGTTCATCAAATCTGGCTCCCGGTTAGCTCTGGAAGTTAAAACTGAGGAATGAGGAACTATGGCTCAAATTCCAGCTTCTAGCGATTCCGCAGAACGTAGCGCCCTAAAGGGCGATCGCCAATTTTCTCGTGATACTAAAATTTGGCACAACCTTAAATACGCAATCTCTGCTAGTTCCGGTTTCCAACGCTGGCAGCTAGAACGTGATGCTCAATTACAGGGACTGCGCTTAGAACAGCAAGTACAGCGGTATTTACGAGAAACTTTAGAAACCTTAGCTTACTAAAGACCAAGTAAATCTTTGAGACTTACTTGCAAGCGACGGAGTTGACGGTAGGCACTTTCTAAGCGCTCCCCTTCAACTTCTATTTCCGTAGTCGGATAATTTTGCAGAATTTCTAGCAGCGTTACCTGTCCATCCTCCCTGGCAGAAATAACTAAAGCTGATCGCAAAGCTTGCCGATCAGCTTTACGCGACGGCGTGTGAATAACTTGACTCATTTCATCTAATATCACGTTACCAACTGGACTATTCAACACCCGATCTAAAATCACCGAGTTGACTTTCACCGGTGCTATGAAATACTGACGAATTGCTTTGGGGTCTTGTCGCGCCAAAGTTAAATAGATTTGCAGGCTAGTTGGGAGTTTACCAGTTTGGGCAAAGGTAGAGATTTCTTCCACAGACATTGATTCCCGGAAGATGCGGTACTTCAGCACCACTCGTTCAGCAGCAAAAGCAGGAATGGTGGAGACGATAAGACAGCTACTGATTATTAATAACAAGGCACAATTCAGGGACAAAAATTGGCGGCGCATTTCCCTTCATAGCCAGTAGATGTACTGTTTTTGTGACGATATTTTCATATGATTAGTTGCCGCAGACAGACCAAATAGCGGTTGAAGAGGATTTTGATCTGTACAAACAGCTGTGGAAGCCCAGTCCTCAATCAAGTAGGTCTGGGTAGTTAATTAAAAAATTTGGCTGAACAAGTGCTGATCATCAAGTATAGTTCTGTTAACTTTGACTTTAACCGTAAGTTCAGCACATTCTAGACAAAAAAATGAAATACCGGGGTTTTAATATCTCTACATTACCCTTGCAAGCCGGTTTGGCAGCTTTGTTGGTTGTTTCTGGTGGTTCCATGCTATTGCCTGGTGAGGTAAATGCTGGTGCTACCCCAACTTTAACAGCGCAAGTTCCGGTAAATGCAACAGTGATTTACGTTAATCCAGCAAATGGTGCAGATAAAGCTGGTGTTGGGACAACAGCAGCAGCCCCCTACAAAACCATCACCTATGCCCTCAATCAAGCCACACCCGGTACAGTTATTCAACTAGCTGCTGGCAGCTATGAAAAGAACAGTGGAGAAACCTTCCCGCTTTTGCTTAAAGAAGGGGTAACGCTCCGGGGTGATGATTCCAGCAAAGGTCAAGCAATCTTGATTACTGGCGGTGGTTTTTACACCAGTCGGACTTTTGCTAGACAAGACGTGACAATCTTGGCTAACAACGGGACTACTATCACAGGTGTTAGTGTCACCAACCCGAATCAGCGCGGTACTGCTGTGTGGGTGGAATCAACAAATCCCATTATCCAAAATAGTACTTTTGCTAACAGTGCTAGAGAGGGTGTGTTTGTCACGGGTACAGGAAATCCCAAAATTCTCAATAACGCCTTTGTGCAAAACAAGGGCAACGGGGTTTCTGTAGCTAAATCTGCCCAAGGGGAGATTCGCAATAACTTATTTCAGGATACTGGTTTTGGTCTGGCCATCGGTGGCACTTCTACACCTCTAGTGGCAGAAAACCAAATCGTTCAAAATAAAGCCGGTATTTATATCTCAGAATCGGCTAAACCCATACTGCGTAACAATGTAATTCAGAACAATACCCAGGATGGAATAGTGGCAACCGTCGATGCTCTCCCCGACCTGGGCACAAATGCCAATCCTGGTGGCAATCGCATCCGCAGTAATACCCGTTATGACCTAAATAATGCCACTAAAACTAATAGGATTGTGGCTATTGGCAACGATATTGATCAAAAGCGGATTTTTGGTTCGGTGGATTTTGTCGCCGCAACTGTTGAGGAACCTTCTGGTCAAGGTACTGCGTTTAAGGATGTGCCAACAGGTTACTGGGCAAGAGGCTATATTGAAGCTTTAGCCGCTAAGGGTTTTATTGCCGGGTTTCCAGATGGCAGTTTTAAACCGAATGAACCTGTAACCCGCGCCCAATTTGCCACTATTATCACTAAAGCTTTGACACCAACCGCTAAACGTACAGCGATTAATTTTCGGGATGTGCAAAGCAATTTTTGGGCTTATGCGGCGATTCAATCGGCTTACCAAAGTCAATTTGTTGCTGGCTATCCCGATGGTACTTTTAAGCCACAGCAGCAAATTCCTAGGGTGCAGGCTTTGGTTGCTTTAGCTAATGGTTTGGGCTTTACTGCTAATGATCAGAATATCATTTCGTTTTACTCTGATGTTGCCCAAATTCCCAGTTATGCGGTTGGCCCAGTTGCAGCAGCTACTACAAGGCAATTGGTGATTAACTATCCGACTGTTAAGCAACTTGAACCAAATCGGGATGCGACAAGGGCAGAAGTTGCGGCTTTTGTGTACCAAGCGCTGGTTAGTGCTGGACGTGCACCAGCAATTTCTTCTGCTTATTTGGTAACAGCGCAGTAGGTACGGTACAGTACAGCCAGGGCGAATGGAATTCGCGGCTACACAAACGAAGTCCGCCTTCGCGGACTAAGAAAAATTAATGTTTTGTCTGTGTAGTTGCGGTTTCTAACCGCCCTTTAAAATCTCGTCTCGTAGTAGCCAGGGCGAATAGAATTCGCGGCTACACAAACGAAGTCCGCCTGCGCGGACTAAGAAAAATTAATGTTTTGCCTGTGTAGTTGCGGTTTCTAACCGCCCTTTTTACTCTATAACCTTTATACAGCAAGCATTTCTAAATCTTGTCGGTGTCCTTACTCCTATCCCAGCGCCAGAGAAAGACCATCAGCGCAACGACTCCCATCTGAAGGGCGAAGTTGGGTAAGGCGCTGTCAAGATTGCGTCCTGCAAGCAGTTGGAAAAAAAATACAAATGCGCCGATAAAGCCAGAAGCGCCGAAACCAATATAGACCAATTGCCGTAAACCGCGATAAGGGGCTGCTGCTTCTGCTTTCAAACGTTCATATTGTTTAGAGTTAAGGCGATTTTTAGGATTTTGGTCTACCATAGGTAAATAGTGCTATACTTCTAGATTGTGTACGCCGATGTGGCTCAGGGGTAGAGCAGCTGATTCGTAATCAGCAGGCCGTGGGTTCAAATCCCATCATCGGCTTTAGTATGTAGAATATTAACAATTTATTTGTCACTGTTAACATATTGATGTCATTTCTAACAAATTAGTGTGGCTGTTAACAAATTAACTGTCTCTCTTGCTAAATCTGCTCTAATTTTTCCTATTAAAGGAATATTATCGAAGCATCTAAATACCTGAAACACTGCCAGCTTTATATATTTGTGCGTTAGCGAAGCTCGCCGAAGGCATCGCAATAATTTTTTTTGCCTGTAATCTGTCTATATACTCCCCTGAAGGAACAAGAACCGGAGTTGTTTATTTCATCTAAGGGGAAGTGGTTTATGTTGTTGTTATCAGCACAGGATGATTCACTTTCTCTAGTATAATTTGATCGGAAAAGTGCGATCGCATCCCTGGATTAAGGTAAGCCTGTTATTCCGGTGTGGTTAGATGTTATTTGTCAAAAACTAAGTGAATTAATATGAGCAACAACCAAAATGATAGTTATGCTAATCTTCCTGACGAACTTTTGGAAGATATTTTAGAAGATGCTCCCAAAATAGCAGATAAAATTAAACCACTGTTTGAGGAATTACAGCAACAAAGAAAAACACTACATCAAACATTAGACGAGAATAATTTAATTTGTAGAGTTGGTGATTTAGAAAATCCTCCAAGTCCTTCTATTGCTGCGGTTGATGGTGGACAAGCGATTGAAAAATCTATCGGTGCTGATACTTTAATTGCTGTTGGTGTTGGTGTTGAAGGTTTGGTAAGAGAGGATAAGCGAAAATGGGGTTCAGTTCAATATAAAAATTGGCAAGATGTACTTCCTCATAGTTCTGAAAGTAATCCTAAAGTAACTAGAGGAGCAATGACTGCTTTAGAATTATTAGTAATTAGTCAAACTCCCCATGATGTAGTAATTGCAGATGGTTCTCATCAAACACCTATAATCGGAATTAATAGTTTAACCAGTATGTCAACTTTAGATGAGCCTCATTTTCAGCAAGCAACATGGGACATAATTAATCAATTTGATGTTATAGATTCTCTCAAAAAAACCATGACAAATCCTAATGTTGTTTATATGGTTAAATATGATTCTTCACAAGACCTTGGTTTAAGTGTTTTAAAAAAGTTTAATTTAAAGCTTGACGATAAAACAATCATGACATTAATCTTAAACTCAGATGAGTTTACAAAACCTTTGCCTGTCGGTCAAACTCCTAAGACACAACAGGTTTGGGGTGATCTATATATTTCAGTTTCCAACAAATTCGATTTTAATGGAAAAAGAGAAAGTATTAAAGAAGAATTAAATAAAGCGATTGCTTTACCTAAAAATCGACAGGTGTATTTTACTTACTATAAACCTTATAAGTGGTCTCCTGCCTATAGAATAGAAATGAAAGAAAACTGTGCAACAACAGAGATTGAACTTGCTAAAGTTTTAAAAGGAGTTAAGGAGCAAGTTGTTTCTACTGAAATCAAAGAACCTTATCCTCAGTATTTAGCTGATATGATGGCTAAAAGCATTAGTGGAGGTTTAGAAGCATTAAGAGCAGTGGTACAATATCAATTTAGTGACAACCCTGATTTTCTTCAACTACTCACCCAATCTTACAGAACTTAACTAATATTCAGGATAGAATATGAATTTACTTGATTTACTCAATGATCATTCAAATGAATTTAACATTGGTAGTGTTGGTTCGCCAAGTAATACTACAGAAATTCTTCTTGATATTAATCAAAAAAGCGAAAAAAGGAGAAATTTAGGACAATTAGTCTGTCTTGTGCAACCACAAGAACAAGAAAAATTAGTAGTTATTGGACAAATTAGCGAAATTGAAACTAAAAATCGTTGGCATGAAGATTTAACCTTTAGAGGAATCATTAAACGTAGAGGTTCACTTCCACATTTAAGTGAAAAAGCTGATGTAAGAACGGCTAAATTGAACGTACAAGCTTGTTTTAGCATTGCACCTGATGGCAAAATTAGTGAAGGAACATTAGGGACTTCTCCGGCAACAGGTACTCCTATTTTTTCAGTTCGAGATGAAATTTTGGATAAACTTTTAGAACAATATAGAAATCAAATTCTTTATTTAGGTCATGCTTATGCTACTGATGTAAAAATGCCCCTTTGGTTGAAGCATTTTGATAGAGGAGAAGGCGGTGCTGGTGAAGCTTATCACATCGGAGTTTTTGGTAAAAGTGGTTCAGGAAAATCCGGTTTAGCTGCTTATATGTTGTTAGGTTATGCTAGACATAACAATATGGGAATTATTTTTATTGATCCTCAAAATCAATTTGCTAGTGATACAGATTTACCTTTTAAATTGCATGATTCTTTAAGACGGTTAGGTAAAAAAGTTGAAGTTTATAGTTTAACTAATCAAATTAGATTAGGTACAAAAAATAATGCAGTAAATTTATTTGTCTCTCTTTTACTAAAAGCAGGTTTTTATAGAAAGCTCGGAATTCCCGATAAATCTAAAGATAATCAAGAATATGCTTCACAAGAGGTTGCTCGAATCATTAAAGATATTTTATCTAATCAGCAACCCCAAATTGAGCTAAAAAATGCTCCTAGTGATTTGCTATTAAATGTATTAACTTTACTAAGGAATGATGGGAACGCTTTACAAAGAATATATGCTACTAAACAACCAAAAGAAAGATTAGAGCAATCTCTTGATAATTTTATTAATGAGCATAGAGAACTGGAAAGACTTAAAGAAGAAAATTGGCAACCTGTACTAGATTTGTTTCTTACAAATGATAGTAAAGGAAATAAAAGAAGTTCTCTCTGGCATATTATACAAAGCTCGGTTACTGATGAACAAAAACCAATAGTTTTTTTAGATATACAAGGAGAAGGAACAACTTTTGCTGATAATGAAGAAATTAAAGCTTTAATTTTAAGAGAAATTAGTATTACTTTAAAAGATGCTGGCAAAGAAGCATTTAAGAAAGATAAAAAACTAAATTGCTTAATCTGCCTTGATGAAGCTCACAGATTTGTTAAATCTTCCTTTGGTAGTGATGATAACAGTGAAATGTCTAATTTAACAAGAAGCTTTGTTGATGGTGTAAGAACAACGAGAAAATATGGTTTAGGCTATATGTTTATCACTCAAACTATAGCATCTTTGCATAAAGAAATTATCCAACAACTTAGACTTTATGCTTTCGGTTATGGTTTAAACTCTGGTAGTGAATACAGGCAAATTGAGGAATTAGTTAGTGACAAACAAGCTTTGAGCTTATATAAATCATTTGTTGATCCTCAAAGTAATAAACAATATCCTTTTATGTTTCTCGGTCCCATTTCTCCTTTGTCTTTTACAGGTTCTCCTTTATTCATTCAAATGTTTACAGAATTTAGTCAATTTAAAGATGCTAATAAATTGCTAGAACAATCTCAAGGTGATTTATTTAATGACAATACACTTTAAACATGAAACCTGAAAAATTAAATAGAGTAAGAATAGAATTATTAGCCAAATTAGCAGAATATGGTGTTGAGTTGGATTTTGATTCAAAAAAGCTAATTGTTAGTGACTTAAAATCAATGCAAAAACAGTTGGCTCAACATACTAATTTAGGGGGGATAAAATATGAAGATAAATTCAAAGATTATTTAGCTAAACCAGAAGAAATAGATATTATTCAAATTAATCCTTACTTAGAAATTGTTGAAACTCCGAATCAAAGAGAACTTTGGGCTTATGCTACATCTTTTTGGTCAATTCCTGTTACAACTGGTTATGGGCGGAGAATACGTTTTTTAGTATTTGATGAACAGAATCATAAGTTAATTGGTATTTTTGGATTGAGTGATCCTGTTATAGGTTTAGGAATAAGAGATCAATATATTGGTTGGACAAAAGAACAAAAGTTACAAAGATTATATAATTGTATGACAGCCTATATTTTAGGAGCAGTACCGCCTTATAATTTAATTCTTGGAGGTAAATTAATTGCTTTATGCTTAATGTTTCCAGAAGTTAGAAAAGTTTTTCATAATAAATACAAAGATAAAATATCTCTCATTTCTGGGGAAAACAAACAAGCCCATCTTTTATATATAGATACTTTAGGAGCTTTCGGTAAATCTGCTATATATAATCGCTTAATGAATTGGAAATTTCTTGGTTATACAAAAGGTCAAAGTCATTTACATATAACAGCTAATGGAAGTTGGGAATTAATTAAACAAGTTGTTCCTGAAGATTTTTTTAATACCTATAAATTTGGTCAAGGTTCAAATTGGAAAATGAGAGTTTTAAAAAAAGGACTTAGAGAATTAGGATTTTCAGAAGATATGGTAAGCATTGGTTGGAAAAGAGGATATTATAGTTGTCCACTAGCGGCAAATTGGCAAGAATATCTTTTAGGAGAATCAAATATACCACAATGGAAAAACTTCTCCAAAAATGAATTAATCGAATATTGGCAGAATAGATGGATATTACCACGTTTAGAAAAGTTAAATAATAATTTAAAAGGTAATTAATAAATTAGAAAGCTAAAATTTCTAGTTTCTATAACCTAAGTTAAAATCATCTAAAAATAACTTACTCTGGTAAATTTATCTAAACCGCATGAAAGAAGAAGGGAATACTCGTCATTACTTCACCGATTTGTCCTAAGGGCTTTGTCCACTGCTATAATTTACAGCCTAATCAAAGTCAGTTTCGCAGTAGGCTTTTAATAAATCGATGCAATTGGCGATCGCACCTAAATGTGCAATTTCATAGCCGTGGGTGTTTTCTGTGGGAAATGCCAAGCAAGCCGCGCGGGAGACATGACCAAATTTCATCGCTATTGAGGCATCACTACCAAACCCACTCAAGGTTGTTAGTTGCACAGGCATATCTAGTTGCTTGGCACTTTGGCGCAGTTGTGCATTTAAGGTTTCATCATAAATCCCATAGCCATCTTGAACCAGAATTACCGGATCTTTTCCATCTTTAACTGGGTATTCACTGGAAAGTGGACAAATTTCTAAAGCTATCAAAGCATCTAAACGCTGGTTTTGAGTAAAAAATAACGCCCCAATAGCCCCTACTTCTTCCTTAGCTGACGCCACTAAATATACATCGACAACTGGCTGTTTTAAAGTTTGAGCTAATGCCAGCAGAATCGCCACAGAGGCTTTATTATCCAGGGTATAACTGGCAATATGATCCTTTAATCTAACTGGCTGCTTGCGATGCTTGCCGACTACCATTCTAGTTCCCGGTCGAATGCCAGCAGCTTCAAGTTCCTCGGTAGTCAGCTTGGTTTCAATCCAGGCATTTTCCCACTTGACAACGGTATCTTCTTGCTGTGCTTTTTGGGGGGATTCGTGGGAAACATGGCGGGAACCAAAGCTGAGAATACCGCTGATTGTTTCGTTGTCTCCGAGTAAATCTACGACACCTTCGCCGTAAATCCAGGGGTAAGAACCGCCAAGCTTGCGGACTTCAACTTTGCCGGCTTCACCTACAGTTTTGACAATTGCGCCAATTTCGTCTTTGTGGGCGGTAATGGCAATTGCACCCTCAGGATTTTTGCCAGGAATCTTGGCAATAATATTATCAGCGCTATCGCACCAAACTTCCACACCCAGCGCTGTAAATCGCTGTAACAGTAACTGGTTAATCTCCGCCTCTACACCACTAGGAGAATGGTGCATGACTAATTCGGCAATTATTTCAAATAACTGTTCGTAATCCCACATCAAGGTCAAAAACCAAACTTGCTAGGGTAAGCTGTAACTTTTTTTTGTTTGCCCTTGAGTACTCCTGTTGCACCCAAAACACTAAGGGCCAACATCCCCAAGGCTGGCGAGGGTTCAGGAACCGCCACCAGTGCAGCTCCTGCCACTATTTTATAAGTGTATGTTGTGGGATGAATTGCGTCCCAAAATATATATTCATTTGGGTTAGTACAGATTGTCTGAGTAACGCTGTTGAAGCAAGAGTCAGTAACATTAGTGAAACCAAATTCAGCCGGAGAGGCGATCGCTCGACTAAGTAAAGAATTAATATCGAAAAGGGTAATGTTGAGGTTTGGTTGCTGCTGATCCAAAGCATTCAGGGTTTGACTTAAAGCAGAATTATGAAGTCCAGTTAAGTAGCTGAGTCCACCAGAATAAGGACTCCCATTAGTGGCAGGAAGATTACCTAAATCAGGCAAATTAGCCACCAAGAAATTTTTAGCGCCAACAGAGGCAAGTGTTGCCACTGTAGTTGCCAAATTATTCACTGGTTCCAGAGGATTTGTCACGCCAGCACCAAGGTAATCATTAGCACCAGCCCATACTACATACAGCGCGTTCTCGTCAGCTTGGGGGTAATCTGCCACAAAGCTCTGGACTTGTTGCGTTAACCCTGGTAATGTTCCGAGTGCTGTTGGTAATTTGATGGTGTTATAAATTCCCGTTGTCGCACCACCAAAAGCATAGTTGGTTTCTTGTATTCCTAGATGATTTGCGAGATACTCCACCCAAACTGAGCCATTGGAAAAATGCCCGTTATAGTAGTATTCGCTTGGGGGAACAGCCCCGCCTGTTAACTCGTAGGCATTGCCATTATCAACCAGGCTGTCGCCAAAAGCGTATATTTGACTAATAGTCCCCGCATTCGCTTTTAGGGGCAACATGAACGAAAAGATGGCAAATCCTGCCGCTACAACTTGGTTTTTCATGTTTATGGAATTTTTAGTATATTTGCTGTGTCTCACAGATCATAAATATCGAGAACGTAGATAAACCTCTAGATTGTCTTGTAGTTATTGCCAAAACAAGTACAGATTATTTACGTAATTTTATTTATTCTCTAGGAAAATATTAATCAGTTATGTGTAAGATAAATTCATTACTATAACGTATATTTACTCAGTCTTGATAATTGACTGGTGTATTACAAAGGAATGATAAAGCTGGCAGCTAAAAAATATGTTGGGTAGGCAAACAGCCCCTCCAACTACTATCGATGAACCAGAGGCAATAGGCTATCGCTTTAACTTCAAAGCCTCAGCAGCCGATATCCCCTCACCCTGAGTACCGAAGTACCACAAAGCCGCTGCGGCTTCAGCGCGAGTCACGGGTTTTTTGGGTTGAAACAGCGTCGTATAGCCAAACACCCGGCGAATATTCGATTGTTCACCATTCTGGAAATCAGCCAACACAGCGCGTAATGCCTTGGGGTCAATTTTTCCCACATCTTGAAAACCCCAAGTTTGCTTAACTGCATCTAAATTGGCAGCAGGTAAGGCTTGACGAGTATCTAAGGGTAATTTCCACAGTAGCAACTGCTCCCGCGTTAGGGGTGCATCAGGACGAAACAAAACGGCTGTGGAATCTCCAGACAAAAGACTAGGAATTAACCCAGCTTCAGCTAATCCCTGAATTGCGGCAAAATCCGGGTCTTTTGCAGACACATCGCTAAAAGCTGGTTGAGCGCTTTCTGGAGCCAAGCGAATTTGTTTAGCTGGATTGTTAGCATTCATCGCATTATTAGCAGCAACTAGCCAATGGGCATATTCCCGGTGGGTAATGATTTTACTGGGTTCAAAGTTATTTTTAGTTGCCTTTGCATCTTGAGAGAAAATACCTAATGCTGCTAAGTCTTGGATGTGTTGACGCCATTCTGGCGGCACTTTGTTTAAATCATTAAATTCTGGAGATTCAGATGTAACTGTCAGGGTTGTTTGGTTATCAGGTGTGGTGGTTGGTTGTGTTGCTAAGTTTGAGCCGGGTGGTACCGGGCCAATAAACTGTGCATCACCTGGTTGGGGAAGCTGAGAATTTTGAGTTGGGTTAGGTTGAGCGGTGGCAGTACTACTAGGTACATATTCAAGCAGTAATTCAGTAGATGTTTGTGGTTGATTGGCTGTGGCTGTGGTAACTGATTTCGCCTGAATAGAAACCTTCAACAGCAAATCTTGGCGCCGCACCTCAAAGGAGCCTCCTCCATCATCTGTCGGCTGTCGCAAAATCTGCCAGTTCTTTGCCTGAAACTGGTTGCGGTAAAAGCTGGCAATTAAATTGCTAGGGTCAGAACTCTGCCAACGAGTTGATACTCTATTTTCTGAGTCAGTTGCTTTTTTAATTTCCTCAAGTTTGGCATTGGGATATAGGGGGATATCTTTAGGAAAATCAGCTGGTAACTGAACTGTTGATTCAGTTGGTTGTCCAAGGGGTTTTTCACCTTGAACTTCCCCAAAAACAACAGGATTGTTTTGCAGTCTGGGATCTGCCGCCAAAGACTGCTCCAGATTTTTGGCGACTGGGCCGTTACCACAGGCTGTTAATGAAGACAGTAAAACAGCCAAACTCAAAAAGACCGCTGGACGTTTATAGGGCAGCACAGGAAATCACAAATCGAGTGTCAATTCCTACCCTAGCGCAGACTGCCGAGATTTAACTGTTACGCCGAGTGTGGGTAGTTCACAATTCCCAATCTAAAATTGGTTTAGACTCAATCTGGCACATAATTCTCTAAATCTTCGATGGGCGGTGCGGGTAACTGATTGAGAACTCGCCAAAGAATGGTGTAGCTGCCATCAGAGCGGCGACGAACAGGCCGGAAGGCGAGGATGAGATCGCTGCTTTGCAGTTGTCCTAATTGTGCTCTAGAGCGGCTATTTTGCTGGGAAATTGGTTGACCGCTGACAATGATCTCTGGTAGTTGGAATTGTAGCGATCGCACTATATAAGTATGGTTTAATTCGGCTTTCGCACCAGCCAAAATCACCTGACTTTGCTGCCAATTTTGGTCTTTGCCTGTCAGGAACCGCCGTCGGTCTACTTGTAAGGCTTCTAACTGCTGGGGAGGTTGGTAGTTGAGGAAAAATTCTCGCATTGGTGAGGCAACAGCTTGCAGGCTGCCATCCAATGTTTCTAGAGGTAAATTGCCCACATCTACCATGAAGCCGTAATCTATTCCTGAATGTACTAAATCAAAGTTATCACCAACCACCTGAAGTGCTAAACTGGGAGTAAACCCTGCCTTTGTCTCACCTAACGAGGGGAAAGGATAGCGTCCGCTAACGCTGGCTTGTAATCGATTCTGGAGAGTATTCGGCTGACGACGGTAAGCTGAATCAGGTAAAACTCGGAAAATGCCCGTGTTCGACAACTCCAAAAATTTAGCGTAGGTTTGCGGTTCTTGGGGATCGATGTCGTAAGCAAAGCGGTCAAGTGTCGCAGCAGTTTCCTGAGAATCTATAAATTGAGTTTCTCTTGAAAATGCCACCTGTGCTGCCTTCAAGAGTTTCTTGGCAGCTTTGAGAGTAGTGAGCGCTTCCTCTAGCGGTGCGATCGCAGGTTGCATGGGCGGTTGATAGTTAGCGATAGCTGTCTTTGTCCCTCTGCCAACTATCGGTAATGGGGATGAGGTTAAATCCGGTTCCCTTGTAGAGAAAGGCGTTGCTGGTTTTCCGAGATTGGGACGCTGGACTGGCGCCAGGGGAAGCACTATTTCAAATTGCCGCTCCCCACTAACTAGGGGTAGCTGTCTAACTAAGGCTAATTCACCCCGGCGAGACAATAACCGATCTATGACTGGGGCAAGTTTTAACAATTCCTGGCTAGAAGCATACAAAGAGCAGTAAATTTGTGCTTGTGACTCAGTCAACTGGACTGGTAAGGCAGACAGGTTGATCAAGGAGTCGGCTCTTGGGGTACACAAGGTTTTAGGACTTGAGTACTGGCGTTGGAGAAAACCTTCTACAGACTTGGTCTGAATAGTTAATTGCCCCCGGACAGATCGCATTCTATTAGGGTCTGGTTCTGTTAGCGCTATCTCTAGGCGAGCAATCAAATACATCTGCTGCTGCACTAGACGAGTTGCTGTAGTATAAAAAGGCTCAACTACTGATGTTGAAGCTAGATTGTGATTCAAGTCAGATTGGAAGTGATATTCCGGGCCTTGGCTGCTGCTGAGAGTAGAAGTTAGCGAAAAAGGGAGCAAAAGTCCCAAAAAGATTTGTCTCATGTCAAAAACGTAGATCGGATAGGAGTAGGAAAAATCTAAAATATAAAATAGATATTAAATTGAAATAAAAAAAAATGAGACTAGTTACAGTCATCAGTTCATATTACTTTCTGTAAAGCGTCGCCGGGTTGTTACCAGTGCTGAAACACGATTACATGCAAGTTTCCCAGGATCAGCCTATCTATTCTGAGGCTCCACTCCAGCTGTTGCTGTTTATTGATGGACGCCCAAAATCCCGACAGCAGGTTCAGCGAATACGTGCCTACTTAAAGGAATTAGAGGCTGAGTATAGTTTTGAACTTCAAATCATCGATGTCGGGCAACAACCTCATTTAGCGGAACACTTTAAATTGGTAGCAACGCCCGCTTTGATTAAAATCCACCCAGAACCCCGGCAGGTACTAGCCGGGAGTAATATTATTGCCCAATTAAAAACTTGGTGGCCTCGCTGGCAATCTACTGTAGACACTTTCTTGAAATTACAGGAAGACTTACAGGAACGGATAGATGAGAATAGTCGTGTGACATCACCGAAATCGACAATTCGCTCAGTTGCTGCTTCTGCCGAACTGATAAGACTCTCTGACGAAATTTTTCGCTTGAAACAAGAAAAAGAGAAACTTCAGGAACAACTACAGTTTAAAGACCGAGTGATTGCGATGCTAGCACATGACCTTCGTAATCCTTTAACGGCTGCGGCTATAGCGATAGAAACTCTCCAATCTAACTACAATATAGATACCGGTGAATTTCAGCGGCTGAAACCAGCGATGACGGCGCATTTGTTAAAACAAGCCCGCAGCCAAACTCGGACAATTGATCGGATGATTGCTGATCTTTTGCAAGTAGGTCGTGGTAAAGATACAGAACTGCCCATCACACCGCAAAAGATGGAATTAGGCGAACTCTGCCTGGATGTAATCGAGCAATTGCGCGATCGCTACACCACCAAATCTCAAAAGCTGGAAACAGATATCCCCAAAGACTTACCCTGTGTCTATGCCGATCCAGAACGTATGCGCCAAGTGCTGGTAAATCTGTTTGATAATGCCATTAAATATACCCCTGCTGGGGGCACAATTAGCGTTGCTGGACTACACCGGACTACCCAAAAAATTCAGTTCAGTATTGGTGATACTGGCCCTGGTATTCCCCAAGAAAATCGCGATCGCATCTTTGAAAATCACTTCCGCCTAAAACGTGATGAAGGTACAGATGGTTATGGCATTGGTCTTTGCTTATGCCAACGCATTGTCCGGGCACATTACGGTCAAATTTGGGTAGACTCAGCCCCCAATGGTGGCGCATGGTTCCACTTCACGCTACCAGTTTATCCGTCTTAGTCATTAGTCATTGGTCATTGGTCAAACAGGTCATTGGTGAGCCAGTGCGCAGAACCGTCTTGTTTCCACGCCACGTGCTTTAAGCCGGGGAACCCGTCCAACGCAGTGGCTCCCCATGAGCAACTGGCGAACCCGAAGGGTCATTAGTCATTAGTCATTGGTCATTAGTCATTGGTCATTGGTCATTGGTCATTAATTCTTTGACTACTAAGAACTAAGTAGAAACGCTTAAATAAAGATAACTGTGTAAAGAAATTTGAAATAGTCTAAAACCCTCTTGCCTCTTGCCTAATCCCAACGATAAATATTTACACCTACCTACTTACTTGAGGATAATCTGATTGCGCCCCTGTTCTTTTGCTTGATACAGTGCCTTATCTGCCGCCACAATCAAATCTATTGGTGAGGTTTCCCAAGTAGGTACAATAGTTGCCACCCCCATACTTAGGGTGACGTACTGACTCACTGGAGACCGCTGATGAACAATTTGCAAACCGCTCACTCCTGCTTGCATGGCTTCGGCAACGTAAAATGCCCCAAATGCTTTAGTGTTGGGCATAATCACAGCAAACTCTTCACCCCCATAACGGGCTACTAAATCCTGATTTTTCTGTGCCTTACTACTTAAAACAGCACCCACCTTTTGTAAGCAGACATCCCCAGCCGGATGACCATATTGATCGTTGTAAAATTTAAAAAAGTCGATATCGCACAAAATCAGCGACAGGGGCAATTCCTCCTGTGCTAAATTAATCCACTGAGTATTGAGATAATCGTCAAAGCGGCGACGATTAGCCAAATTAGTTAAAGCATCTACATTGGCCATCTGCTGTAAAGCTTGATTTGCCGCCTCTAACTGTTTGTATACTTGTGCTTGTTGCAACAACCGTCGCAATCTCTGACGCAACACCGCCCAGTGGATTGGCTTAGTCACGTAATCGGTTGCCCCTGCTTCAAAGGCCCGGTCTACTGAATATTCATCATTCAAGCTAGTGATCATCAATATGGGAGTGCGTTCCCATAGTTTAGATATCACCGTATTACTTATGGCAGAATCAGTATCAAAGGTTGCGAGAGCCGACATTAAATTATTCCTGGCTAAGTGCTTACAGCAGGTAAAGCCATCCATCACAGGCATCACGGCATCTAGCAAAACTATATCGGGTTTGACACTCATGTAAGCATCTAAACATTGCTTACCATCTGTGACCTCGACTACCCGATAGCCTTCTTTTTCCATAGCTTCACGCAACAGCAATCGCATTGTCTTGTCATCATCAGCCACCAGAATCAGAGGGGGTGGCTGTCCAACAGGGAATGGGCTTATGGCTGACATGAGTTGCCTTCCACAGAAAATGAGAGTATCGGTGAGATAGGGCTTTCTGATTCACCTGTTGGTTTAGTGTTTGGTGGCGCCAATCTGTGGGTGTACAATTTATTTAAGCAGCGATTTTTGGGAGTCTGGTGACAAAAGGTAGTGCGGCGATGGCGCTCCACCCAGTGCTGTTCCCGTAGCCTCTCGTTGGCGCAGCCTCTCGTAGAGAAAAGAAGGCAATTCCATTGAGGCGATCGCTCCTGAGCAAATGCCAGAAATTGCCCCCAAGGTGTGTTTTTCTTCACGATCAACTGTTTACTGACAAGAGACTGCTCGATCATTTTGAGCCAAACAAGCGGTAGATGACTAGGTTGCATAGACAATCTATTAAGAACGCAAAGGCAGTTATTAGCTTTTTATCAAACTACTCTGAAAGTAGGCAATGATACTTATATATTTCCCTATTTTGTGAAGTAAAATTACAATTTTTCAGAAAACTCCAAATGCACACCTTAACTTTTTAGCTCAGAAGTTAATTTTGACACCAATCTAGGCGAGGTAGAGCGATTGCCTCTACTAGAATTAGAAGATGGCTAATGCTAAATCTTGGTATAACTTAACTTGAAGCAAATTAGTCCAAGAAAGGGAGTCAAACACCAATCTGTCCTCTAACGACAAAACATCGAGAGTAAATCAAAGCTATTTACATTTACCAGAGTACTAAATGCCAGATCCATTAATGTATCAGCAGGATAATTTTGTAGTTCTAGAAACAAACCAGCCAGAACAATTTCTCACGGCATCGGAGTTATTAGAAAAGCTGACAAAAACTCTAGAAAAACTCAAGCTTCAGGATTTACCACCGGATGTGCAAAAATTTGCGGCAGTAGAAACTCAAGCACAATATTTACTCGACACTAGTTGTGAGTTGGATATTGGCTCTGGAGAATATTTCCAATGGTATGCAGTACGCTTAGAGAAGTAACTTTTTAATCATTAGTCAATAGTTATGATGACAGGACTATTGACTAATGATTAATCACGCTGCTGGAGTAGTAATCAGCGTCAGTTCAATTTTATCTTCATCTGGCTGTGTAATTTTCACCTCCACTTTAGGAGCAAAATATTTGGTCATTTTCTCCTGCTTTTGCTGCCAAATATTAATTGGTATCAGTGGTGAATCAAATTCTATAATTAAGGCATAAGCCCCATCTATTTCTGTTTCTCGTAAACCAGTGACTATTGGTCGTTCCTCATCAGTGGGACTCAGACCAAGGTAATCAAGGGCCCTATCAAGATGACCCTTTTGACCGTAGCAAAATCGCGTGATGTCTGTGCGAATTCTATTTTGAGTTACAGTGGCTTGCTGCGATCGCAGTGCCAAAATTGACGGTGTAGTAGCTTGACTAAAGGGTATAGGCTTGAGTTCATTGGCTTTGAGGGCCAGCCCTCCCAGAAATAGAGGAAACCCGTAAAAAAAGCCTACAAGATTGAGAGTGGCATTATCAGCAGCGTAGGCAATGAAGCCCGTGATGATTAATATGCCACCGATGGTTAAACCAAGTGTTCCCAAAGAAATTTTGCCTAGCATAATCCGAGGATAGTATAAATTTTTAATAGAACGCGGAAGTCCCCACCTTCAATGTACTCATAAGGTGGGGATTGTGAGCTCTTGATGAGGATTGCATCTGGAATTGATTTTTTGCACAGCAAAAACAAATATCAGATGGATGACGAATCCCCAGGTTTTCTGGTAAGATATTCATCTCTTGACCACCAATGCCGTAAGCGAAAACCAAGCTGATAGGTAAGTGTTGCAAGGAAAAGATTTGGGTCTTGGGAACCAGGACTCCTGCCCTTGGAGGGAATGTCAGACCAATAGAACTACGGAGTCCTTGAGGCTATTCCCGATGAATGGGGAAGCTCTGTCCGTCTTACGGCAGAGTAGTTCACTACATCATTCTTACTATCATCGGCTATATTCGCCAATACCACGGCTAAAAGGATTGGGATTGTTTGATAATAGAGAGCAGATCCAGCTTTCAGCAGGATTTATCCATGAAGTGAGTTGGGTTAACCCAAGCCTGACGCCTTTTTGCGTTAACTTTAACTTGAGGATAGTTAAGGATTGGCAGAAAATAATGGATTTACAGACGATAAAAGAACGAATTACCGCAGTTCAAAGTAAACGCGAGTACCTGCTGAGTCTACTAGAGCAACCAAATCTGGGAACTTTGCGAGTTGATGTCAATCAGGCCTTGGAAGAACTGGATGATTTAATTGATGAATTTAGACGCACCATTCCAGAAGCCGGAAATAATTAAGCCGAACCAAGGCTGAGAAAAGGTAAAAAATTGCGTCGGTGCAACCGTCAACTTACGGCTCTACCGACGCCCCTAAACTGGAAAATATTCCAAAAACCCAAAATGACTTTGTAGTTTGGGTAACTCAACTATGGTTCCTGAGTAACCGAAGCCTGGATTTTAACCAAGCTAGACAGCTGCATCATTCTTTAATCAAGGAAATGAGGTGACCCTCCATCTTTCTGGGCACGGTTAAATGCATCATAAGCTTCAAAGCAAGCTTCTTGTCGTTGATGACCAGGGATACTTTTCACCCAGTCCGGAATATTCTCTAACCGCT
>NZ_JACJRJ010000066.1 GCF_014697195.1 Cylindrospermum sp. FACHB-282 | reverse complement strand
GTATACCAACTGTTGGAAAAATCAGTCCACATTGCCAATCCAGTCAATGAGCAACTTGATTGGCAGAAATTTTAAAGTGCGATCGCGCTTCTGAGTGATGGGGAGTGCGATCGTAATTACCAATAAATCTGCCAATAACAACAAAAAAGGCGAGGTAATTAGCCTCGCCAGTACCAATAATAAGTCTAACAATATGTTCTTGTCTGCCATCAATTATAACATTATTCCAGGGGTAGAACTATGACGATATCTACCCTTAAAAAAGAATCAATTGCTACTGTAGCCAATAATTCAATCGATTCTACTTGTTATCAAAATAGAGGGGTTTAGTCATGCCAGCAACCCTAGATTCAACCCTAGATAGCAAGCACTTTGAAGAATGGCAAGAAAGTGCGGTAAGTGATGACATCATCAACCTAAACGTTCAAACCATATTTGACCCCAGAGAAGTCAACAAGATATTAGGAAGAAATTCGAGTAGGAAATGGGGGTTAACATCAGATTTAGTTCCGGCTTGGTATGCGGCTGGCGTAGACCCGATAACTGACGAACCTACACTACAAGGGGTTCAGGTAAAACCAGACAAGACCCCCATAGGGAAGGATGGGAAGCCTACAAAGTATATTGGTGCAAGCGGCATGGAAACAGCACCGCTATTTTTACGCACCAAGAAAGAGGGATTTTGGAAGTCAATCATTGATGATTTATCTCAATGGGTGTTTACCTGCGAGGGAGCCAAAAAATCCGGCTCACTGCTTTCTATCAACATCCCAGCAATAAGTATTCCTGGTGTAACGACCTGTAGGAAATTAGGGAGATTGCATCAGAATTTAGCATTATTCGCAAAGCCGGGAAGAAATATCGTTCTCTGTTACGATAACGACCTAATGTACAAAAAAGGTGTGCAGGATGGGCTGGAAGGGATGGGGAGAGAACTTAGAGCAGCGGGTGCTAAAGTTTGGGTTATTCTACTCCCCGAAGGTGATGCGAAAGGGGTCGATGATTTCCTAGCATTGTATGGAGAAGAAGCATTTAGAGGATTGCTCAAATCTCCAGAGACTCTACTTACATTTGAGGAATGGCTTGAGAAGAAAAAAGAATTACAAACAGAGGAAGAGGTCAACCAGCCTAAATCTAGGTTAAAAATACACGACAATTTAATTACGAGAGAATGGGGTGACCATCTCCGGTACAACACCCTAAAGAAAGAAGTTGAGCTAGACGGCAAAGAACTGAATGAGGATAGAGTACGCCTAAGAATGGCCCGAGACTTTGATATCGACATTTCAAATACTGACGCTCATTCAATCGTTCTAGACTTAGCTGAGAGAAATAGCTATTCCCCCGTAGTCGAATATTTGAATGAGTGCGCCTCAAAGCACCCCGACATTGAGCCTAACTTTCTGGATAACCTTGCTCAACAATACTTCGGCTCTGAAATCCCGATGCACAGCATCTACTTTAAAAATTTTCTGGCCGCTGCGGTAGCAAGAGCCAGAAACCCAGGATGCCAGGTTGATTCAGTCTTCATGCTGGTTTCACCCAAACAAGGCAAATACAAGTCAACCTTTTTTAGAGTCCTGTTTGGGGATAACTTTTTTTCTGACCAATTAGGTGCGGATATCTCCAGCAAAGATGAGCGCATGAAAATTAGTAAATATTGGTGTTTGGAGTGGGCCGAATTTGAGAAGGTCTACAAACGTGGTGATGTATCGACCTTAAAAAACTTCATCACTAACAGAGAAGATACTTACCGCAGTCCTTACGCCCGAAAAGATTTAGCTCATCCTAGGCCGTGCGTGTTTGTTGGAACCTCTAATGAAACAGAAATTCTCCACGACCCCACAGGCGACCGCCGATTTTGGATTGTTCCCGTAACTCTGGAAAAAGTCCCCATTATGCAGGTGATGAAGGACAGGGACAAGATTTGGGCGGCGGCCAACAAGTTGCAGCAGTCTGGATACAGATTTGACCTGACTGACGAACAAGAGGAAATACGTGAGCAGTTAAACAGGCAATATCACGGAACAGATTTTTGGGATGAAATTATAGAGGAATTATTTGAGCAGGTACAGCCCACCAATTTTCTTTCAACTCTGGCGATCGCCAAGAGACTAGGATTTGACGAGGCCAGACAGTTTGACACTGGCTCCCAGAACAAACTCAAGTCAATCATGAAGCGATTGGGATTTGTGAAAGCTACTGGCCGATTTGACGGGATTCAAACTAGAGACGGATGGAAGAGAGAAATTAAAAAATCTTCCAAAATAGGCGTAACAGGCGTAACAGAAGAAAATTCCTTACAGAGCAAGCCTCCTAGCTGTTACACCCCTGTTACACCCCCTGTAACAGGCGTAACAGAGGAAAGCCTCCAAGAGTATTTACAACATTGTGCTGTTACACCTGTTACACCCCCCGTAACAGAGACGTACCAGCCAGAAGCCTTGCAGAACAAGGACTGTTACGCTGTTACACCTGTTACACCCCAAAACAAAGATTTTGAGACAATTCCATTAATCCAACAAACCAGTAATAGGACAGATGAAAGCGATCGCGCTTCAGAATTTAATATTGGTGATACCGTACGGTTTACTGCCACCGTCAAACATAGTGAGGTTGATGCAGAAGCCGCACAGCCAGAGGCTATCTTAGCCGTTAAAGGTGATTTAGCTCAAGTATGGAAGCGTGGTTTTGGGTACACGGTCGGCTTACTGATCGGGGGTGAACAATTTATCTGTCTGTCGAGCAAGGTAGAAAAAGTTAAGTGTGATGGGGATGGCGCGAAGGATTTCAGTCCCGGAGACAAAGTAAAAATCATCAATCCAAGCTGTGAAGGCTTTGATCAAGAAGATGAAATTACTGCCATCTATTCGATGGCGAAAGAGGCGAAGTTAAAGTTAAATGGACGTCTGCCATTTAACTGCCTGTTTTTGGTGAAGAAAGCCCCATCTGACCCTCCAACTAGTACCTCAGCCATTCCACCAGTGCCAGAGCCAATGGAATTTTCCTTCCCTGGGGTATTTGGAGAATCCAAAGCCTTGGTGGAATTTACCGGACGCCCCAAGAAAGGGGGGCTACTCTTTAATATCAGCTTCACCTTCCCATCAGGGAAAGGGGCGCGGCTCAAAAATGCCTCTATCCCAACATTGGGGAAGGAGAAATCTATTGAGGCGATTAAGGCGATCGCTCTAGAAAAGATTGAAGCGTGGCAATCCAAGGCGATGCTTAAAAAGGGTAGGCTCTACTCTGTTCAACAGCTAGGCGACAATGATTACCTCTGTTTTCTAGATTGTGTACTCGTATCTGTCCCCAATCCTCCAGTCACTAATCAATATGTCTTTAATCAGGATGGCAGAAAGCTAGTGGTTGCTGGGATAGATGAAATTCGGTTACAAGAGTCATGAAGAAGCGATCGCATTTCTGGGGTGAAGTGCGATCGCGCAGCCGTCAGCTGTCGAATGGCTGTAATCCTTGGTTGGCAAGGAAAGATGGATTTTACCATCTGATAAAAAGCGATCGCCTTTCTGGGGTGAAGTGCGATCGCCTCTGTTCATTGTCAATAATGCATCTGCTTAATGAGAATAGCTCATTCTTCTCTCTGCTTGGTTATCTGTTTCCCCAGCATTTTGATTTCCTTCTCTATCCTTTCAAAGACGATTACCCCTGAGATGCGCTTGTTGATATGCACTATGGCAGCATCAACATTTTGATTCCTAGTATCAATTTGAAACTTGAGCAATTCATCTTTAGCCGCGATTAGTTGAATATGGTTATAAAGCTCTTGTTTGGTTGCGGCGATTTCCAAAAAAAGAATGCTTTCTTTATTTGATATAGATAATTCAATCTTATTTTTGATGCTGGCGATTCTCCACCCCATAATTACGAGCGAAAAAGCAAAGCCAAATATTTCTATAAAATCCTTGGTATTCAAGTTGAGCCTCATCTATAAATAACTTAAAATCTAAACAGCATTAACTTTTTCTAGCAATTGGTCGAGTTTAAAGTTGATATTTGAGAATTCCTGCACAGAAGCAATGTCACTGGATTCGTCATCAATTCCAGTGTATTGCCAGACCTGCAACGAAACATCTTTAAACCATTTAGGGGGATAAAACTTTAAAGAATATTGTGCTGAAATCCTGGGGAAAAATAATGTAGTTATTTTCCCAATCCACAGATTGTAAGGCTCTCCAGCAGCATCATTGCTTCCCCCAATTATTATCCCAGACCGGAATCGTTGTTCCGTGTAGCCTCCGTAGCGCCAATTGCGTCCGTCGGGAACGGTTGTGTCAATGTAAACGGCTACTATGTCGGTTTCCAGCAAAATAGGAGCGTCGATAGGAGAAATGGGGGTATAGCTGTTTGCTGAAAACAGGACGGCCGTAGTAGAGAAATTATAAATTAATTCCCAATTAGCCTCGTTAAACTCAACTATTCTCCCCATTGCTAGACCCCGCTAAAATTACAACACCCCAACAACAACTAAGCCGCTTTCTAAGGTGGTTACATAGTCATCCATGTCCACCTCTACCGCTTCCAAAACATCAAAATAGTCTTCTAAAGGAATACTCCCTTTGAGAAAAGCTTGTCTTGCTAAATAGGCGATTTCCTCTTGTTCAATACGTAGTTTGACCTCATCGTCCGTCATTTCGGAAAACAAGGGAATTTCTATTTTGATTAAATCATCTACTGTTTGAGCCACGGCAACTACCTGTATATTTCTGGCGTAAAACTAACACTGCGATTATCAGCCTTAATGGCGTTTATGATCGCATTCTTGAGAGCCTTGTATCCTTGAGTTAAAGCACTCTTGTTCATCCCAAAGGGATATGTGTAAGAAGCATTGCTGTCGTCCTTATAAGAGCGTCCCGTTTGCTTAGATGTCGTTGGTGTCCCGTCACCGGGTGTCTTGATGGTGATAGTAGCCTTTGCAGGTACGAAGCCGTAGATTTCAACTGCATCGTTCATCTCGGTTGCAGTTTTCACAATATTCAAAACGGACATAGAGATTCCTGTTGTCCCTGTCGCGCCTTCACTTCTTTTGCTTAGGGTGACCTTTGCCGTAGCTGCGTCTGCGTCTGGCTCTGCAAACGGCATCAGCGCATAAATAATAAGAGATCCTGGCTGTGAAGAGGCGGCACGATTCCCGTATTCAACTTTCTTTTTGCCACTGACTACGGCTTGATAATACCCCAAGGGAGATGTATCGGGTAAGTCTTGAGCTTCTCCTCCATTTAATGGAACGAGTAACTTTAATGCGGTCTTGAAGTTCTTGAAACGCTTTGCCATAAATAGGTACTCGGTATTGGTGATATACCAGTTCTAGCAGCTATTTAACGTACGCATTATGACTGGGACAGTATACTTATCCAGGAAGTATTTTTAGTTAAATAGTAGTCAGGCGTTCGATGACCTGTTTCAACCGAGATTCCGGCGTTGCAACCAAATTAATCGCTTTTAGCCGTCCGTGCAGAAAGAGTTGTGCATACCGAAATCGCACGTCAACTCGTGGGCGTTCTACGGATTTTTTGGTTTGTTGTCCATAAATTAATTGTGTGCCTGGGTTCAGAGAATATGTCCTGTCATGCTCTGGAAAGTCTACACAATCCTTGTCAAAGGGATGTCCTTGAATAGCCAGAACGTTCTTTACGACGCGTTCACCTTCGGCTTTGTTTTTTACTAACAATCGCAAATCGTAGCCTCTATCAAAATCTTTGTAATAATAGTAAAACCATCCTTTTTCCCAAGTAAATATAGGGGAGCCAAATTCTCTTTTTATATCTTTAGCCATCGCTTCTGCCTTGGCTCTAGAATATGTGCTGGAAGCTTCATTCATTAGCCTAAAAGTAATTTCACCCGATGCTGGATTGTCGCGGTCAGTTACGTCAAGACCCATCCTTTCGACAAAATATAATTTTACTTGAGGCTTGAACCTTACACCTCGTTGATGCTCGGATACTGGTATTCCATAGACAGGCGCTTGCAAACTTTGAGCGTGACCACAGTCAAACTCAAAGAATAACTTTCTGAGAATCATGGTTTCTGCATTGTCTTCATCCTTAATCAAACAGGCATAAGCTGCCTGTTCTTTAGGTGTGCCTGCCGGCATGTCAAATTTTTGTTTTTTGAAAAATAACTGTACTTCCTTGTTGTGTTTCTTTTTAATCAAATCATGGAGATGCTCGACTGGGGAATGATTTTCTGGTATTGCCATTTGCTCTAGTCCTCATCTGGGTCTAAGTCAATGCTTTCTACCAAAGCCGCTATAGAAGCAGCTTTGATAGTGGCTTCTTGCGTTTTGGTTACTTCCGCCTCTTCAACTTTCAATCCCGGTGGGATTTCAGGGTCTTCTTTGATTGCCTTGGTCAATTCAGTGGCAGAGTTAGTAAATTCAGTGGCTGCCTGAGTTAAGTCTAAAGGAACCTGACTTATTTGAAGAATAAAATCAGCAGATTCCTGCCCTTTCTGAAGCTTATTAAATATTCCCCATTTAAGATTGGGTTGGGGGTTCATAACTCCATACGCCTTTTCGCCCAGCACGCGCCAATTCCTTAAACCATTAGCTACTTTGGCGACGCTTCCGGCACACAATTCAATGCCATTTAAGATGACATCATTCATGCTAGCAATACTTGAGATGATGTTCGCACCAGCTTGATATATACGGTTTGCTTTCGTCCAATCAGCCGATATTTGAGCATAGTTTTCTGCCCCCACAATAGACTTAACAAATGCTTCAATATTGCTGTTAATGATAGTGGCTGCGTCCAGCGGATTACCAGCATCGTCCTTGATTCCAATAGTGGCTAATCCGTTGTTGATTATCTGAAGTAGAGTCTGTCCTAAATTGTTTGAAAGCATCATGGCATTATGAACCGATGCGAGGAAAGTGAGAATGTTTAACACTTTATCTAGTTGAAGCCATGTAGCCATGTTGTTCAATTTGCCCGATAAACCACCGGGTATTTTATCGCCTAACCTGTCTAATACCTCTATTAGTTGTGCGTTACTCCCTGCGTTACTAGTAGCGTTAAATGCGTCTAGCAAGTCTCCTTTGTTCTGATTACTATTGTTGTTTATGTTATTAGCTTGGTTGTTGAGTGCGTTGCTCAAGCATCCACCTTGGGCACTGCTGCAAATTGCCGCACCCGTGGATTGAGTTACTTGCGATGGAGTTATTAGATTCGGTTTTATTGCGCTGGCTGCCCTTGCAGGAATCAAGGGGATTTGGTTGAGCAGCGGGAACATCTGATCAAGCTTTTTATTGGCTTCTTGATTCACTCTTTCTGTGTCCCTGAGTTTTGTGTCTAAATTACTTAGGTCAGCGCGTAAGCCTGTATTTGTTGACTTGAGTTGATTTAAATTAGATTCCAATCCATTAAGTTTTTTCTCTTGGTTCTCAACTGATTTTGTTAGCCCTGTAATTGAGGGTGAAGTCACTACCCCATTTCTTATCTGGCTTATCTGATCATTCTGTTGATTAATCTGCCCAGCCAGATTGCTAATTGAGCCAAAAATCAGGTTATCGTTGGATACAAGCACGCTGTTTTTGGCTTGCTCTGCCTTCTCGAATGAATCCAGGTCAATCCTGATAATAGAATTTTCGTTTTTGAGTTCAATGATTCCTTTCTGGGCCGTTTTTATCTCAGGAAGAACAGCAGACGTAACGCGTTCTGTTACAGATGCAATTAGTCCAGTCGCCTCATTGGTAGTATTGTTAATCCCTTTAAGGGTGCTTTGAATGCTGCTAATCAGTTTTGATTGCAAACCAATATTCTCGTTCGCTTTCTTGATGTTTTCGTTGGCTAACTTACTGGCTTGTTGCGCCTCGGACAATCCCTTTTGAATATTGGAAATATTCGTTTGAATCGTTTGCTGAAAATTATTGCTGGCGTTAGTAATGTATTTGTTAAAATCATTTCTTAAATTAGCAATCGCGTTATTTTGTTTAGTGTTGTAAGAACGCGCTTCTGCCAACGCATCGTTCGCCGCTTTTTTAGCTGCATCAATCCCAGCTTGCAAGATGCCTCTTCCCGCCCTGACCTCATATAATGCATTGTTTGCATTTTCTCGTATCTTTGGCTGTTGCTTTTCTAGTCCGTAAATGCGGTCGCGTAAGCGCTGATTTTCTAGTCTAGCTTCTTCCAACTTATTATTAGCTATTCTGGCTCCCTGGACGCCTCTGATAGCGATTGCAAGCACCTTGGATAATGAATCAGCTAACGAATCAGTGCTTTTGATTTGTGCATCTTGGGTTAATTCAGTCAGCTTTGTTTGGCTCGTAAAGAGCGCCACAATCCCTAGTAGCCCCAATAAGGCGGGGAATGATGCACCTAACTTACCAGCTTTAACGTAATCGCTAGCACCTTTTATTGGCTTTAGTAGTGCATCAAGAAGTTTTTTCATTTTGCTTGATTCTTCGGCAGCTTTCTTAGCAGACTGCTGAACTGTTTTTACTGTTTTTGTAATTACTTCTCCATTCTGTTTTAATATTTTTACCTGTTTAAAGGTATCATTAAATGTTTTGTTTAATCTTCCCTGTTTCAAGACATATTTATCCAGTGATTCTGTCATCATGTACATATAACGTGCGCTAGCGCGTACGTCAGGGATGTATTTTACTATTGCGGAAATTTGACTCATTTAAATATGTTTCCTAATAGAGGAATCTTCTTGATCCGTGCAGCTATTTGAGCCATTGGCTCTAGTATCTGTCCTACTATTCCGATATCTTCGTGATGTTCATTAACCAGATAAGTTAGTTCATCGACTTTGCTGCTTAATTCCCTAATTGCTTTATACAGTTTAGCCACGTCGTCGCTTTGTGACGCCATCAATTCTTCTCCCAATTTTTCTTAATTGTCGCTGCATCTTAAGGCAGTCAAGGCAATCGTAGCCTGGATAACCTGCCTTCCTACCTTTGCATTCACCCTCCCCACAGCCATCACATTTAATCTCGTATTTTGTGCCTGGAATAGAGATTATTAATTTCCCGTCCTTATCGCTTGCCTCGATTACTTGCTCGAAGAGAGGCGTCGGGTCATACCAAGGGTAGGTATACACAAACATGAACCCGCCTGGATTCATGGTCTCTGTCTCGTAATTGTAGTCGTCTTTATACGTATTAGTTTTGTACAACTTGTGTACGCCATCGACGACCATCATTATGTCCATTTCGTGGAACCCATCGGAGGAGTATCCAAAATTTAGATAGATGCGTTCTATACCTATGTCATGAGGTAAATACTCGTTTATGTAATATCCCAAAAATGCGATATGAACGGCGTGCCGTCCTGATATTGTGCGATTAATTTTCTCTACACTAATGGGCGGATTATTGGTCTTGTAAGTTATTCCATCAATTATGATGGCTGCTTCTACTTGCCCTTCATCGCAGTATTTTATCTTTGTCATTGCTCTATTAGAAGATAAATAGCATGGGAGCAAAGCAACACACAATCTACTCCCATTGAATCGATTACATAGCGTCTGGATCTACGCCTCCTCTGGTGTCTATTGTTGTGAATTCTACTAAATACGCATCCACTAACACACGCGTGCCATCTGAGCGCTCGCCAGACGATGTTTGTTGATAAGTAATGGTGATGCTCTGTTCTAAATTAGAGTTGTACCCGTCAGCAGTAAAAAGGGGCATCCACTTTTTAAAAAGCGCCGCGATAATCCCTTCTGCTTTGTTTGATGCGGTTGGCGTTAGGCCTTCCACTGCTAAGTCTGTTTTGGCGATGCTTACTGTATTAATATCCTGGGTATGGCTTGTTCCAAATGCCGCCGTCCCGGTTACTTCTGTCATAGGTTTTTACTATCGCTCATTTAGTATCTATAGATACTATAAGTGCGATTAGTATATAGCGGCAAATTGCAATAAAAAGAAACGCGATTCTGGATGCGATCACTCTTGGGTGAGTAGGATTTGAGTATCAAAAACCCTTATCTCGTCAGGGCAAGATAAGGGTTTTGATTTGTTTTTGAGTAGCAGATGAGTAATACAAAGCGATTTTCTTTGCAAAACCCCTTATTAGCAAGGGTTTAGGTTATCTCAGCTTAAACCACTTATTGCCATTAACCCACGGGTGCATACAATCAAGGCGTAGTACTTGCAAATCAACACCAGCACGTTGAGCAATTTCGCTGTTGATTTGCTGTATCGGAGGTGGAACAAAGATTGACGACATTTGAGACTCCCCGCTCTAAACTAGCAAAGGTACACTTGTGAACCTTGTCCATAGGTATAACCCAAACCTCTGTTTTTCACCTGATTATCCACATCAAACAGTCTATGGCTAAAATTGTTGACTGTATCACGGAAGAACTGCAAGAATTTATTGCCGCCCAACACCTTTTTTTTGTTGGTTCTGCACCCCTAAGTCCTACAGGTCACGTTAACCTTTCTCCCAAAGGTTTAGATAGTTTTCGTATCCTTTCTCCCCACCGAGTAGCTTACTTAGATTTGACAGGTAGTGGTAACGAAACTTCAGCCCATCTCCAAGAAAATGGGCGAATCACCTTTATGTTTTGCGCCTTTGAGGGCCCCCCCTCTATCCTCCGTCTCTATGGTCAGGGATACACGGTTTTACCAGATTCCCCCGACTGGGACTCCCTCTATTCTCTGTTTGAGCAGATTCCTGGAACGCGTCAAATCATTGTTGCGGATATTGAACGCGTGCAGACTTCTTGTGGTTTTGCTGTACCACTCTATGAATATCAAGGTCAACGGCAAACTTTAGTAAATTGGGCAATTAAAAAAGGCGACCAGGGAATTAAAGACTATCAACAGCAGAAAAATGTTGTCAGCATTGATGGTTTAGCAACTCCGCTTAATAAATTACCCTGTGATGTTTAAAATCAAAAGTGATTGGGCACAATGATTTAAAGTCCCATGTATCGACTTGAAAAAAGCTCCCAAATTTTCCCTTCTTTTTTGCTCAGGAATTTCTGCACATATAGCATAGAGCTTTTAATTCATCCAATGATTGTACTTTGCCATTGTTTGGTAGTAACGAGGATTGTCCATGATGCTAAGAAGTGTTAGAATTAGATATAATCTAACTCTAAAATAAACAAAAAACAAATCAATTTGATTGCAGTATGGATTATTTAATTCGTCCACTCACACAAGAAGACGAGCCTTTTCTGTGGCGAATGCTCTATGAAGCAACACAGATGGCAGAAGAAGGTGATCTGACAATAGAGGATGCCATGAATCATCCGGACTTGGCAAAATATGTTAAAAATTGGGGATTTCCAACTGATATGGGTTTTGTTGCTACTTTATTAAGTACTAATCAGCCAGTAGGAGCGGTTTGGCTACGCTTGCTGACAGGTGAAAATAAGGGATATGGTTATGTTGATGATCAAACTCCTGAACTAGCGATCGCAGTTCTGCCCGAATATAGAAATCAAGGAATTGGAACAGGACTAATCACCCATTTGTTAGCAGCCGCTAAAGCCTTATATCCATCAATATCACTCAGTAGCAGAAGTTCTAATCCCGCCCTGTATTTATATAAGCGATGCGGTTGGAAAATCATTGATGGCAGCGATACAATCAACAGAGTTGGTGGTATATCATTGAAGATGAAACTAGATTTTGATTAAACTGAAGTTATGGCAATTATCATTTTTATAGTGCTGATAAATTTGTTTAATCCACATACAAACATCATTTTATGTCCAAGAATTTCACAATAAAATGTTACTCTTTTTTATTTAAAATTTTTCATGAATTACCAAATTGTTGACAAGTTGACTGAAAATCAGATTTTAGAACTAGTAGAATTGTACAGAAACGAATTCTGGAGCAAAAAGCGGACATACCAAGGCGTTGTCAAAATGCTGGCAGCATCAAATATTATGATTGGTTTGGTAGATGAGAGTGAACAGTTGATAGGTTTCACTCGGATTCTGACAGACTTCGTTTATAGGGCAATTATTTACGATGTAATTATTAAGCCTACCTATAGAAAAATCGGTCTTGGTGCTAAATTATTAGATGCAATTATTAATCATCCCCAGTTAAGCAAAGTTGAGCAAGTTGCTCTTTTTTGTTTGCCAGAGATGGTGCCATTTTATGAGCGCTGGGGCTTCACAAGTGCTGTAGGTAAACTTGAATTTATGTACCAATACAACCAACTACCTAAGGAATTTGAAAATGATTGTTAATCCGGAAAATGTCCCTAGTCGGACAACTTCAATTTACCCCGATGAATTTAAGCCTCTCTTGGGAGGAAGAGTCAAACAGGCTTTAGGAAATGCGGCAGGATTGAAAAATTTTGGTGTTAATTTAGTTACTTTGGCACCAGGAAGCTGTTCTGCACTCAGACATTGGCACAGTAAACAAGATGAATTTATTTATGTAATTGAAGGTGAAGTGACCTTAGTTACTAACGAGGGAGAGCAAGTCCTCCAACGGGGAATGGTGGCAGGTTTTCCAGCAGAAAAGGCAGATGGACATCAACTGATAAATAAGTCTCAAACAGTGGTAGTGTATCTAGAAATTGGGGATAGAACCCCTGATGATCAAGTTTACTATCCAGAACATGACTTGGTTGCCAAATCTGATCCTCAGGGGAATTGGATTTTCACACACAGAGACGGTACTCTGTACGAGAGTTGAAACACAACAAAAATCCAATAAATTGACAATATGTCTACCAACGGTATTGAAGATATATACAATAGACTAGATAATTCGGTAACAATCAACAGATTTTCGATATCTGACGCACCCGACAAAGCCATGGCAGTTGCGTAAGTCCTATTTGGGTAAATCATCTAGTCGCATCTTCAAAAAGAAATGGGATGAGTACTCAACCATGAGATATATATATCTGTAGATTGAAGATTTCGCTCCATTGGTCAGAGGGCAGGGATCTGTGAGCTTTCTAAAATTAGCTTAGAAGAACAGAAATAAAATAGCGACGAGTGAAGTCATGCTATTCCAAGATAGAAAATTGGCTGGTCAATTGTTAGCTGGGAAATTAGCAGTTTACGCTAATGTTCCAGATGTAGTAGTGTTAGGGTTGGCAAGGGGTGGCGTACCTGTTGCTTTTGAAGTTGCTAGAGCTATAAATGCGCCCTTGGGGGTGTTAGTGGTACGTAAATTGGGTGTACCTAATCATCAAGAACTGGCAATGGGAGCGATCGCACCTGGTGGTGTGCGGGTACTCAATGAGCAGATTATCTGGGAGGAAAATATCTCTGATCAAGCGATCGCCAGAATAGCCCTGCAAGAACAACGGGAGTTAGAGCGACGAGAACGGCTTTATCAAGGCGATCGCCCTTCCCCAGATTTACAGGGACGCATTGTTATTTTAGTAGATGATGGTTTAGCGACGGGTGCAACCATGTTAGCGGCAATTGTGGCTCTACGGAAACAGCAACCAGCAAGAATTGTGGTTGCAGTACCTGTTGCCGCCTCTCCAACCTACCACGAGTTAGCCCCATCCGTAGATGAAATTGTCTGCATCGCTCAACCCGACCCCTTCAATAGCGTTGGTCTTTGGTACGAACAATTTCCCCAAATCACCGATGATGAAGTCTGCGACCTACTCACAAAAGCTGCAAACAACAATCAACAATTATCCCTGAGTACATAGACTTTTCTGTGGAAAAATTGGAAAAATATGAGCCATGAATTGAAAGAAACTGCATCCCAACTACTGGCCGCTATGCTATCCAACCCCCACATTTACCCACAAGTTAGTGATGACGGGAGCGATGGCAAGATGGAACAGCAACTGATTATTTTAGCTGTGGAAATGGCTTCAAGCTTAATTCAGCATATTGAAAACACCTATCCTCACAGCAATTAGAAACGTTCCTTCGGGTAAGTGTGGATAGTTCACGCGATCATGCCATCCTCTCAACTGCTAAGTGCCGCTGATTTAGTAATAGAACGAGCGAGTCGCAAATGGTTTTGCAGAGTCGGCAAATTTTTAGTCGCCCAATCTTTCAAATCCGGATCATTTCCTTCCTGAGACTGACGCTGAAATAAAGACACATCCTTTACACGATCTGCGATCATTTGGTTCATGTATGCTTTGTCAAAATCTGCCCCTGAAAGCTTCAATAAATTAACTTTCACCTGGCGGTTTTCTTCGCCGATATCTTGTGGTAAAGTCAGACCTTTTTTGGTTGCTAATTTTTGCAGTTCATTGTTCATTTGCGTCTGATCTTGCACCATCAACTGTCCAAAAGCTCTCACCTGATATTTTTGTGCTTTTTCCGATGCCAATTCACCAAGTTCTACTTCTGCTCTAGTGTCCTGAACAGCTTTGGTCATAAATTGCCTATCTGAAGCGCTGAGAGGGTTCTGAGTCAATCTAACAGTAATTGGATTTGGCTGGGCTGTAGTTACATTTTTACCAGATGTACCAATAATAATGCTAATGACTACGAGGCCAGCCATGACTATTTTCTGTATACTCATGACTAAATCTTTTCACTCGTAAGGTTTTTCAGAACTGCCACTGCATTCAAAAATCAAAGTTCAAAAATAAACTAACTAATTGTTTGTGGTTGAAATTTTGTTCGACTATCCCAATAATCAGCCTTGTTAATCTTCACTTTGAGCAAAGCAATATCTGGATCTTCTAATCCTTTAGGAAACCAAGTTTGCAATTCTGGCTTCCATAGCTGTTGCAGCTTATTGCGGTCTTTCACTAGTTGTGCTGAACCAGAAATAGAAATATATCGCTCTTGTTCTGATGAAGACAAACTGAGATTCACCTGTTGACAATGCTCAATTTCCACAACTTTATGGGAACTGGCATAGGTAAACAACCAGATTGCACAATCAGAGTCAATCTCATTATTAGTAAACATTGGGCGACTGTGCAAGCTGCCATCATCATCGACCGTGGTTAACATACCAGCGTCAATATCTTTAATCAGTCTATTCAGTTGCTGAAATTGTTGGTTGCGGTCTGTAGAAATTGTCATTTACTTCCTAACCTCACTCACATTTGACTATGATTTTTATTGCAGGGGAGTTGTTAATTACAACCAGTTTGCTTGGTGGTGACTAATAGCTCCTTGCGTTGATTTTAATGATTTAATCTTTCAATTGCGTGAGCCTAAGGATGGAGTTATGCTTAAATTAGCATTTGTACTTATACCGACAGGCATATTTATTGAGTGATAGTAACTGCTGTTTTTGGTTGTTTCTGACTGGGGAAAAAATTGATGAGGAAGCGGTCTCAGGGCGATTTCGTTATGTAACAGTCTGGACTTGGTGACGCTACGGGAACAATTTAAATTTTGAATTGTTTAAGATTTCCAATTTGTTAACTATAATTAAAATTAAATTCACTCAACAGCTAGTAGAGGCAAATAACGCGATTTTATCAGGGTATTCCAGGAGAAAAGGCTGTGATTCAAGCAATACACACCCAAATCAAAGGAAGAGCTAGATATAAAGTAGATCAACTTTATCAGTCACCATATCTAAAAGAATATTTAGAACGGGTGCTTGGGAGTAAAACAGAAATAATTTATGTTTCTGCTAACCCCTTAACCAGCAATATTTTGGTGATATTCCAGCAAAATAATACCTATAAGCAAATTGCTGCAATAATTGAGAAAATCATATTAGATTATCAAAAACAATATAGGCTGAATCAGCCAAAAAAATCAGCCAAAGCGGCAAATAGAGAGAAAATATCTGTTGTTAATGCCCAAGAGCAAAAAAGAGAAAACTGGCATTTAATGGCAGCAGATAGGGTTTTAAGTAGCTTACATACTTCAAAAACAGCAGGACTATCCAGGGCGTCTGCCACAGCAAACTTGCATAAATTTGGACAAAACGTTTTATCTGCAACAGCAACTCGTTCTAGTTTAAGCATCTTAATTGACCAGTTTCAATCTTTACCAGTAGCTTTACTTGGTGTGGCTGCGGGGATTTCAATTTTGACTGGAGGATTGATTGATGCTGTGGTGATTATGGGTGTTGTTGGTCTCAATGCGGCTATTGGTTACACTACAGAAAGCCAGTCAGAAAAAATCATTCATGCCCTCAAAAGTCGAGAACAAAAATTAACTTGGGTAATCAGAGATAGCAATGCAATAGAAATCCCTACAGAAAATGTGGTTTTGGGAGATATTTTAGTTCTCAAACCTGGCAGTTATGTGGCAGCAGATGCCCGACTGATTGAGGCAGATAACCTGAGTATTGATGAGTCTGCTTTAACGGGAGAAAGCATTCCCGTTGCCAAAATTACGGATTGTCTCACGGGTGAAGCGGCTTCTGCTCAATTAGAGATACCATTAGGCGATCGCCTCAATATGATCTACAAAGGTACTCTAGTCACTGGTGGACAAGGACTAGCGGTGGTGGTGGCCACAGGCAAATTTACAGAAATGGGCAAAATCCAACAACTGGTTAGTGAAGCCACAGCAACAGAAACCCCTCTCACCAGACAACTAGACGAAGTAGGCAGCCAACTAGTTTTAATTGGTATGGGAATCTGCGGTTTAGTCTTTGGTTTAGGGGTGCTGCGGGGCTATGGTTTAGTGCAAATGCTGCAATCATCTATATCTTTAGCGGTAGCAGCAGTGCCAGAAGGGTTGCCAACAATCGCCACTACTACCCTAGCCCTAGGCATCCTCGATATGCGACAAAATAACGTCCTTGTCCGCAGTTTGAGTGCAGTGGAAGCCTTGGGATCAGTGCAGACAATTTGCCTAGATAAAACCGGGACACTGACAGAAAACAAAATGTCCGTGGTAGAAATTCTCACCAACAGCAGACAGATGAAAGTAGCTGATGGTGAGTTTATTGCTAATGAAGAAAATATCAATCCCTATCTCTGCAATGAACTGTTAAAGCTGATTTATGTATCGGTTCTCTGCAACGAAAGTGAAGTTAGCCGGCTTGTTGATGGTGAGTATGTGGTTAAAGGTTCAGCAACCGAAAATGCCATGATTGACATGGCAATTAGTGCCGGGATAGATGCGATCGCTATTCGAGAAAAATATCCCCTGGTGCAAACCAATCTACGGTCAGAAAACCGCAATCTCATGAGTACAATCCATGAGACTGATAATTGTTGGCGGATGGTTGCAGTCAAAGGTAATCCCGCCGAAGTTGCAGAAATATGCCAAGGATGGAGCAAAAATGGGCAAGTAGTGCCATTCACCGAAGCAGACAAACAGGCGATAGAAATCGAAAACGATCGCATGGCCCTTAAAGCCCTGCGGGTGCTGGGAGTAGCTTACAGTTATATTGATCAAGCTACAAAAGACAACAATCATGAGTCAGACTTAATTTGGCTGGGACTTGTGGGAATGGCAGACCCCATCAGAAAAAATGCCAAAGAATTAATTGCCGACTTTCATCAAGCAGGGATTGATACCGTCATGATTACCGGTGATCAAAGTCCCACAGCTTATGCGATCGCCAAAGAATTAGAATTAAACAGAGACCCACAACTAGAAATTCTCGACTCCACTAACCTCAACAATCTCACATCCGAAGAATTAACAGCACTTAGCAACAAAGTTGATGTTTTTGCCCGCATCAGTCCCAGCAATAAACTGCAAATTGTCCAAGCCTTGCAAGCAGCCGGTCAAGTAGTCGCCATGACAGGAGATGGGATCAACGATGCACCAGCACTAAAAGCTGCACAAGTCGGTGTAGCCATGGGCAAAGGCGGAACCGATGTGGCGCGGCAAGTTGCAGACATCGTCTTAGAAGATGACAGACTAGAAACCATGATGATTGCCGTTAGTCGGGGACGGACAATCTACAACAACATCAGAAAATCCGTCCATTTTCTACTAGCCACAAACCTCAGCGAAATCATGGTCATGACCACCGCCATTGCCCTAGGTATAGGCGAACCCTTAAACGCCATCCAACTCCTCTGGCTAAATTTAGTCACTGACATCTTCCCCGGTCTTTCCCTAGCCCTAGAAGCACCAGAACCAGACGTATTAAGTCAGCCACCCCGCAACCCTAAAGAACCGATTATCAAAAATTCTGACTTTGGCAGAATTACATTTGAATCAGCCACCCTATCACTTAGTACCCTCGCCGCCTATAGTTACGCCATTCTTAAATATGGCATTGGGTCAAGGGCCAGCACCGTTGCCTTTATGACTCTGACATCCGGGCAACTGCTACATACTCTTAGCAGCCGTTCCGAAAAACACAGCATATTTAGTTCAGAAAAACTCCCCAATAATCCTTATTTAAATCTTGCCGTTACAGGCTCATTCGCCATCCAATTTTTAGCTATAGCTATTCCTCCACTCAGGACTATTTTGAAAATTACACCCCTGAGTATTGTGGATAGCGTTGTTATTGGTGGTGGTGCTTTGCTGCCCTTGCTGGTAAATGAAAGTACGAAAAAAATTCCCAATCATTAATCTGATTAGCTGGGCATTACCCACCTTTTGTTAATACCCAAGGTGAATATTTATGAAAAAAGATTTCATGTTTACATCAGAATCCGTGACCGAGGGACATCCTGATAAACTTTGTGACCAAATCAGCGATGCGATCGTTGATCGTTTTTTACAACAAAATCCCTACGCTAGAGTAATGACAGAATGTGCTGTATCTCAAGGCATTGTCTTTATAGCTGCTAGATTTGAACCTAACGATAATGTAGATTTCACCAATATTGCTAGACACGTCATTGAGCAAGTTGGTTATGAGCAATCTGATTTCAATGGTAAAAACTGTAGTATTTTGACTAGCTTAACAGAATTGCATCCAGAACCGTATCATTTATTTAATGAAAAAAATCTATCTGATGAAGAAATAGAGAAAATTACCGTTAACAATCAAGCAACAGTTTTTGGATTTGCCTGCAATCAAACAGATAGTCTGATGCCCCTACCCATCTGGCTAGCCCATAAACTAGCTAGACAAATCAGTACTGTGAGACGCCAAAAAATCCTACCATATCTAACCCCAGATGGCAAAACTCAAGTAGGAGTAGAATATAAAAATCGCCGACCTGATAGAATTCACAGCATTACAGTTCTTGCTAGTCAAGATAAACCATCAAAACCTGATTGGCAACAATTACAAAATGATATTCGGGAAACCGTGATTTCTCCTGTATTTGAAAACGAAGATATTAAACCAGATGCCAAAACTAGAATATTTATTAATCCTTATGGCCCGTTTATTGTTGGCGGCCCCGCAGCTCATGCTGGGTTAACAGGCAGAAAAAATGCCATAGATACTTATGGTGAATATTCTAAACATAGTGGTTCAGCTTTGAGCGGTAAAGATCCCATCAGGATAGATAGAATTGGAGCTTATGCCGCCCGTTATGCAGCTAAAAATATAGTATCTGCAAAACTTGCCCAAGAGTGTGAAGTGCAGTTAAGTTATTCTATTGGGCTTTCTCGTCCTGTGAGTATCCAAATAGAAACCTTTGGTACAGGCAAAATTTCTGATGAAGAAATCACCAGAATTGTCGAAAAAAATTTCGATTTTCGGCTGGCTGGAATTATCAATAAATTCAATTTGCGATTTTTGCCATCCTTAACGAAAGGTGGATTTTATAGAAAGCTTGCCGCTTACGGTCATGTGGGGAGGATTGATCTAGATTTGCCTTGGGAAAAGGTGGATAAAGTTGGTGTTTTTTTAGCCTGAATTTAAGTTATAGTAGTGTTATTCAAGTTGAAAAAATATTTTCTTTTTAAACTAACCGCAGAGTATGTAGAGTACGCAGAGAGAATCAAGAGAGATTTTCAATAATTATTTGGGACTGCTATAGTATTTCTATATCAAGCCTAATTAAACGATAAACAGGCGTTATCTTCAATTTAGCTATGCACTTAACTTGGTTAGACAGCAATAGTTGGCTGATTGAAATCGGCAAACAACGAATACTACTTGATCCTTGGTTAGTTGGTTCCTTAACTTTCAATAATTCAGATTGGTTCTTCAAAGGCTCCCGAACTCAAGAACGTTCAATACCAGAAAATATTGACTTGATTCTCCTGTCTCAGGGTTTGGAAGACCATGCTCACCCGCCAACACTCAAGCAGCTTGACCATAATATCAAAGTTGTTGGTTCTCCTAATGCTGCCAAGGTTGTAAAACAGTTGGGTTACACCCAAATAACAGTTCTTGCACCTGGTGAAAGTTTCACACTGAATCAGCAAGTAGAAATCAAAGCTTTTCCCGGTTCCCCAATTGGCCCGACTGTGTTAGAAAATGGTTATCTCGTGAAAGAGTTAGAAAGTGGTTTAACGCTTTACTACGAACCTCACGGTTATCATTCCCCACAACTTCAGCAGGTTGCACCAGTGGATGTGGTAATTACGCCCATTGTGGATTTGGGATTACCATTAATTGGTTCGATTATTAAAGGCACAAAAAGTGCGTTGGCAGTAGCGAAAGTATTGCAACCTCAAATTATGTTACCCACAGCAGCAGGGGGAGATTTGGTGTTTGAGGGATTTTTGAATAAATTCCTGATAGCTACGGGGAATGTTGCAGAATTTCGGGCGTTATTAGAGAATAATAATCTAGGAACCCAGGTGATTGAGCCTACCCCTGGTAGACGGTTTGAACTGCAATTAGAAAAGCGAGAATTAGCCAAATTATAACTAGTATACTGGGGCGGAAATAAAGCTACCATTTAACCCTCTAACGGGAACACCAGAAAATAAATTATCCAATCTTGTGGGATGGGCATCTTGCCCGTCCTTGATGATTAGCGAGCTTTTCGTACCTTGTGCGCAAGTTCTGGTAATTTACCAGGTTATTTCAACTTAATTATACGAAATATTACTAAGCTAATTTGTAATTTTTATGATATAAAAAAACTAGATATATCCAAGGGAGACAGCATGAAACCTTTTGTAAAAGGGGGAGCAACAGCAACAGTAACATTGATCTGGCTGCTATGCTCAACAGCAGCGCAAGCAGCAAATTTTACCCAACCTGTCAAACAGCAACTCCGTCTTTCTCAAAGCCCTACTGATGTTGAGAAGAGCCAACCCTCTACTATCTCCGCACCAAGCACCTTGAAAGGAAACAACGGGGAGGCAGTACAGAAGGATATGGCATCTATCTTACCAGCCGATACACCAATTACGATATCAATTACTACCAAAGCTGAACTTTGGAGATCATTGAGTCGCTTTAACTATTTTCAATCAATTTATGGCTTAGTATCGCAGTTTTTACCACCAGCTTTCAATCTGGATTATACAAAAGATATTGAGTCTTGGTTGGGTGAAGAAGTGGTGCTGGCATTCTTGCCAAAAGCTGAAGATTCCACTGCTACCATAGACACTAGCTTTCTGATGCTGGCTCCAATTAAGGATGAGACGCGCTTGGGGCCGCTGCTAGATAAGCTGAAGGAAAACACAGAAGAGGCAGAAGAGCGGGAGTATAAAGGTTTCACTATTTTGGAACTGAAAACCCCGGAATCTGGGCCCATGTTACCACTACCTTTACCTCGAGTTAATCGCTCTACTTCCGTTCAGGCATATTCTGGGACGAAGGTGGAGAAGCTAGAGCCGAAAAAAAGACAACGGGGATTTGCGATCGCTTCTTTACCAGGATATATTGCGATCGGCGTTTCTGCTAAATCTATTGAGCAGTTAATCGATACGACACAAGCAAACACCGCAACTCTAGCACAAAATCCCAACTATCAGCAGGCTAGTCAATCTCCTCAAGCTAGTCAAGCACTGATTAAATTGTATGAGAACCCGACAACTTTTCTTCCCCTACTACAAGACATCTCAAAAGATCCCAGTCTGTCGATTCCTACCTTTAGTTTTGATAGCATCAATCTAGAACAAATTAAGGTATATAGCAGCATCAATGCCTTGGTTTTTGTGCAACCTGAAGGACTGCGTTTTCAAACCAATGCCTATCGTCAAACACCTACAGATAGAATTAACACTCTTAACCCCCAGTCCGAGACTATTCTCACTCGCATGCCGGCTGCAACTTACTCAACTTTCACCAGTCGCAATCTTAACCAACAGTGGCAAATTTTCGCTACAGCAATTAGTACCAAACCAGAACTTAATAAATGGCTGACAGAATTTCGGAATTTTGTCCGTACTAGCAGCGGCTTAGATATAGACAAAGATATCATTAATTGGATGGACGGTGAATATGGTTTCTTCCTTTTTCCTACCAAGGGAGGACTATTTAAAGTAATAGGAAACAATTTTAATTTAGGGGTAGGCTTGGCTGTACAAACGAACAATCGAGCCGCCGCAGATACCACTCTGAAAAAGTTAAATGAGTTTGTTAAATCCTCTTTAAAAGGGGGCATAGAGGTCAACACTCACACCATTAAGGGTCAACCTGTCACCAGTTGGGATTTTCTGGGTGATTCCTCACAAAGCTTGCTGGCTTATAGTTGGGTAGATGAGAATACAATTGTTGTAACAACTGGGTTTGGGGCAATTGCAGACTTAGTCCCACAGCCTTATATATTGTTACCTAAAACCTATAATTTTACCACTGCTACTAATTCTCTCCCCCATCCAAACCACGGTTATTTTTACGTTAATATGGGGTCTACTCTGTCTTGGGCTTACGGGCTTGTACCTTCCGAATTTAACAGCAACCAATATTTCCAAACTTTTAAACAGATTATTGGCTCGATTTACAGCATTAGTGCTACAACTTCCACAACAGTTGACAGAGAACAATTAGACTTTCTCGTAGTTTTAGCACCCACCAGAAAGCCAAAAGAATAAACAATTGAAAATTCAAGCTACAAAACGCCCGTGAGCTAAATCAATCATAATATTTTAGCTTGGACTAATCCCTCTCTTTATTTGTCAGGGATTTTTTCAGCTAGCCAGGTAAAGAATATAATACCGCAAAGGTCAGCAGCTAAGTCCATTAAATCAAAGCTGCGGTTAGGTGACAATTTTTGTAGACATTCTTCAGTTAATGTTAATAGGCTAACAATTATGGGAGCAAGAGGAAGCGCTATATTTAAGTAATTAATTCTCTGCTTATTTAATGCTAGATGACTTAAAAAAGCCGCAATTCCGATTAAGATAAAATGTCCAACTGTGTCATAAAAGGGAATTGTGGAACTTTTGACAGGAAGCATTTTTAAATATGCAGAAATAATGATTGTCAGCAGAATGCCCAAGTACCCCCAAAATGCAAAAACCCAACGCTGATGAGTGGTCATTTTGATATTTTTTAATTGTCTTGCTGTTGACTACAACAAAAATAAAGAGCATTCCGCATTGGGAGCGCTCTATTTTGATAAAATTATCTGAAGATATTGTGAATTACTCATTAACGATTAAGCGTGTAAATTCGCTTGTTCTTGCAACCAAGGGTCTACGGGTTGTCCATCTTTGCGCTTTAATTCTATTTCCACTACCATCACTTCTTTAGAACCAGGAGGGGCTGGTTTTTTATGAAAAATAATGTCGTAGTCTGCGGGATTATGTTGACGTTCTTGCAACCATTCTTGTACTTTGGTTGTGGCAAAGAATGATTGACCTTGCTCGAACATTCTGGTAATTTGTAATTGGAGGGTGTAGGGATTTATCCGACTCATTTTATATCTCCTTAATCAAATTTATTCTTCTGTGTTAAAATCTACTTTATCATAAATATCTGCTAGCAAAATCTGGCAGGGAACAGTGGCTAAATTTAAGCTGATATCTCTATCTTCAAATTCGGAAAATATCCATTTATTGCTCTCAGCTTTGCAGTATTGCTCAACGTGCATTGTATCTTGGTCTATAAGAATATATTCTTTAAAGCTAGGAATTGTCCGATAAGCAGCAAATTTTTCATCTCTATCATAGCTTCTGGTGGATTTTGATAAAACTTCAGCTATCATTACTGGGTTTGTTAAAGTGTCTTTCCTTCCTTCAGAAAATACCAAAGGAGTTTGGACAACCATCACATCAGGGTAAGTGTGAATTTGCTTGTGAGGAATCCAAAGACGCTGGTCTGTAACAAAGACTCGATAAGGTTGACGCTTGAGAAGATAGTTCAGTGTACCACTGAAATTAAGCGCAATTTGATTATGATTTGGTGTTCCGCCTGTCATTGGTATAATTAATCCATTAATATATTCGTGGCGTATTTCTGAATTAACCTCTAGTTCTAGGTATTCTTCAGGTGAATAGTAGCGTTTTTCTTGGGCAATAGTCATGATATTTTAACTCCTAAGACTGCAAGTTGTTAAGTTATCCAAGCTGTGGCTTTGTAGATTTTGATCACATGACTAATTTATGTAGTTTAAATTGTTAAAACTTTTATGAATAAATTGTGGGCAGGCTGTTCGGCCCGCCCTACAATAATGTTAACTTAAGGCTGCTCGTAAATCGGTTTTCGCTTGTTCTAATGCTTGTGGTAATTTAGTTGCATCTTTTCCGCCGGCTTGGGCTAAATTCGGTCTTCCACCGCCGCCACCACCGCAAATTTTAGCGATCGCACCTACAAATTTACCAGCTTGTAAGCCTTTTTGGTTGACTTCTGGGCTAAAAGCTGCTACAATACTAACCTTTCCTTCTTCGGGAACCGAACCTAAAACTACTGCACCGTTACCGATTTTTTGCAGTAACCTTTCCGCCGCAGATTTCAAAGATTCGGCGTCAACGTCTTCTAGTTGGGCGACAATGATTTTAAATTCGCCGATAGTTTCGGATGTTTGCAGTAAACTGTCAGATTTAGCGATCGCTAATTGCGATTTTAGCGCTTCCAGTTGTTTTTGACTATTTCGCAGTTCGGTTTGCAGAGTTGTGATTCTTTCCGGTACTTCTTCTGGTTTCACCTTAAAGCGATCGCTTAAATCTTTAACCACTTTATCCCGAACATTGAGATAATCCAAAATCGCCGGGCCAGAAACCCCCTCAATCCGTCTTACCCCAGAAGCCACACCAGCCTCAGAAATAATCTTAAAAACGCCGATTTGTGCCGTATTGCTCACATGAGTTCCACCGCAGAGTTCCATTGACACCGCCGGGAAATCAATCACCCGCACTTCGTCGCCGTACTTCTCTCCAAACATTGCCACAGCACCCCTAGCTTTTGCCTCTGCTAAAGGTAATACTTCTATTTTCGCCGAATGGGCTTCAGCAATCCAAGTATTTACCTGTTCTTCAACTTGTTGAACTTCCTCGGCAGTCATTGCACGGGGACAGTTGAAGTCAAAGCGCAACCTGTCAAAGGAAACCAGAGAACCAGCTTGAGAAATCCCGTTATCAACTATTTTCTTTAACGCTGCTTGCAATAGGTGGGTTGCGGTATGATTTGCTTGGGCGCGACGACGACAAGCGGTGTCAATTTGGGCGGTGATGCGATCGCCTACCCTGAGTGTACCCCGTTCAATGCGTCCAAAGTGAACAAAGAAATCAGATTCCTTTTTCACATCTTCCACCCGCACTAAAATCCCATCACCAGAAATATAACCTCTATCCCCAATTTGTCCCCCAGATTCGGCATAAAATGGTGTTGTATCCAAAACAATTTGCACCTCTGTTCCCGCTTCTGCTGCTTCTTGAGAAACACCACCAACTAACAAAACTTCAACTTTCGCCGTTGTCGCAGATTGTTCATAACCGATAAACTCAGTCCCGTGGATATGTTCTGCGAGTTTATCGAGAGAACCTTGAACAGTTAAATCAATGGTTTCGTGTGCAGCTTTGGCGCGTTCCACCTGCTTTTGCATCTCTGCATTGAAACCAGCCTCATCCACAGCGAGGTTATTTTCCTCAGCGATTTCTTGGGTTAATTCTAAGGGGAAACCGTAGGTATCATAAAGAGTAAAAGCACTTTCACCAGTAATTGCGGTTTTTCCTTGCTGCTTGACTGCGGCGATAATTTCCTCAAGTAGTTTTTCCCCTCTATCCAAAGTTCTGAGGAAATTTGCTTCTTCCCGTTGCAATTCAGCCATAATTGCAGCTTCCCGCCGGCGCACATTGGGGTAAGCTGATTCTGAAAGAGAAATTGCAGTTTCGGCAACTTTAGTAGTAAATTCGCCAGAAATACCAATTAATCTGCCATGACGCACCACCCGACGAATTAACCGCCGCAGCACATAACCCCTTCCCACATTAGAAGCGCGGATTTCATCAGCTATCATCTGAACAACAGAACGGACATGATCACCAATTACCTTGAGAGAAGTTTTAGTTTTTTCATCGCTGCTGTGATAGTCAATTCCTGCAATTTGCGCCGCCCTTTGGATGATGGGAAAAATCAAATCAGTTTCATAATTATTCGCCACCTTTTGGAGAATTTGCGCCATTCTATCCAAACCCATGCCGGTGTCGATATTTTGATTTTGCAGCGGTGTTAAACTGCCTGAAGCATCCCGGTTATATTGCATAAATACCAAGTTATAAAACTCGATAAATCGGGAATCGTCTTCTAAATCAATCTGATCGTCTCCCCGTTCTGGGTGAAAATCGTAATATATCTCCGAACAAGGGCCACAGGGGCCAGTGGGGCCAGATACCCAAAAGTTATCATCTGCACCCATGCGTTTAATTCTAGCTGCTGGTACACCGATTTGGTCGCGCCAAATGCCAAAAGCTTCGTCATCTTCCTCAAAAACGCTGACAACGAGGTTTTGGGGAGAAAAACCAAAAACTTTTGTAGATAATTCCCAACCCCAGGCGATCGCTTGTTCTTTAAAATAATCACCAAAGCTAAAGTTACCCAACATTTCAAAAAACGTATGATGGCGTTTAGTACGCCCCACATTTTCGATATCGTTGGTGCGGATACACTTTTGCGATGTAGTCACCCGTTTAAATTCCGGTGTGCGCTGTCCGAGAAAAATGGGTTTAAATGGTAGCATCCCCGCGATCGTCAGCAGCACAGTTGGATCTTCTGGCACGAGGGAGGCACTTGGCAGAATTTGGTGTCCCCGTTGGGCGTAGAAGTCGAGGAATAAAGCGCGAATTTCGTTACCGCTAAGATTTTGGGGATTTGAAGACATGGCTGTTTGCTTTCGTTAGGTTCAATTAACTGGGGAACATCTGGTATTACTGACAAAGTATGCCCCAGGAAAAGACATCTGTGCCACAAGTTTACCGCTGATTTAGCTGTCCCATCGTCTACTAGGCTGACTTACACCAACAGCGTAATTACATTTTCGCACTTTGTTTCGTGCTGTTGCCAACTAACTATGCCCAATAGTTAATGCTCTCAGGCAATTCATCTAACTTTAGTGGGATAACTATACTGGCTTAGATCAATGATACTAATTTTAAGGGAATTTCTGAAGAAATTATTTCAAATTAGCTGAAAGGTCAAGTATGGCGCTAAAAATGAAAGTATCGAATCTTGCTTGTGACAAATGTGCAGAAACTATTACTCAATCTATCCACACGATGATGCCTGATGCCAAAGTCGATATTGATGTCAACGCTAAGACTGTTACTGTTGATTCCGTAGCTTTTAAATCCATAGCTTCTGAGGAGTCAATCAAACAGGTAATTGTTGCGGCTGGATATCACATTGAAGGTTATTCATAGTTATCCTAACTTGTAAAAAAGTTAGCTAAATTAGGGGCTACTCCAGATAATTTTTCCTTATAGTACGGTTCTCTGATGTTTCTGCCCTAGGGACGGGCGGAGTGGTAATGATTTCCCCTGCTTACAGTTAGGGCATGGAGTTCAGGTGTTTGATTAAATCAGCTTATGTATATTTACGGCTAGTTTAACAAACCTTCATAAAAATCTAGATAATTAACATAGATATGCCTTAGCAGAAAAAAGCAATTTCTGTCTTCTGCCAACAGAATGCAAAGCTTCCTCACAAGGTGCTTGGCAAGGCTTCTGCCCTTCTATCATTGGTTTAGCAGTCACTTTTACCCCAGTAAACGGCTTCCTCAACTAAGAGAACTTGTATATTTACGACATAAAACATAACAAGTTTGCCGGTATAAATAAAAAATATTTAATGCTATAAATAAGGGTAAAACTACGGTTGCCTAATGTGACAAAAACAGCGTTTACTATGTTTTAGCTGCGTTTCAGCTAACTATCACGTAGAAATTACAGTCATATTTTTTTGCCGCCAGATAATATTCAGTATTTATACTGTTTGAAAAAAATTGTCAAAAGACCGACAGTTAGTATCAGAAGAAATTTTTCTACAATTACAAACAAGTCCAATCATTTAGAGAGGGGATTAAAACTGGCAATTGATTGTAATTTTAGCGGTAAGAAAATTAAATTTTATTTTTGCTATCTCTTGGTGAGTCTGTGAACTAAAGAACACCCAGACTATCAGAAATAGACTAGCGTAGCGAAGCTATGACTATCGTCTGAGGTTTAAATGCTTTCTCTGATTTTGAAATAGGGCACAACGCAAATCAATGAATATTTCTATTCTGGTCTTTGGAAGTAAATACTTTTTGGCGACACTTCCAGATCAGATTCGTTATCCAAGCGGTTTTAGCGTAGAAGCGATCGCCAATCTCAATCAGGCAGTATCGCACATTCAAGCTGCGCCACCGGATATAATCCTTGTACAAGCTGGGCTAGATGACAGCAAGGAACTATGCTCCTGGCTGAAAAATCAGACAAACCTATCTTGGATATACTGTATATTATTCGAGGATCGTCCTCATTTGCTGGCCCAAAGAAGCAACCGTGGCTGGGAGTGGGAGTTAGAAATGACTGCTACGGCATTAAACGAAGGCGCTGATGCTTATATTTGGCAGTTGCCAGCAAAAGATACAGACCATAGCATACAGTCGAGTGCTAACAACCAAATCATACTAGCTCATTTGAGCGTTGGCTTGCGGAAAGCCCAAAAATACCGCGATTTGCTGCGGACAAATGATTTGTTGTCAACATTCGCCTTAGCTGATGCATTGACAGAATTGAAGAATCGCCGTGCTTTAGAATGGGACTTACCTAGGCAAATTAAAAAAGCTAGACAACAGGGAAATTCCTTAAGCTTGATTATTCTCGATGTAGACTATTTCAAAAAAGTTAACGATGCTTACGGACATTTAGTTGGCGATCGCGTTTTGCAGTTATTATCTAGCCGTTTGCGTCACAGTCTGCGTTGTCAAGACACTGCATTCCGTTATGGTGGTGAAGAATTTGTTGTGCTTTTAGCGAATACAACAGGTGAAGAAGCCCTAGTTGTAGCCCGTCGTCTCAATCGCATCGTTGATCAAGAACCATTTACCATTAGCAATCAACTAGCAATTAATGTCACCATTAGCTTGGGTACAGCATCTTTAGAAACAGAGGATGATGAGCAGGGTTTGACACTGCTACATCGTGCCGATCAATGTCTGCTGGAAGCCAAAGCAACCGGGCGCAACAAGGTGGTTAGTTGGAGTTATCTATCCCATGTTTCTCGTCTCAAAGCGGTTTCTTTTTAAGCGTCCTGAGTTCTAATGGCATTTTGACAATCTTCCACCGAAGCGCGTTGTTCCATAGCCTTAACTAAAGCTTGATAACTAGACCAATTTTCTTCTAGTAAGTTTTTTGCCTGGAGGGCATAAAACCGCTCTTTTTGCTGACAAACCGCTTCAGAAAAGCCCAAAGTTGTCAAAACCCCTTTTAACTTGCCCAAATCATCACTTCCCCCTTCAGCACTATTAAATACTAGGTTTTCCGCAGCGATTCCCGCCATCCAAACAGTGCAGTAACGATCTACCATTTGCACACCGATTTTACCCAATTTCAATTGAGATGCTAATTCCTCATCTGCAAAAGTGACGCCCCCTTGTCCCGGTTGTCCTTGCTTCCAAGCTTCCCAAGCGCTGAGAGTGTAGCCTGTAGCGGGAATTCCCAGGAGGTGAGCAATGAGAAAGTGTCCGGCTTCGTGGTGGAGAATGCGATCGCGATATTCTTTAGAAAAACCGGCAATCCAATCTAAAAATATCGTACCCCCCATCCCCTGCAAACTGAAACTATCCAGGGTCGCTATGCCTAAAATAGTAAAAGTAGCAAGGGCAGGAACTGCGGGCGATAGATGTACCAATGGCCCCAGCAGTGTGGACACAGTGATGAGGAAGACAGATATTGCAACTAAATTTAAAGCAGTTTGGCTCATTATGATATACTTGTGTAAGTTAAAGCTACATATAAATACATAAAATATTTTTTCGGGAATTGTTAAAACCCACAGTGAATATACACAATATAAAATACAAAACCTCCTACGCCTAGAGGAAAATAGTGCGAAATCCTAAATGGCTGGCTCTGTTGTTAAGCTTATCTCTAGCAGCGACACCGCAGATAGCGTCTGCCCAAACCATTATTGACCTGTTGTTTCAACAAGGTAATGCTGCCCAAGAAGCCGGGAAATACTCCGAGGCTGAAGAGATTTGGCGCAAAGTTCTGCAACTTGACCCCAATAATGCTGATGCTTACAACAATCTGGGCAATGCGCTGGGTAACCAGAAGAAACTAGATGAAGCTGTAGTTGCCTACCAAAAAGCCATCCAACTTAACCCCAATTATGCCTATGCTTACAACAATCTGGGCATTGCGCTGGGTAACCAGAAGAAACTAGATGAAGCTGTAGCTGTCTACCAAAAAGCCATCCAACTCAACCCCAATTATGCTGATGCTTACAACAATCTGGGCATTGCACTGGGTAACCAGAAGAAACTAGATGAAGCTGTAGTTGCCTTCCAAAAAGCCATCCAACTCAACCCCAATTATGCTGATGCTTACAACAATCTGGGCATTGCACTGGGTAACCAGAAGAAACTAGATGAAGCTGTAGCTGTCTACCAAAAAGCCATCCAACTCAACCCCAATTATGCTGATGCTTACAACAATCTGGGCATTGCACTGGGTAACCAGAAGAAACTAGATGAAGCTGTAGTTGCCTTCCAAAAAGCCATCCAACT
>NZ_JACJRJ010000065.1 GCF_014697195.1 Cylindrospermum sp. FACHB-282 | reverse complement strand
ATTGGTCAAGGTTCATTCTCCGATGGTATGCCCTTGGGTATCTCTGGAACCTTCAACTTCATGATTGTGTTCCAAGCAGAACACAACATCTTGATGCACCCCTTCCACATGCTCGGTGTAGCTGGTGTGTTCGGCGGTTCCTTGTTCAGTGCAATGCACGGTTCACTAGTAACTTCTTCCTTGGTTCGTGAAACAACCGAAACCGAATCACAAAACTACGGTTACAAATTCGGACAAGAAGAAGAAACCTACAACATCGTTGCGGCTCACGGTTACTTCGGTCGCTTAATCTTCCAATACGCTTCCTTCAACAACAGCCGTCAACTACACTTCTTGTTGGCAGCTTGGCCAGTAATCGGCATCTGGTTCACCGCTTTGGGTGTCAGCACAATGGCTTTCAACCTCAACGGTTTCAACTTCAACCAATCAATCCTTGACACTCAAGGTCGCGTCATCGGTACTTGGGCAGACGTAATCAACCGCGCTAACCTGGGTATGGAAGTAATGCACGAGCGTAACGCTCACAACTTCCCCCTAGACTTGGCTGCTGGTGAAGTTGCTCCTGTGGCTCTGACTGCTCCTGCAATCAACGGTTAATACAAAATTCTAGCTTAATAAAAAACGCTCTCCTTTATGGAGGGCGTTTTTTATTGGTACTCGAAACTATAACCATAGATGGGTCTTTTTTTGCATTGCATAAATAGTAAAAATAAGAGCGATAAGTACTAGATGGCAGATATCACTTGGATAGAACACGGGGTAAAGAATATTGCTCTGCCCCTAGGAATTTTCTGTATTGCAATCATCTGAAAGTAACTATAATCTTTTGCCATAACTCTCGATACAATTACAGAAGCCAATATTTTTACTCAACATCATGGGCAGCACTTTTGGTCATCTATTTCGCATTACTACTTTTGGCGAGTCTCACGGCGGTGGTGTGGGGGTTGTGATTGATGGTTGTCCTCCACAACTAGAAATTTCGGCTGAAGAAATTCAAGTAGAACTAGATAGAAGGCGTCCTGGACAAAGTAAGATTACGACACCCCGCAAGGAAGCGGATACCTGTGAAATATTGTCTGGGGTATTTGAGGGGAAAACCCTAGGAACACCGATCGCAATTTTAGTGCGGAACAAAGATACTCGTCCCCAAGATTACGACGAGATGTCCCAGAAGTATCGCCCTTCCCACGCAGATGCAACTTATGATGCTAAATATGGGATTAGAAATTGGCAGGGTGGGGGGAGGTCGTCAGCGCGGGAGACAATTGGTAGAGTAGCAGCAGGTGCGATCGCTAAAAAGATTCTCCGTCAAGTCGCCAATATCGAAATTATCGCTTACGTCAAGCGCATCAAAGACTTAGAAGGCATAGTAGATCCTAGCACCGTCACCTTAGAAGAGGTAGAAAGCAACATCGTCCGCTGTCCCGATGGTGAATGTGCCACGCGCATGATTGAATTAATTGAACAAACAGGCAGACAAGGTGATTCCATCGGCGGTGTAGTAGAATGTGTCGCGCGAAATGTACCGAAAGGTTTAGGCGAACCAGTTTTTGATAAATTAGAAGCAGATATCGCTAAAGCTGTAATGTCTCTTCCTGCGAGTAAAGGTTTTGAAATTGGTTCTGGTTTTGCAGGAACCCTATTAACAGGAATTGAACATAACGACGAATTTTATATTGATGAACAAGGGGAAATTCGCACCGTAACCAACCGTTCTGGCGGCATTCAAGGGGGCATTTCCAATGGTGAAAACATCATTTTGCGAGTTGCATTTAAACCCACAGCCACAATTAGAAAAGAGCAAAAAACAGTAACTCGTGAAGGTGAAGAAACCCTATTAGCTGCTAAAGGACGCCATGATCCTTGTGTGCTACCCCGTGCTGTGCCGATGGTTGACGCGATGGTAGCTTTAGTTTTGTGCGATCATGTATTGCGGCAACAGGCACAGTGTCAGGTGTTGTAGAAATTTCATATTTTTGCAGATAGGTTGAGATTAGCGATCGCACTGAACATCTGCTCTTCTTCTACTGTAGTGCTAAAATTCGTTTTCCATATATTTACTGATACTGGGAACTATATATTCAAGCCCCCGTCAGTATTAATGTTATCAGAGGTTTTAGCATGAACAACAACCATTTTTTATCAATAGCTATTTTGAGTGCAGCAGGAATTATCTCTTGCGCCTCCGCTGTTGTAGCTGAAGAAATTTCCTGCCGCAGTACATTAGGGGCTGTTACAGTTGATAATCTTCGAGTACCTAGCGGTGCTACTTGTATTTTGTCTGGAACAAAAGTAAAGGGGACTGTGAAAGTAGAGTCCAATGCAACACTCAAAGCAAGCAAAGTAAACGTAATTGGAAATATTCAGGCTGAGAATGCAAAGAATGTAGTTATTGATTCTAGCTCAGTCATTGGTGGTAGTATCCAAATCAAGCAATCGGGAGCAGCAAAGATTGTCAATTCACGCATCAGTCAAGACTTACAATTTGATGAAAATGCTGCTAATTTAGCTGCAAGCGGCAACATCATTGGTGGTAATTTACAGGCGTTTAAGAACAAAGGAGGAATTACCATCAACAGTAACAAAATTGATGGTAACCTGCAATGTAAAGAAAATACTCCTGCACCAACGGGAGGAGGCAACATTGTACAAGGCAATAAAGAGGATCAGTGTTCCAAGTTGTAGATTGAACTTGATTTTTTGAGTTATGCCAACTCTCTAAATCTATGACTATTTTGTCCTGAAATAAACCGCCCTGAACTGATAGCAAAGCGTAGTGTTAGCCATAGTTCAGGGCTAATATTTAAATTCCGTTAAAACGGACTTTAATATTTCTTTCAATCATCTTTAGACAAATGACTGTTATTAGATTCAGAATTGATTCTGATAGTGTAGCGTAAATTTTGGTTTTCGATTTTGAATTTAGGTAAAATTTTTGGGGTATGCATCTGGAACGCCCATTTTTGCTTGTGTAGTTATAGTAGTGCATCACATAATCGACGCAAAGCTATGGCATCTACTATCAATCAAGAATCCCAAAATCGTTTAAAGCACTTTGCTGCTTTAAAGTCTAAATACCAAGTAACTCAATATGAAGATTCATCACCATCTAGTCTTTTATATTTGATTCTGCGAAAAATTGATCAGGCAATTGAACTAAATACAACAGAAATTAAGTGGTTGAAAGAAAATAAACTTGAATTTATATATCAAGAACAGCAAAATATATTAAAGGATTTTGTAAATTTAGGAGTTGAATTCTCTGAATTAAAAAATAAGTACAAAGCTACAAATCATGGCATTTCATGGCAAGCTAGTCATTTGTATTTTATCCTTTGGAAAATTGATGCAGGAAATTTATTAACTGACTCAGAAATTAATTGGTTGAAATCAAGTGGTTTATCTAATGTCAATGCAATTGCTCAGGAGATGAACCGATTTAGTCAACTCAAATCTAAATACCGAGCAACTCAATATCAAAACTCAAATCCTGAGAGTCCATTATATAAAATACTGAAAAAATTAGACCAGGCTGAAAATTTAATTGCTTCTGAACATGAGTGGCTGAAAAATAATAAACTTTTAGAAACGATAGAGATTCTTAGCCAGAAAAAATCAATAATCAAAGCTCAATTCGCTCAGTTAAAGGATAAGTATCAAGCGGTTAAATATTCAGATTTATCATTATCGAGTCCACTATATCTTATACTGCAAAAAATTGATGTAGGCAATAATTTGAGTGAGTCAGAAATTGCTTGGCTAGAACAGCAAGAACTTAGCGAAACAATAGCCATTGCTCAAGAGTTGGAACAAACACGAGAGTTTGCTGATTTGAAGTTTAAGTATAAAGCAACTCAGCATGAAGACTCATCGCCTAAAAGTCACCTATATAAAGTTCTCAAAAAAATTGATTTGGGGAATCAGTTAGGTGAGCAAGATATTAACTTTTTGAAAAAGCGCAAATTTACTGAGACAATAGAAATTGCCAATAATAGATATGCTTCTCATCTAAAAAAGAAGGTAGAATTAGGAGAACTTCTGAATGAGTCAGAACTTGAATGGCTGAAAAATAATGGACGTGAAGATATAATTATCTTTGCTCGAAGAAAGCACTTTGCAATACTCAAGAAAAAGTATAGTTTGATAGATTATGGCAATAGCTTGCCCTTAGAAATATTGTATACCATTATGATAAAACTGGAGAATAAAGAAAGGCTAGAGCCTCTATTAATTGTTCAGCTTATAGAAAAAGATATGTTGTCTCGTAACGGAAAAATTGCTATTGCACATTACAGATTAGAAGCTGAGTTTTTAGAACAAGAAATTAAACGCACTGGACACAAATGGCATATCCCCACAGCTAGTAGTTATTGGCGCAAAGCAAATGAACCTGAACAGGCTTTACAACTTACTAATCTAGATTTAGATAATATCAAAGATAGCAACCTAAAATCAGCTATTTCAGTTACTAGAGGTGGAGCTTTTAGAGATATATCTAATTTGCTAGATGCCGAAAAATGTGCGAGAAAGGCTATTACGTATCACCCGAGCAGCCATCATCCTTACACATTGATGGGAGCTATTTCTTATGACAGATATGACTACCTTGAAGGAGACAAATGGTTTAAAGAAGCAATTAAACGCGGGGCTGATATTGAAGATATAGATTCCGAAATCAAGCGAGTGGTAAAAAATTCTAAGGACGAAAGCAAACGTCAGCAAGTAGTCGAGTATCTCCTGAAAAAAGATCCAAAACGCTATGCTTGGGCTAAAGCTTATTCAAAAAACAAAAAAGACCAAGAATAAGAAATCTAACTTCAAAAATAACACTAACGAAACTGCAGAGAACACAGAGAAAATCCTAAAAGATTTGTAAAAATATTTTAGGATTGCTATAGTGTTGCTATATTCTGATATCAAGGCTATTTCATTCTTTCAAAACCTACAATCATTTTTAAACATTTAGTCCGCGCAGGCGGACTTTGTTTGTGTAGCCACGATTTCCAATCGCCAAAGCTTATAATATTAATCTTTAGAATAAATCATTAATCATGGATTTTGTCACGCTGTTAGGATTATTTGCCGCTATTTTAACGACCATCTCTTTTTTACCCCAGATGTGGAAAATCTGGCAAACAAAATCAGCAAAAGACGTTTCCTTTATCATGCTGGTAACATTCATGAGTGGCCTTTTTTTATGGTTAATCTATGGAATTATTCTCGGTGCTTGGCCGATTATTTTGGCTAACGGCGTGACCTTGGGTTTTAACTTTATAATTCTATGGCTTAAAATTAGATATAGAAAACGCCCATAAAAGCCTGTGACATCATCTGTGTTTGACTCCGAACGCCTGTTATTCACCCCCGCTAACCCCAACACCGACGCTATCCCGCTGATTTTTGCCTTTCCCAATGAGTACAGCGTTGGGATCACTAGCCTTGGCTATCAAGTGGTGTGGGCAACTTTGGCAATGCGTGATGATGTGCAGGTGAGTCGCTTGTTTACCCATACTCACGAACAACTGCCTAGACAACCAGAACTACTTGGCTTTTCGATGTCCTGGGAGTTGGATTATGTAAATATTTTAAATTTGTTGGAATCTTTGTCAATTCCCATTAGGGCAGATTTCCGTAATGAACGTCACCCGCTAGTTTTTGGCGGTGGCCCTGTACTTACCGCTAACCCCGAACCTTTTGCTGAGTTTTTTGATGTGATTTTGTTGGGGGATGGGGAAGATTTGCTAGGGAATTTTATTGAGGCATATAAAGAAGTAAGAAATGCTTCTAGAGAAACTCAATTAAAAAGACTTGCACAAGTACCAGGAATTTATATTCCTAGTTTGTATGCGGTGGAATATCTCGCTAAAGATGGGGCGGTCAAGTCAATTAACCCAATTTCCGCCGAAATTCCCCCAGTAGTGCAAAAGCAAACTTACCGAGGAAATACTCTCTCAGCCTCAACTGTGGTTACAGAAAAGGCAGCATGGGAAAATATTTACATGGTGGAAGTGGTGCGGAGTTGTCCAGAAATGTGCCGCTTTTGTTTGGCGAGTTATTTGACTTTGCCTTTTAGAACTGCGAGTTTAGAAGGTTCTTTAATTCCCGCAATTGAGAGAGGGTTAAAAGTTACAAATCGCTTGGGTTTATTGGGTGCTTCTGTTACTCAACATCCAGAGTTTACAGAATTGCTAGATTATATCAGCCAGCCAAAATATGATGATGTCCGCTTGAGTATTGCTTCGGTGCGAACAAATACGGTGACGGTGCAGCTAGCAAAGACTTTAGCCCAAAGAGATACGCGATCGCTTACCATCGCTATAGAAAGTGGTTCTGAGAAATTGCGGCGAATCATCAATAAAAAGTTACATAATGATGAAATCATCCAAGCGGCGGTAAATACCAAAGCAGGAGGATTAACAAATTTAAAACTCTATGGGATGGTGGGAGTTCCCGGTGAAGAACCAGAGGATTTAGAGCAAACTGTGGCAATGATGGGTAGCGTTAGAAAAGCTGCGCCTGGTCTGCGGTTAACACTGGGATGTAGCACCTTTGTACCCAAGGCACACACGCCTTTTCAGTGGTTTGGGGTGGATCGTCAAGCCGAGAAGCGGTTGCAGTTGTTACAAAAACAGCTAAAACCCCAAGGGATGGAGTTTCGCCCAGAAAGCTATAATTGGTCTATAATACAGGCTTTGTTGTCGAGAGGCGATCGCCGACTTTCCCAGCTTCTGGAACTTACCCGCGACTTTGGCGACTCATTAGGCAGCTACAAACGCGCTTTCAAACAACTAAAAGGCCGAATTCCCGATTTAGATTTCTACGTCCACGCCGAATGGTCAACAGAGCAAGTTTTACCTTGGAGTCACTTGCAAGGGCCTTTACCGCAGTCTACACTACTAAAGCATTTGGCTGAGGCTAAAAGTCATTTTCGCGCACTCCCCAAGCAACTACAGCCGTTAAATTGATAATTTTTTAACCCCAAAGGGGCGCTGAGGTAAACCCAAAGGGGCGCTGAGTTATAAAATTGAGGATAATATCTAGAGATGCAAAATACGGCTGAGTATTACTGCGCCTATTGTGGCGAACCAAGCTTAACTTTTATTGATTTGAGTGCGGGTTCACAACAAAAATATGTAGAAGATTGTCAAGTTTGCTGTCATCCAAATATTTTGTATGTGCGGGTTGATGAAGATACCCTAGATATTGAAATTGATACCGAATATGAAGAATAAATTTTAGGGTTTTCTTTCCATGCTGCACTTTAAACATTCCTCAGTCATTGATGCGCCACCAGAAGTAGTTTGGAAATTTCACGAAAGACCAGATATTTTGCAACTGCTGACTCCACCTTGGCAACCAGTCCAGGTAGTCCGCCGCGAGGGAGGACTGGGGGAGGGTGCAATTACAGAATTTCGGCTTTTTATAGGTTTATTACCCTTGACTTGGTTAGCACGTCACACTGAATGTGAAAAGTATCGCCTGTTTACCGACGAACAGATATCTGGCCCTTTTGAATCTTGGATACATCGACATGAATTTGTCCTAGAAAATGACAAAACCAGACTAACTGATGCGATCTCTTTTTCTATACCTGGTGGTGATGCCGCAGAATTTATCAGTGGTTGGTTAGTGCAAGCGCAACTAGAAGCCATGTTTCGCTATCGCCACTATGTAACAAAGCGGGAGTGCGAGTCACGATAGCAGAATGCGCCGAAGAATCCAATAATTAACTAGTCCTGATTTTTGAAGGTTTGCCGAGAAACCCATTTCATCAAACTAGGAAACAACCGATACAATGACTGCAAAAAATTCCCAGAACCAACCATGACTTCGGACTTCTAATTCTTGACTGCATCCCAGATTGCATTTGCTACATCTTCAGGCTTCTCCACCACGGGATTTTTCAACACATTATTGAGTTGTTCGCGGCGAGTTTGCAATTCTTTCTCATCCTTACCCCGAAAAACTGCCCGTTCCATCAAACTACTCTTGATCAAATTCGGATAAATCCCACAAACATGAATACCTTTTGGCTGTAATTCTGCTTGCAGTGCTTCCGTCAACCCTGTCACGCCAAATTTACTAGTGCAGTAAGCAACTAAATATGCCATGGGCACTTTACCCCCAATGGAACTTAAATTAACGATAGTTCCACTTCCCCGTTGGAGAAAATGAGGCAAAATTGCATTAATTGTGTGGATATATCCCCATAAATTAGTGTCCATAACCTGGTGCCAATCACTAAGAGAAAATTGCTCTACTGGCCCAGATGCAAAGATGCCTGCATTGTTCACTAGCACGTCGATATAACCATAATGCTCTAATGCTTTTTGGATCAACCTGTCTACCTGGGATGGATTTGTGACATCACAAGTTACAGTCAATGGTGCTGAATGTCCAAGGCTTTGCACTTCCTGCGCTGTAGCTTCCAAGCGTTCAGCTTGACGGGCTGCAAGTACGAGGTTATATCCTTTGCGCGAAAATAAAAGCGCTGTTGCTTTGCCAATGCCTTGAGAAGCACCTGTAATCAGTACTGTAGGAGTCATACTCTAAGTTTGAAAAAAATATTTTATTTTCTGTCTATTAGTTTGGGCAAAAATTATCAAAAAACCTTCTGACTTTCGTTAGATTTTTCATAGCATATAGAACATTATTTTGCTGCTTTCGTTGCCAGGATTTTCTAGTAATTATAGTCAAGACGCCCTTACTCAAGAGGCTATTTCTTTACAGAAGTATTTCCTGAAAATCAGCAAAAATTCATCCTTTAGACTTACTTAGGCTTTGACATTAGAGACAGATGCCGCTAATTCATTAGATAAATAGAATGAAAAAGTATTTTATTGCTCAGTAAAATAATTAATGGATCTTTACCAAAGCGAAATAACTGAAAACATAGACAATAACAGGGATTGTAATGCCTTAGAGCAGTTTTAAGACTGGCATCGGTTTTATGGCTTACCTATTTTGAGATATGAACCGTTTAGGGTCGTGCTATTTCTGATAATTCTCCCCTCGCGATTGACGGTCTTTGTTGCAGGCTTTAGCTATTTCAGGCAAAAATACTAGTTATTAACTATACTATGATATCTGTTTTTCCACAGGTATTACCCAATCTCTCAACTGAAAACAATTTTTGGTATGGCGGCTGTATGTGCAATAATACTTAAAGCATCTTAATATTTCTAAACATTTTTAGATTATTGACACTATCCACTAATGGAGTTGTCTGGCTGGTGGTTGGTGCTTTTACCATGACTATATTTTGGGAATTTTCACCTGAATTCTACGCGGAGTAAAAACGTGATCGAGTTAGAACAACCACCCAGTTTTCAAATAAAACTAGCCCCAGTACTAAAAAATAAATCTCCGTTTGGGGGACTTTCCATTGCTATTGTCATTATTAGCATCTGGGCTATTAGCCTGGGTTTCTTACTTTTCCTGGACATTTCCCAGTTCAAATTCTTGATGTTAATGCCTATGCTACTTTGGCAAACATTTTTATATACTGGATTATTTATTACGGCTCATGATGCTATGCATGGGGTAGTGTTTCCCAAAAATCTGAAAATTAACCATTTCGTTGGCTCATTATGCCTTTTTGTTTATGGTCTTTTGCCATACCAAACATTATTGAAAAAACATTGGTTACACCACCATAATCCAGCTAGTGAAATAGACCCTGATTTTCATGATGGTAAACATGAAAATTTCTTTGCTTGGTATTTTCATTTTATGAAGAGTTACTGGAGTTGGCGACAAATTATCACCCTAATAATTATTTTTCATTTTACTAATCGTATCCTCCATTTACCCAGTGATAATCTAACTTACTTCTGGGTATTTCCCTCGATTTTAAGTTCGTTACAATTATTCTATTTTGGTACTTTTCTACCACATAGCAAGCCAAAAGGTGGTTATATTCAGCCTCATTGTGCCCAAACAATTAATCGCCCAATTTGGTGGTCATTTATCACATGCTATCATTTTGGCTACCACAAAGAACATCATGAATATCCTCATGCGCCTTGGTGGCAGCTTCCAGAAGTTTATAAAATGTCTAAATAATTTGTGTAATTGGGTAATTTTAAATTCCTTAGTTCGCTGCTGGTTGTTGCTGATTGGTGATTACTTCGACACCAACATCTGGTAGAGGTGGACGTACACACAAATACATTAACGGGCCAAATAGGGGAATCAAGGCAAATAACCAAAATAACTGATTATCTTGCCAACCCCGACGGGCAATATCATCTCTTAGCAATGCCGGAAATAATAGGCTAAGTAGACAGAAATCTAAACTCATCACATGGATAAAACGGCTAGTTTGCCACTGTTGGACAAAATTTCCCCAATCTCCTCCTTGTAAACCAAAGCTAACTAAAATAGTTGCGCCTATAGTTAGGGCAACTCCTGTGAAACGGGAATCTAAAAGTTTGATAAAGACATTCTTTTTGCCAACAAGCTGTTTATTTGATTCTCTTAAGGCTAAATAAGGCAATAAGGCAAATGCGCCAAGGGCAAAAGAGGCAGTAGCAAATGGCCAAGCAGGTATTTTTTGCCCTCTACCATCAATAAACAATACTGCGCTGTAGATTAAAGGCCAGATTCCCATAATATTGAATAGGGCAATAACTAAAGGGTTAATGCCTTGCAATTGACCTGTAGAAAGATTTTTAATTAACTCGAAGGTATCGGGTTGATCTGGAGGGGCAAAGAAAAAGGCATAGGAAAGAAATCCTAGCCATAGTAAACCAAGGGAAATTTTTTTCAGCATGATTTAAGCTAATTAACTGAAAGCTTCTGATAGATAATCTGCTGCGGCTGCTACAACTGCGATCGCACTTTCATAGTCTAGACGCGTTGGCCCCAAAACTCCCACACTTCCCACTGGTACAGAACCTCGGCGATAGGTAGAAGTAATCAATGTGCAAGTGCGTATCGGTTCTAGGGGGTTTTCTGCACCAATGCGAACTGTTACCCGTGATTTACCCATATCTTCCGGCTCTGATGCCTCAAAGATTAATCGCCACAGTTGATCTTGTTCTTCTTCCAGCAGATGGATAATCGTTTTTACTTGGTGCAATTGGGAAAACTCTGGCTGACGCAAAACTTCAGCCACACCCCGCACCATAATTTGTGTCGCAGATGGTGCGGCAGTGCGACGAGTTAATTCTGCCACTGAATTTTTTAAGAATTCGCCATAGCGTTGGAACTCTTGATCTAATTCACTCCAATCGAGAGTAGCTAATTCTAACAAACTTCGCCCCCGTAAGTGGCTATTCAAAAAGTTGGAAACTATCTGCAACTCACGGTCAATTACCTCTGGATCTGGTTTATTTTCTGGGGATTCTGACAGCAAATCCATTAACTTAGAATGTGTCTCATAAGCATCCGTCACCACAATCAACATGATTCTACCCGCTTCAATTTGCATTAATTGCAAATGTCGCAACTGGGCTGTATTGGTTTGCGGCATGGTAATCAAGCTAATGCAGCCGCTCAAAGTTGCCAAAATTTGCGCGGCTCCTTGCAGCAGAGTTTCCAAACTCCAATCTTCCCAATGGAGGCGTTTTTGCAGTGTGATTTCTACCTCTTTGGCTAAAGCCTCCGAAGGTGTAATTAGCTGGTCAACATACATCCGATAACCAGAGTCAGAAGGTATTCTGCCAGCAGAGGTATGGGGTTGGTAAAGTAACCCAGATTTTTCTAAAACGCCCATGACATTGCGAATGGTGGCCGAGCTTACACCCAGGTCAAACTCCTCAATCAGAGCTTTGGAACCAACAGGCTCTGCTGTAGCAATGTAGTGGCGTACAGTTGCCCAAAGTATATGCTGTTGTCGATTGGTCAGCTGGACTTGCATAGGGGGTTTTGTGCTGAAGGCAAATTTTAATCAAAATTTGAAAAGATTTGTGGATTTAAGCACAAATAAAATTAAATAATAATTAATTTAAAATGATAAATTATATACTTCTATTATAGTAAGTAATAGCGAATAAAAGCCAAGTTCTCCTTCGGCATTTTGGAAGATTATTGAGCTAACAGCTTGCCCGTGGGCACAAAAGCCATGGTTGATAGTAAAGTCTCATCCTTTTAAGTATTATTGCATAATAATTTGCTCAAAGGTGTATTTTTAAATACGGATTTTTCTAGCTTTGAGAAAAAATGAGTTAAAAAATACCTCTAAAGCTAAGACTACCAAGCTTTACCGCCAAAAACTAAACTGTTGCGCTGTGATTTTTCCAAATTTTCAAAGGCAGATGGAAGAGTTAATCTCGTCTGCCTTTTGGGTTATTTTTCGGCAGTCAGCAGCTAATATTGGGGAATGGAAGGGTCAACTAATATGGAGTAGGCAGCAATACCGCCTCCAATATTTTTAACATTTGTAAATCCTTGAGTAACTAACCACTGACACATCTGGGCAGAGCGGATGCCGTGGTGACACAGCACTAGGGTTTCGGCATCGGCATTGAAGCGACTCTGTACTTGCTCGCTCCATTCGGCAAATTGACTCAGGGGCAGGTTGACAAAGCCCTGAATACTTGCTGTGTCAACTTCTTGGGGTTCGCGCACATCCACCAACTGAATCCCCTGCTCGCCTGAAGACAAGCGTTTTGCTAGTTCCTCTACACTAATTTGGGTAAAGGTTTGACCAAAAGAATTCCCTGTCATGCAATTTTTGTAAACAATCCAATATTATTTATGTTGGCAGAAAAGCTGGAAAAAATACCACAGTCCAATCCCTAGAAGCTGCTTTTGTACCATAAGATCAAAAACGGAGCATTTACTAGGTCTAGCGTGAACAGGCAAAGCTCATTCTTTGGTTTCCTAGTAGCTGGTGCGATCGCACTGCTACTAATTGGTATTACTGGCTTTTACTGGTTTTTTGCTAAAAGTCCAGTTAACCTCGTCGCTTCTACCAGACAGCCTGGTGCTGCTATATTCGTGTCAAAGCTTGCCCCTGTGATGGTATCATTGCTGGCAAATCCAGACCGTTTGCAGGCCTTGGAGCGTGATGGAGAAGTTTCCCAACTCAAAACCAGTTTATTGGCTAAGAGTAGCATAGATTACAAACAAGATATTCAACCTTGGCTAGGACAGGAAATTACCCTGGCTGTAACTACTTTAGACATTGACCGTGACCCCGAAAACGGACAGCAGCCTGGGTATCTGATGGCACTAGCAACCGAGAAACCGGAGAAAAGCCGCGAGTTTGTCGAGTTGTTGTTTTCCCAACGGGTTTTAACTGGGGCAAATTTAGCAGTTGAACAATACAAAGGCGTAAAGCTGATTTATGACAATCAGGAAAATTTAGCTGGTGCGGTTGTTGGGGATAAATTTGTATTGTTTGCTAATGATCTAAGGGTACTGCGAGCAGCGATTAATAATGTCCAAGCCCCTGATCTAAATTTGATCAGTTCTTCTAAATACCAAAAAGCTACTCAAGAACTGCCCAAAGGTGCTTTGGCTGTGGCTTTTCTGAATCTGCCCACGGTGGCACAATGGCAAGGGTTAGAACTGTTAGAACCAACATACCACAGCCTAATAATTTCTCTGATATTAAACCCTAAAGGATTGCTGGCGGAAACTACTTTGCTGAGTAGATCAGAAGTTGTTTCCCCATCGCTGCCACTTTCTCAGCCTGTAGGCGCATTAAAATATATTCCAGCATCAGCGGGTTTGGTAATTTCCGGCGCGAATTTGAGAAATTTAGGTGACAGTAATCTTGGTAAATTCTGGAGACAAGGGACTGCAACTATATATGGTTCTGAGGAAGATGCCCTTGGACGATTGGTGCAACCCTTGGTGGATATTCAAAAACGCTGGGGTTTAAATTTGGCGCCGGATATTTTTAGCTGGGTTCGAGGGGAATATGCCATCGCTTTATCGCCTAGTGAAGGCAAAACCACTGCTGATTGGGTGTTTGTGGTGGAAAAATCGCCGGAGGTAGTAGAAGCTATTGGGCATTTAGATGCGATCGCCACTGCCAATAACTTAAATATTAGCTCCCTCACCCTAGGACAGCAAAAAATCTCCGCTTGGACAGAGTTAACCGCTGCGACTCAAGAGCAATCACCCCTTACCGTCGAGGCAAAAGTTAAGGGGGCCCATACAACCCTAGACAATTACGAAATTTTTAGCTCCAACTTGGAAACGATGGATCAAATCCTCACCGCTAAAGGAAATTCCTTAATTGACAATCCCGATTTTCAAGATAGTATTGCTGTTATCCCCCAACCCAACCAAGGCTATATATATCTTGACTGGACAAAGAGCAAAAAGCTCTTAGAGCGTCAGCTACCGATTCTTAAATTGGTGGAAATATTAGGTAAACCGCTTTTCAATAATTTGCGATCGCTTACAGTCAGTAGTTATGGTAATGAGACAACATCCCTTAAAGGCGGCGTCTTCTTCCAACTCCGGGGGTGATAAGTTAGACAACTTGGGGAAGCGGGGACACTTTTGAATCCCGCCTTCTATGTTGGGAAAAGCACCCTTTGTGTCACATTCCAATGTGGCACACACACTGGAAAATCACAGTTTTTCCCATAACAATAGTATATATAATCACGATAAGAGCCTATCGGAGGGCTGCTGTAACCATTCTCCGACCTAAAGGTACGGAGCTTTATCCCCCTCCCCACACTACCCGCAATTAAGGTGCGTACTTGCGCGGTTTGCGGAATTTCGGGCGCGGTTACGGTTCTAGAGAGTGTACTCACTCCCGCACCCCAAGACTCGATTTTCGTGGATACTCATTATCGCACTCGGTTACTAGCAAGCCTTGGGAACGAGTCAATTCTCTGCGTTAAGCATATTTCACCGTATTTCAATTTTACCAAAAGCCGTCCTCAAAGGACGGGGTTTCTACCCAGGAGTTTCGATGAAGTGTCGTCGCCCCCAGCTACATTTTCAAACTGGCTGTCTTTTGGCTATTTTTACGGCTATTACGGCAACACCTGCAATAGCAGAGACAGCAGCAAATTTTGCTACCCTCAAGTTGTCACCAGATTTTAATCCAGCACAAGGTATAGTTTCTGGCTATACAGGCGGTTCTTACTCATTATCTGCCATTAGCAACCGCGATCGCGATAAGAAAGCCTGTATCGGCTTTGCTGACCCCACTCCCGATCACATCCTAATTTTGGAAAAAGATTTTGCTCAACTAAAAATATTAGTCAACAGTGGTGGGTACGATACTACTTTACTCATCCAAGGCCCAGACGAAACGACAATTCGTTGCGGCGATGACACTGGTAAAAATAAAGATGCCAGCATTAGCGATCGCAAATGGAAAAGCGGCACCTATCGGGTTTGGGTAGGTACATTTAATCCTCAAGTGAAGGGTAACTACACCTTGACAGTACAGCAGCAATAATTAGGGGTTGGGTACTGGGTACTGGGTAATCCTTCTAATCCCTAATCCCCAATCCGTTTTTTTTAGCGGTGACACCTGGGACGATAAGATGGGAGTGTAGCTTGTTTTGCTTTGCAAGGGTACTATCTCGTGCTATCTAGACTCCGTGCTGACTTCCGCATCATCTTTGAACGTGACCCGGCTGCCCGTAATTGGTTAGAAGTTTTGTTTTGTTACCCCGGTTTGCAAGCCCTGCTATTCCATCGGCTTGCTCACTGGTTATATAGTATTGGTATTCCCTTTATTCCTCGCCTGATTTCTCACATAGCTCGCTTTTTGACGGGAATTGAAATCCATCCAGGGGCTGCAATTGGGCTGGGGGTGTTTATTGATCACGGCATGGGCGTAGTGATTGGCGAAACAGCAATTGTTGGAGACTATGCCCTGATTTACCAAGGTGTCACCCTTGGAGGTACTGGTAAAGAAAGCGGTAAGCGCCATCCTACTTTAGGTGAAAATGTCGTAGTTGGAGCAGGTGCAAAGGTACTGGGAAATATCCAAATTGGCCACAATGTCCGCATTGGCGCTGGGTCAGTTGTATTGAGGGATGTGCCTTCGAGCTGTACAGTAGTAGGCGTACCCGGTCGAATTATTTATCGTTCTGGAGTCCGGGTTTCTCCCCTAGAACACAGCAATTTACCAGATTCCGAAGCCGAGGTTATTCGCGCCTTAGTTGATCGAATTGAATCATTGGAAGAACAAATCCAAACTCTCCAACACCTTCATGTTTCCGCAAAAACTCCTGTTTTGGTGGGTGCGTTAGCCGTCAAAGAGAATGATTCATCAATACAAGATTCCCCCAAATGTAACCTCAGAGATAAGGCGATACAGGAATTTCTCGATGGTGCGGGCATTTAAACATGACTCAAGAGCCACTTAAGAAAACTTATTGGCATCGTCAACGGATACTCATAATTTTTCTGTCGTTAATTAGTGGCTCTATATTTTACCTGCTTCTAGTGCGATTAGGGTTGATATTTCCCCTTGGTGAACTTCCTGCGGTGTTGTGTATTCCCGCTTGTCCACCTGAATCGCAGATGCACACGCCCCCAGCGGGAAAGCAGTTATTAAATTATGACAAACCACTTGAGCAGTTAGTAACTGCGAATAATAAACAAAAAATTTCTCTCCTCATCGAGAAATCTCAACATCGGTTGACGCTTTATAGCGATCGCAAACCAGTCAAATCATACCCCGTAGTTTTTGGCACTAATCCTACTGGTGATAAGCAGGGAGAAGGTGACAGAAGAACACCGGAGGGGATTCTGCAAATCCAAGACCTTTACCCCCATCCCCAATGGTCAAAGTTTCTCTGGCTTAACTATCCTAATGTGCAATCTTGGCGCAAGCATTTTCAGGCAAAAGCTAGTGGTAAGTTAGGTTGGTATATTCCCATTGGTGGGGAGGTGGGAATTCATGGTGTACCTGCCGGTGCTGATAACATGATTAGCGAGCGGCAAAATTGGACTTGGGGTTGTCCATCTCTCAAAAACCAAGATGTAGATGAACTATATCAATATGTACAGAAAGGTACAGTTGTCGAAATTCTCCCCTAAATCAAGGATTAATTTCTGCACAAAACCAACCTTGGTTTTTATCGAAACGGTAAATCCTTCTATTCTGCGGTTCACCACGTAATTCTAAATGGTCTACCTGTATTGGCTCAAGTAGCAATAGACAGAAATTTGCTAGTGGTTGAATAGCATCAGGTGCTGGTGGTGTAAAAGCTTCTGGTTCTTTAACTCTCGGTTTACCCGAATTAGGCCAAGCGAACTGTAAACGCGCTGCATCACTCAATTCTTGCCACATCTTAATCCGGGCTGGTTGTAAATCTGGGTAAGAATCATCACCATTTACCAAAGTCAAATCGCCAGTAATCCGAAATTGCTCTCGTGTCTTCGGGAAATACCAACAAACCTCCGCCGCTGAATCATTCTCTATTTGGTCGGCTTTTTCACTACGGATATCAGTAATAAATTTTAGCTGATTGGAATCTTCTAAAAAGCCGCGAAAAACGACGGTACGATTAGCCGGAGAACCATTAGCCCGTACTGTAGCCAGTTGTAGATAACGGGCATAGACCAGACTGCGGTTGCGATGGAGAGCGTGGGCTAGAGTACTTCGCCAAAGTGCAAGTGACATTGTAAAATTACAACTCAGTATCAATATTTCGGTAATGTAAAAAAGACATTATACAACATCAAGTTCTGTTGCAATTAGGACAGTGGAAGAGGTAGCCTAAAGTGGCCATTTTGGCAATCTTTAATCCTCAATCTACTTGGCGTATAGTCATAATTTGTCCGCAAGCAACAACAAATAATTATGGTTCGAGAGCTTGAAAGAAAACGTCAGAGTGCAAAATTCCCAGAAACCGCCCCAGCTGCCAATCCAGTATTTTTTAGAACATATAGCCGCCGTACACAGGCAGGGCTGAGGGAATCATGGGATGAGGTGTGCGATCGCACTCTCCAAGGTATCATCGAGTTGGGAAAACTCAGCCGCGAAGAAGTTGCCATCCTGGAAAAGATGCAACGCAACATGAGATCCTTGCCCAGTGGACGCTGGTTATGGGTTGGCGGCACAGATTGGTTAGCCAAACCCAAAAACTTCTCCGGGGCTTACAATTGCACCTCCACCAACCTAGAAGACTGGAAAGCCTTCGGGTTGATGATGGACTTAGCAATGATGGGCTGTGGTACTGGAGCAGTCATAGAACCCCAATATATTAACCAACTGCCTCCCATCCGCAATCATCTGCATATTAGCGTCAAAGGTGAAATTGGTAGTACTCCTAAGCAACAGCGCCGTGAATTTACAGAAACCGATATAGAAGGCAACAACGTTACTATTCATGTTGGAGATAGCCGAGAAGGCTGGGTAAAATCTTATCAAACCCTTTTGGAAATCTCCACCGATGAACGCTTTGCTGGTGAAGTTAATGTATGCGTTGACATCAGCGACGTGCGTCAAGCCGGGGAAACACTCAAAGGCTTTGGCGGCATGGCTAATCCGGTGAAATTACCCGGACTTTATGAGCGTTGTGCATCCATCCTCAATAAAGCTGTAGGACGACAATTAACTTCAGTTGAATGCTGTCTATTAATTGACCAAGCTGCTGTAACAATTGTTGCTGGCAATATCCGTCGCTGTTTACCTGAAGATGCTTTAGTTCATACTTCCAAAGGTCTTGTTCCCATTTCCGATGTCCAAGTAGGTGATTTAGTACAGACTCCTCTAGGATTTCGGCGAGTTGTTGATAAATTCGACCAAGGATTTCAGGATGTCTATGAAATTGAAACTAATGCAACTTACCCTAGAGCAACTTTAAACCACAGACAAGCCGTTCTGGCTGATGCTCAAGGTAGCGTAAACTGGAAATCAATTGCGAGTCTAGTGGAAGGCGATCGCCTTTTACACAATACACAAGTCCTACCTGGGACAGTAACCCATCTCCCTGCTGACTTTACAGAATCCAGACCTTCCCAAAGCCGAACAGCTAAATCTTTTATCATTCCCGATCTCACACCTGAAGTAGCTTGGCTAATTGGCTTAACCCACGGTGACGGCTATGTTGCCCTTGGCCGCAATAAGTATGATAAGCCCTTTGGCCGTGTTGAATGGGCAATGAATAGCTTAGATACCGAACTCACCGCCAAAATCCAAACCAAAATAGATGCCGCTTTAGCTTTATTTGGATTGACTGCTACTCATGGCATCATCAAGGGCGAAAACACAGCCAAGTCAATTTGTTCCTCCATTCGACTAGCTGAGTACTTCCATCGCCACATTAAGCAGCCTAATGTTCCCCTAGTAATTCCTAGTTTTATTTTGCAGGGTTCAGTAGATATCAGAGCTGCTTATCTAGCTGGATTGATGGATAGTGACGGTGCCGTTAATAACCGACCCCCTCACTTAGTTACATCAGTCTATCAGTCATTTATCAGACAAGTTGGCACAGTTTTATCTAGCTTGGGTATCGCTGGTAGAATTGCCATCACTTATCCCCAGAAGCAGGAATGGCAAGTTAAATACAGTGTGACGATTCCAGCCCTCAAACAGCGTTACAATGCCCTGATTGCTCCTCACTCGCTCAAGGGAGAACTGCGCCAAGGACTCAAAATGTATGGTTTCACCGTTCCCGGTGCAATCATGCGGGAAGCTTACACCTACAGCGAGATGCGAGAAATGGGCTTCCAAGGTTCTCGCACTGTTGACGCCAATTATGAACGTTATATTGCTGAGGCTGATATCTCACTAGATATTCCCGTTACTGTTAAAGGTTTGGGCAGTTATGATCATGTCCACACTTACGACATTGAAGTTGAAGAAGCTCATTGTTTCTACTGCGATGGCTATTTGACGCATAACAGTGCCGGGATGAGACAATTCGCTGCTGAAGATCAACAAGCAGCCACCGCTAAAGATAATCTATGGCAGCAGGATGAAAATGGCAACTGGCGCATTGACCCAGAGCGTGATGCTTTGAGAATGGCCAACCACACCAGAGTATTTCACCGCAAGCCAACACTAGAAGAATCAATTGAAGCTGTCCGCAAACAATATTACAGCGGTGAAGGCGCGATTCAATGGGCTGGTGAAGCTGTAGCTAGAGCCAACGCTGATTTGCTATTAACACCAGCATTAAAAACTGACTTCTTGCAGGCTTATGACCAAGGTTTAGGAAAACAGTGGTTACAAGAACACTACCCTAATTTAGATGCAAATGAATTAGAGCATCGTTTGCAGCGATATGCTTTAAATCCGTGTGGTAAGTAATTTTGCCTCACGTTAAACACCGGGGAAAATCGGTGAACCCTGCGATTGGGAATACCGAGGTAATCAGAGGAATTAAAGCACCTTTGACACCGTACAGACTAGAGAGCGAACCTGTTTACAATTCAAAATTCTCTGATTCATTTTGAAATGTAAAAAGAATATAATCTGGGTTTAACCCCCGTTAAAAAACGGCTCCACGAGTCCCCGGCTACTAATGTTAATTTCCATCTTTAGTAGAAAATATAGTCGGAACTACTGCGAATGATGAAGCAGTAGAACTAGAGGATAAAAAGCCTCTAGGATAACAACTAGGAAATTACTGGTAGCGATTTTCACTGTAACCTTTCAGAGGTTCATTTAAACCAACTCGACCCAAATAACTACAAAGAACAAGAAGAAGCTTTCACTGCTGGGGCGCTGTCTGTAGCAGCACTTTTAAATCACAAATTTCTGGAACCACGCTATCAATACAGCCGTGAATTAGACCCAATTGTCGGGGTTTCCTTCACAGGTTTATTTGATTTCTTTGTTCATGCATTTGGTGTTGATTGGCTGCGTTGGTGGTCAGAAGGTAGACCGGAAACCCTCCAAGGACTGGCTTTTAAGCAAAAAGAACAGAAATATCTCAGCTTTTGGAAAGATACAGTGCATCGGGTTGTGTGGGAATATTGCGATCGCCATCATCTCAAACGTCCCAATCGCTGCACCACAGTCCAACCAAGCGGTACAAAGTCCTTACTAACAGGTGCTAGCCCCGGATGGCATCCCCCCAAAGCCCAAAGATTTCTGCGTCGCATCACCTTCCGCAAAAATGACCCAGTAGCCTTAGCTTGCATAGACTACGGTTACAACGTCATACCCTCCCAATCTGACAAAGACGAACAGGGTAATTTACTCAATGACCCCTTTGATTCCCGCGTCACCGAATGGTTAGTAGAAATCCCCGTAGCTGTATCTTGGGCTGATTTAGAAGGATGCGATCAAATTGATGTTTCTCAGTTCTCAGTTTTAGCTCAATTGGATTTTATCCTTCAAGTTCAGGGTTACTACGTCACTCATAACACCTCAGCTACTTTAGAACTCCGTTCAGAGGAAATAGAACCTTTAGGACAGCGGATTTACGAAGCCATACAAAACGATGAAGGATATATTTCCGCCGCACTTTTAGCCCGTTTTGACGATTTGCAATCATTCCCCCGTTTGCCCTTTGAACCAATCGATAAATCAACCTATGACAGTTTATCTGAAGAGGTTTTAGTGCGACGCAAAACAGATGATTTCTGTGCCGTCTTAAGCCGCTACGATTCCGGCGAATTATCAGAAGCTGGCCCAAGTGGCTGTGATTCTGATAAGTGCATGTTCCCCAGTCAGGAACCAACTACTTAAGCCCAAATCAACAAGATCCCCCCGCCTGCGGCGACCCCCTTTTTAAGGGGGTTGAAGAACATTAAGACCCATTTTAATCAGATTGAGAAAAATTAAACCCCCCTTAAGCTCGACTTTATCCAAAATTAAGAAATCGGTTTTCCTTACCCGGCAAAAACCCTGGCTTTTTGGCAAATACTTTTTCTATGTCACTGATTTTCGATCAAGTACAAAAACTAAAACTATCGTCCCACAAGGGTTTCAGCGTCAGGTTTTGGGGTTCGTAAAAATGGATAAAGTCGAGCTAAGTCACTAGACAACAGAATCACATGAGCCAAAGCTAGCTCCTTGGGGCATTTATTCTCAGCTTTGTTGCTATATTTAGGAACCGGATGCTCCTTCAATCCGTACTGGAAATTGTGGTTATCGACTACGTACTGATGTGGTAATGTAGGTATGTTTGGTAAGCAAAAGGAAAAAGCATTGTTAAGCGAATATCATAGAAAAAAGTTACTGCATCACTTTTACTGTCTGGATGCCGATAATTCAGGCTTCATTGGGAAAGAAGATGCTGAGATTTTTGCTGAGAGGTTCGCCAAGATACGTAGCGCAGAGCTTGGTTCAGATATTCACAAAGATTTGTTGTTTAAGTGGCTTCATGTTTGGGAGAATTTTTGGTCTAAAGCGGATTTGGATGGAGATGGTAAGGTAAGTTCCGAAGAATTTTGTCAGGGCATAGAGAAAACGGTTTCAAATCCAGATTACAACGATCCTTTAATAGAGACTTTGTTTGACATTGTTGATTTAGACAGTGATGGTCACATATCACAACAAGAGCATCATCTCTTTTTCAGTGTGTTTGACCTAGATGCTGAAAAATCAGCTTTTGTCTTCTCCAAGCTTGATATCGATAAGGACGGCATCCTCTCTAAAAAAGAGTTTGTTTCTGCTAAGAGAGAATTTCTAACTGAAAAGGAACCCGGTGCTGTAGGCAACTGGTTTTGGGGTTCTGTGGAGTAATGCACGCCATGATTTTGGGGGATTATCTTTATTTTTGCGTGCATTAGTCTCCACACCAACAATACATAGAAGCGCCCAAAATAGATTTACAGGTTACGATCGCTTAAGAAGTAATATTTTTTTATGGCAACGCCAGGAGACTTTGAAATGTTCCTTGATGAACTGTCACCAATATTTAAACAAGCTACCAACCACCCAGTCTCATTTTTCGGCGGGTTATTCTCTGGTGTGCTGCGACTTAACCTAGCAGAAGATCCAGTTAAAAGCTGGTTAGACAAACAGATTGGCTCAAACGGTTATATTACCCCCACCACTGGGGTAAATAATGGCAAAGCCTCTGGCCCCCAGCAGATTTCAATTGATTAACCCTCCTGTACTCCAATTCAACATAGGCAAAATGCAAAATTGAAAAAAAAGAAAGGATACACAGCAACGCTGTTTCCCACCCCTAAATTTATTTATGGGATCTGAATTTTGAATTTTGAATTTTGAATTCCTCCCAAAGGGGGTTGACATAGTTCCGGTGCTACCCATTGGGAAAGCGCCGGCTGCTAGTTGTCAATATATAAGTAACTAGGAAAATTAAATTACAAGCAAGCTGGTAGTAAGGACTTTAGGGAGTGAAAATACTTGCACAGAGGAGAGAGCGATTTATTGCTCACTACGGACAAAAGAGTGTAACTTATATTAAATATAAGAGCCGCTAATGTAATTTTATAAGAGATTGTAATATCCCATACTGGGAAAAATCTCACAATCAGTTATGATATGAGCGTGTATGTATGTTCAGCCACATAGCACGCTGAGTTGTAGACAGCACCAGCATTATGGCTGTTGCCCTACAAAATTCGTCAACCGTGAATCAGAAGAGACTAGGCAATATTTGCAATTTGTTTAGATCTGGATTCCAGCTGAACTAATGCCTCTTTGTCGAAAATTACGTGATCGAACATGACTATTTACGTTGGAAACCTCTCCTACCAAGCTACTGAAGCAGACTTAAAATCCGTGTTTGCAGATTATGGCGAGGTCAAAAGAGTTGTATTACCTACTGACCGTGAAACAGGACGGCTACGCGGCTTTGCCTTTGTTGATATGACCGAAGATTCTCAAGAAGATAAGGCTATCACTGAGCTAGATGGCGCCGACTGGATGGGTCGTCAACTGAGAGTTAATAAAGCCAAACCGCGAGAGGATAACCGACGAGACGATAACCGACGAGGTAGTTGGGGATAAAAAATATTTTTAGCAAAGGCGGATTACCATAATAGCAAATTAGCTTCTAGTTACGCAAGACTAATTTGCTAAAATACCAGAAAAACAAATCTTATAATGTGCCCGACTAGTTGTGAACAGTAGATAAATGTCCATACTAGTCGGCTTTTCCCTGCAAAGTTGCGAATTGCTGCTGGTGTATAGTCTCTGAAATTCAATGGCTGGACAAGGAGTATATTTACTCAATTAGTCACTCAGCATCAGCTTACTGTTGCGCGTCTACACTCTGGAACAGCTTAAAATTATCCATTTCTGTAGTTTATCTAAAATCACATTTAAGATATCAAATTACCTTTCTAAGATAGAGGCAGCAACCAAAAGTTGCGACCCATAGCACCAACTCAACAGCAACTCGCTAGGAAGTTAAAAAAATGGCACAAGCGCCAGAATCTTTAAATTTATCTATGGACTACGCTACAGATAAAAGTTTAGATCGTGATTGTACAACTTTATCTCGTCATGTCCTCCAGCAGCTTCATAGTTTTTCAGCAGATGCACAGGATTTGAGTGCGCTGATGAATCGCATCGCCTTGGCTGGTAAACTAATTGCCCGTCGCATGAGCAATGCAGGCTTAATGGAAGGGGTTCTGGGATTTACTGGGGAAGTCAACGTTCAGGGAGAATCGGTTAAAAAGTTGGATGTCTACGCCAACGATGTATTTATCTCGGTGTTTAAGCAAAGCGGTTTAGTTTGTCGCCTAGCTTCCGAAGAAATGGAAAACCCTTACTACATACCCGAAAACTGCCCTATTGGTCGCTATACCTTGCTGTATGATCCCATTGATGGTTCATCTAACACCGACACCAATCTTAGTTTGGGTTCTATTTTTGCCATTCGCCAACAGGAAGGAAATGATAGCGATGGTAAAGCGGCAGACCTTCTGACCAATGGACGCAAGCAACTAGCGGCGGGGTATATACTGTATGGGCCCTGTACGATGTTGGTATATACTATAGGTAAGGGCGTTCATTCCTTTACCCTTGATCCCAGCCTTGGGGAGTTTATTCTCACAGAAGAAAATATCCGCATTCCTGACCACGGCTCTGTTTACAGTGTTAATGAGGGTAATTTTTGGCAGTGGGAAGAATCAATTCGGGAATACATCCGCTATGTTCATCGTACAGAAGGCTACACGGCTCGTTATAGCGGGGCTATGGTGAGCGATATTCATAGAATTTTAGTTCAAGGCGGTGTGTTTCTCTACCCAGGCACTGTTCAAAAGCCTGAAGGTAAATTGCGGCTGCTTTATGAATCTGCTCCTTTGGCCTTTTTGATTGAACAAGCAGGCGGTCGCGCCACTACAGGACTGGTAGATATCTTGGAAGTGGTGCCGAAAAAATTGCACCAGCGCACACCTCTGATTATTGGTAGCAAAGAGGATGTTGCCAAGGTGGAGTCTTTTATTCAAAACGGTCACTAGAAGCGGGTAAAAAAGTATCAAAAGTGTGTTTAGCATTGGTCGGTAATTAGCACTGAGGAGGGGCAGTTTGGAGTTGGGGTTGTAGGAATAGCGCTGTTTGAATGTGAATTAAGGATTATCTCAGTTGGTCGATGTGATAGGTGATTGGCAGCGCCAAAATTCAATAGACACCATCAACTGATGAGTTTTGCTTTCCAACACTGGGAAACATTGTTAACAGGAGTTAAACAAAACAGCTATGACCACCAATCATTTATTAGAGATTAAACAATACGGTCAAAGTATCTGGATGGATAATTTGAGCCGTGACATTATTCAATCAGGGGAACTTAAAGACCTAGTTGAAAATCAAGGAATCTCTGGTATTACATCCAACCCTGCCATCTTTGAAAAAGCGATCGCTGGTAATGCCATTTATGATGCTGATATTGCCGCGGCCGTTCGTGCTGGATTACCGACATACAAAATTTATGAATCGCTAGTTTTTGCAGATATCCGCAATGCGTGTGATATTTTACGCCCTGTTTATGAAGCCACGAATAGACTGGATGGTTATGTGAGTATAGAAGTACCACCAACTATTGCTGAGGATACGCAAGCAACAATCACCGAAGCCCGCCGTTATTTCTCAGAAATTGGGCGGGAAAATGTGATGATTAAGATTCCTGGTACAGCGGCTGGTTTGCCAGCAGTGGAAGTGGCTATAGCAGAAGGAATCAATGTCAACATCACGCTGCTATTCTCAGTCTCAAGTTACATCAACACAGCTTGGGCATATATTCGCGGCTTAGAAACACGGGCAAGTGAGGGTAAGGACATCAGCAAAATTGCTTCTGTAGCTAGCTTTTTTCTCAGCCGGATTGATAACAACATTGACGCTAAGATCGATGCTAAGTTGAAGCGAGGCGTTGATGATATTACCCAGCAAGCCAAGCTGCAAGCTGTCAGAGGGAAAATAGCGATCGCTAACGCTAAGATTGCCTATCAAGAATACAAACAAATCATTCACAGCGATCGTTGGCAAGCCTTGGCAGCAATTGGGGCAAAAGTGCAGCGGCTACTTTGGGCCAGCACTAGTACTAAAGACCCCAACTACAGCGATGTCATGTATGTCAATGAATTAATTGGCCCAGACACGGTTAACACCCTACCACCAGCAACAATAAAAGCTTGCGCCGATCACTGCGATGTAGCCAATAGCCTGGAAACACGCACACAAGAAGCTTACAGGCTGATCGAAAGCTTGAAAGACCCAGACATCAACATCGATATCGATGCCGTGATGGACGAACTCCTCATTGAAGGCATTGACAAGTTTATCAAGCCGTTTCAATCCTTGATGAACTCTTTAGAAAGCAAAATCAAGGTATTGTCACCAGTGTAGGTAATTGGTAATGGCTAATAGGTAATTGGTAATAGGTAATATTTCTGTTCCTTTTTCCCAATTACCAGTTACTAATTACCCATTACCAATGCCCAACCCAAAATCCCTACTCTAAACTCCAAAATTGTTATGCCCAGTCTGCTAGAAAATCCCCTACGCGTTGGTCTACAACAGCAAGGGATGCCCGAACCCCAGATTATAGTTATCTTTGGCGCTTCTGGGGATCTTACCTGGCGTAAACTAGTGCCAGCACTTTACAAATTGCGGCGAGAGAGACGCATTCCCCCTGAAACTACCATAGTTGGCGTAGCTCGTCGAGAATGGAGCCACGAATACTTCCGCGAGCAAATGCAGAAGGGCATGTCCGAGGCTCATAGTAGCGTCGAACTGGGAGAACTCTGGCAAGACTTCTCTCAAGGTCTGTTCTACTGTCCTGGGGACATAGATAACCCAGAGAGTTACCAGAAACTGAAAAAATTATTAAGCGAATTAGACGAGAAAAGAGGAACAAGGGGAAACCGGATGTTCTACCTCTCCGTCGCCCCCAACTTCTTCCCAGAAGCTATTAAGCAACTAGGGGCAGGAGGGATGCTAGAAGATCCCTACAAGCATCGTTTGGTAATTGAAAAACCCTTTGGTCGGGACTTAGCCTCTGCCCAAAGTTTAAACCAAATAGTGCAGAAATATTGCAAAGAAAACCAAGTCTACCGCATTGACCACTACTTGGGTAAAGAAACTGTTCAGAATTTGCTGGTGTTTCGCTTTGCCAATGCGATTTTTGAACCGTTGTGGAATCGTCAATTTGTTGACCATGTCCAAATTACCGTAGCTGAAACAGTCGGCGTTGAAGACCGGGCGGGATATTATGAAAGTGCCGGCGCCCTGCGGGATATGTTGCAAAACCATTTGATGCAACTTTTCTGCTTGACTGCAATGGAAGCACCCAACTCAATGGATGCCGACAGTATCCGCACAGAAAAAGTAAAAGCACTACAGGCTACCCGTCTGGCTGACATTCATAATCTGTCACGTTCGGCAATCCGTGGGCAGTACAGTGCTGGCTGGATGAAAGGACAACCAGTGCCAGGGTATCGAGATGAGCCAGGAGTCAATCCTAACTCCACAACACCCACTTATGTGGCGATGAAGTTTATGGTGGATACCTGGCGCTGGCAAGGTGTACCCTTCTACCTGCGAACTGGGAAGCGGATGCCGAAAAAAGTTAGTGAAATTGCCATCCACTTCCGCGAAGTTCCTTCCAGAATGTTTACCTCCGCAGCGCAACAGGCAAACGCCAACATTCTGACAATGCGGATTCAACCGAATGAGGGAATTTCCCTGCGTTTTGACGTGAAAATGCCAGGGGCAGAATTCCGCACTCGTGCGGTTGACATGGACTTTAGTTATGGTTCCTTTGGTATCCAAGCAACGTCTGATGCTTATGACCGGCTGTTTCTTGATTGTATGATGGGCGATCAGACATTGTTCACACGGGCCGATGAAGTGGAAGCCGCTTGGCAGGTAGTCACACCAGCCCTTTCTGTTTGGGATGCACCCGCAGATCCAGCTTCTATTCCCCAATACGAAGCTGGGACTTGGGAACCAGCAGAAGCAGAATTCCTAATTAATCAGGATGGTCGTCGCTGGCGTAGACTCTAAAAATTTTAGATTTTAGATTTTAGATTTTGGACTGGGGAATTGGTAATTGGTAATTGGTAATTGGTAATTGGGGAAGGGGGTAATAATTATTACCTATTATTCATTGCCCAACCGCTAATCCAAAATCTCAAAATCTCAAAATCTCAAATCTCAAATCTCAAATCCAAAATCCAAAATCCAAAATCCAAAATTGACTATGGCTCCCCAAGCTCCTACGATTTTTTCACTTCAGGCACCAAAGGATGTTTCGCTCACAGAAATAGAAGCGGAACTAACTCAAATTTGGCAAAGTTACGGCATTACTGGCGAGGATGGTGGGCTACCAGCTGCTACCCGCGCCACAACATTTACTTTAGTGGTTTACGAACCGGAAGAAACCCAATATCTGTTGGCTGCTTCGGGATTTTACAATGGCCCAATTGATGGGATTTTAGGGCCACAAACAGAAACAGCCCTACGGGAAGTTCAAAAGCAATATGAACTCCCACAAACTGGTACTCCCACAAAGGAAACCCTTGCCATCTTGCGGGAAGAATCAGCCAAGCATCAGCGCAATGGGGCTCTTGATAATGGTGCTGGTATCAGCTATAGCTCAAGCTCGGCCAGCCCGACGATTGCCGATGAAATCGCCATTCGCAATCCCTGCCGCATTATTGCCCTATGTCCAGTAGCTGGGGAAGATGAAGGGGTTAAGGCTCAAGTTTCTGCCTATTGCCCGATTCAAAAGCAATCCTCAAGTACACTCATCTGCTGTGAATATATAACTCTGAGCGGCACTGCCAGCGCTTTGGAGCGCATAGGTGGGATGATTCCAGCATTGTTAATTGGTGGTTTGCCGAAGTTTCTCTGGTGGAAGGCGACACCAGACCCGAATAACTCTTTATTCAAACGGCTGGCAGCAGTCTGCAATAATGTTATTGTTGATTCTTGCCATTTTAATGCGCCAGAAAGTGATTTACTCAGTCTAGAAGAGTTGGTAGAAACTAGTATCCCCCTAGCTGACTTGAACTGGCGACGTCTGGCAGCATGGCAGGAGTTGACAGCTGAGGCCTACGATTCTCCTAACCGTCGGGCTGCCCTCAAGGAAATTGACCGCGTCACGATTGATTATGAAAAAGGCAACCCCGCACAAGCGTTGCTGTTTTTGGGTTGGCTGGCAAGTCGCTTAAATTGGGAGCCAGTTTCTTATCAAAGGGAAAGCGGAGATTATGACATAACTCGCATTCGCTTTGTTGCTCAAGACCAACGGCAAGTAGAAGCAGAGTTGGCAGGAGTGCCAGTTGCTGATGTGGGTGACATTGTTGGTGACTTGATTGCTCTGCGTCTAAGTTCCACTAATCCCAAGGCAGACTGTGGTACAGTCATTTGTTCGGAAACTGGTGGTTGTATGCGGATGGAAACCCACGGTGGTGCCCAGTCTGCGGGTCTGTTTCAACAGGTAACTTCACTTTCGGAACAAAAGGCGGAAGTGTTGTTGAGTCAGCAGGTACAACGCTGGGGTCGTGAGGCTCTTTTTGAAGAAAGCCTGGGTGCGATCGCCAAAACGCTAAAATTAGGCAATTAATTCAAACCTCATTCTTTTTACCCTCTTTTCCCCTGTGGGAAGGGGGTATTTTTTTTAGTAGCCTACGCTAATTTTCGGTAATACCTTGTATTATGATTTACACTAAAAGAGTAAATTAAAATTATCAATCCTTACCAGATTTGTAAATTAAAATCATGGCAGCTAAAGTCGTAAGTCTAATTAATCTCAAAGGTGGAGTTGCTAAAACAACTACTACTGTTCAATTAGCTGAGTGTCTTGCTAGTCAGTTTAGTAAAAATGTATTATTTATAGACCTTGATCCACAAACTAATGCAACTATTGCTCTAATTGGGGAAGAAAAGTGGGATGAATTAGATAGAAAAAAAACAAACTGTATTTCAAATTTTTCAAGATAAGTTAGATGACACATCGCATTTTAAGATTTCACAAGCAATTCAAAAAGGTGTTTCCAATTTAAAAATCAAAACATTAAGTTTATTACCTTCAAGTATTCGATTACTGGATATTCAGGATCGTCTTCCTGAGATAGCTATTAAAACAGAAGGGTCTATGGCTACGTCTTTGAAATTCTGAATAAATATCAAACTGACACCTACTATTATAAAATATAAATGATGCTGTTATAATATATGCAAATGACATAATAAATTATGTTTGTTCTTGCTTAGTTGCTAAAAGAGGTAAATATCGATGCAAGCTAGAGAAAAAATAGAACTGGAAATAGATAGACTCACGTTTGAGCGAGTAAAAACTTTGGCAATGGTTAATAAATCAACTGTACCAGAATTGCTCACTCAAGTAATTGCACGTTTAGTCGAAATTCAGGAGAAAAAAGACCCTTTGATGGGATTATATGCTGATATTCCAGAAGTGGTTGATGAAATTGTTGCTGAGGCTATGGAGAAAAGAGGATACGCTACATCAAATGACTAAAGTAGAAAAATCACTACTTGACACTGATATTCTTTCGGAAATTATTAAACGAGCAAATCCTCAGATTGTTGCCAAAGCTAATACTTATTTAAATCAATTTGAGAAATACACAATTTCCGTAATTACAGTTATGGAAATTGTCCAAGGTTGGCAAAAACGTCAACAAGCGGAACGTCTTCAGCAATTCTTAAATATTTTGACTTCACAGGAAATATTATCTTTTGATTTCTGTAAGCCGCACACTCGTGACTTCAAGTCATGAGTTAGGCGTTCCATATTTCTATATTTAGAATAGCAGATGCTTGCGTATTATGGTAAGATTATCACAGCGAA
>NZ_JACJRJ010000064.1 GCF_014697195.1 Cylindrospermum sp. FACHB-282 | reverse complement strand
CATGCTCCCTTCTCTGGTGCTACGCACATTAGTCAGGGAACTGTCGTCAACTCACGCGCCATTCATCCCACGCTCCTAAGAGTGAGGCGTGGGGCTTCTGTCGGATAAGCTAAAGGTTTGACGGCTAAAGATAGCGGTACCATCAACCTGGAACAACATTTAGGGGGTGAAGGAAGAGCAATTCTCACCGCTGCTACTTCTACACAATATGCATTTAAGCAGGAAGGGTTGGAACTTTCGGTTTACACACACTACCTCGTTGAGGGAATTGAGAACGGTGCAGCGGACAAAGACAGAGATGGTTTGATTGCGGTGGATGAGTTGCATGGGTATGCTAGCAGCAAGGTGAGAGAAGCAGCGCCAGCAATGACACCAGAATTTTATCCTTTTAAGGATGGTTATCGGATTTTTCTGGCAAAGTCGCCCAAGGATGACCCTAAACTAAAGTACCGTCAGGAATTTGATAAAATTGCCCTTGAAGATGAAGGGGACATTTCTGATGTCAACCGCTTTTATCTGAATGAGTTGGGGAATAGCTTGAAATTATCGGCTGGTGAGGCTGATATAATTGAGTTTGAGGTTCTTGAACCATATCGTCAGCGTCAGGAAAAATTGCAGCGTTATGAACAAGCTTTATCTCAGGTAATACAACGACAATACCCACTCAGCGAGAAAGACCAAAACGGTTTAAAACGCTTACAGGAAATTCTGAATCTTAGAGATGAAGATGTAGCACCAATTAAAGAACGAGTGCTTGCTCCGAAACAATTAGAATATAAGCCTCAGCCGCAGGAACCAGAATTATTACAAAAACCACCAGAAAAGGTATTATCTCAACCTGGTTCTCAAAAACAATCTCCGTCAATTATTCAAACTCAGCCTTTTGAGTTTGACACCGCTACCCTAGTAAAAAAAACAGGATTTTTGGGGATAGGAAAAACCTGGGAAATTAAACGCCGTCGGGAGCGAGCAGAGTTTTTCACAGAAGACTTGGGTAATGGTGTGATTCTGGATATGGTGGCGATTCCTGGGGGTCAATTTCTCATGGGTTCCCCAGATAATGAGCTAGAACGAAGAGATAATGAAAGTCCACAACATCATGTCACCATTCAACCCTTTTTCCTGGGGAAATATCTTGTAACCCAGAGTCAATGGAAAGTAGTTGCAGCTTTACCAAAGGTGAAAATTGATTTAAATTCAGACCCATCTCGTTTTATAGGTGCTAGCCGACCTGTTGAACAGGTATCTTGGAATCATGTGATTGAGTTTTGCGCCAGACTGTCTCACAAGACGGGGAAAATATATCGCTTACCGAGTGAAGCCGAATGGGAATATGCTTGTCGGGCGGGAACTACTACCCCGTTTTATTTTGGTGAAACTATTTCTACTGATTTAGCAAATTATAACGGTAACCTCATTTATGGTTCTGGGTCAACGGGTGAATATCTTCAGCAAACAACAGATGTAGGAAAATTTCCGCCCAATGCTTTCGGTTTATACGATATGCATGGTAATATATGTGAATGGTGCCAAGATGGGTGGCACAAAAATTATATAATTGCGCCAACTGACGGCAGCGTGTGGATAAACGATAATGATAATCGAATGCTGCGCGGTGGTTCTTGGTTCTACGATCCTGATTATTGCCGTTCGGCCTGTCGCTTCAGCAACGATGCGGGCGACAGGGGCAACAACTTCGGTTTTCGGGTTGCGTGTCCTGCTGCATAGACTTAGTAGCCCCTTATACTCTTGCCCTTTTGCGCTCTGCGCTTTTATTCTTTTCCCTTTCTTTCCAGCGAAGCGGGATCAAATTTTTTTCTAATTTGCGATGGGTTATTTGTCCATAATATCATGTCCAGCAAATATATTACCCAATCTTGTGGGGTGGGCGTCTCGCCCGCCCATCAATTAGGGCAGGCAGGATGCCTACCCCACAAGACAAGGGATAGTTGGAGATTTTTTTTATTTGCAAGTGCCTTAGCGCCCCAATGCGTTTAAACCTCAGCAGAGATTGCTTTCTCCTGACCTTTTGCAGGTGAACTCAACTGCTCTAAAATTTCCAAAACCTCTCGTTCAAAGGCTACTTGGGCGCGATTGGTCTTACCACCAATATACAAGCGATCGCCGAGTTGCAAAGCCCAAATTTGGGAATGGGAAAAATAACTCATCACCACACCCAGCATTAGCAAGGCAAAACCGCCGTAAACTAAGGGTATACCGGGGTCAACTTTAATTTGTAAGCCAGTGCTACCGACTACTTCGTGAATTGTTAAACTGACGCCATTGATTTTCGCAGACATTCCCGCACGTACAGTATTAGTCAGCTTGCCTTGAGCATTATAAATCAATACCATGCCTTGCAAGTCTTTTGCCAGCAGGGAAACACCTTCGCTTAAATCTGGTTTCGTGGGAATCCAAGTTCCCCAAATTCTCCCTTTGCCGTTGGTGTTCAATTGCGCCATTGGTAGCTGAAAAATTGGGCTTTTATTAAATTGGACTTTAACGCCAGCAATTCCCCAATCGGTTTGATAGAAGGTTACGCCATTATAGCGCAGAGGTTCGTTGACGAAAATCTTCTTGTGGTCAACTTCTTTTCCCTCTTTATCCAAGACAGACATATCTGAATAAAACTGGTCAATTCCCCCGGTAGGTGTGTAGTCAATCCAAAACCGATTAACTCGCACAGACCAATCTTTGAGAACGTCTTTAGATGCCCAAGGCCCAGCATCAATGATATTTTTTACCTGAAAGGTATTGCCACTGGCAACCAATTCTTGGGCAACAAACCCAGTCATTGCCCCTAAAATTCCCCCCAGCAAAATCGTGACGATGCCAATATGGACAATTATCGGGCCGATGCGTCCAACTAAGCCTTTACGGGCGTAAAGTATATCATCTTTTTCTTGAAAGATTTTATAACGCTGTTTCTGCAATATTGGGGTGAGGGCATTGAGGGAACCGGTATCTAGTTCTGCACTCAAGGCTAATTTTTGAAATTGCCTGGGTTCTTCGTAATATTTCCAACGTTGGGCAGCTTTTAAGGCTGGTAATTGGCGGGTAAAAGTGCAGGCTGTGAGGCTGGTGCCAAATAAGATGAGTAAGGAAAGAAACCACCAGGTACGATATACATGGTCTAAGCCGACTACCTGAATCACCTTCCACGTCAGGAAACCAAATAGGGCGGGATGTTCTGGGTAGTTGGACTGATAATATGCCGGTGACTGACCTTGTTCAATGACGGTGCCGCTGATGCTGAAGAGGGCGATAATCAGCAAAAGGGCGATCGCTAATTTTAAATTGGTCAGTACAGGCAATAACTCCCGCCGCAAGAACCGCCCAGGCACTAACCACCAACTTAATTCTTTGGATGCTGAATTTTCTAAAGTCATTAGTTAAAAACTTCCCAAGGGAATGCGAGAAATTAAGGAAAATACACCAAACCCGACCAACAGCGCCCCACTAACTGGGTTTATCCAACCAGACCAGCGGCGCAATTCCAACAGCTTCTTAATGGAAGCAGTAAAAGTACCTGCCAAAATTAAGGGTGCAACATATCCTGCTGTGTAGGAAAGTAGCAGCACAGCGCCCAAAATTAAATCTTGTGTATTGGCAATCCAACCCAGTAAGCTGGCTAAAACAGGGGTACTGCAAGGAGAAGCGACTAAACCGAAAGTCAGCCCAATGCAGTAGGAACGCACTCCCGTCGGTAAATCTGGGGAAATCCAATTGGTTTCGCCCAAGGATGGAAATTGCAAAGGTAGTGCTTCTAGTAAGTTCAACCCCATGAGAATGGCGATGATGCTGACAATAATTGGTAAACCAATTCCCACTTGACCGTAGACTTTACCAACTAAACCTGCTATAATTCCCATCCCTGCCAATGTAGTTGCTAATCCCAAAGCAAACCAAGTTGACTGGGCAGCTGCTTGCAAGCGGCTTTTCGCTTCATAACCGCCGATATAGCCGATGGTAATTGGCAGCATAGAAAGCATACAGGGCGTGAGGCTGGTAAGCAAGCCAGCTGCAAAAATGACGCCAATACTCACCACGCCCAAGTGTGTCAGTTGGTTAGAGACAAGGGTGTTGGCAAATTGCTCTAGTTCGTAAATTCGGGTTTGCAGGGTCTCAAGCATGGGTATTCATGAGCGGAAATGCTTACTATGCTTGAATTTTAGCTTATTTTCGGGGCTTGGTTGTAGGTTGAGTTGACTGCATTTAACCGAAGATGAGTATTGAGACATATAATTTTTTTAAATGGCAGTTTTAGAAAAATTGCTAGAAGTCAAGCTTTTTCTCAATAAAATAGGTTGATTATCAAGATTGTTGATATTATTCTCAATAATTTTACGAAAATTCGTGATTACAGGGATTGATATTTTGGCTCATTTATTATATTATTCAAATAGATATAATCTTACAGAGTTATTTTGTGTTGGTTTAAATTGTTAAGCCCTGTGATGCTAAACGTTGAGAAATTGTAGGGACACAGCACTGATGTGTTTTTCAGGTTCTCAATCAGTCATATTTCCCCAGGGCTGTTTCATTCTAGACATAACCCGCCCAGAACTCAAGTTCAGGGCTAATAAATCGCATTCGGTGAAAACGGACTAGAAATTTCTTTCAGTCGTCTTTAGATTCTGAATTCATTCTGATAGGGCAGGGTGACGTAAGTCATGGTGGGCTTTATGCGATCGCACACTCCACATATCTCACTCAACTGACAACCGCTACTGATTGGAATTCTGTTTGGTTGAGAGGAGCAAGATAAAGCTCAACTTCCAGGTTAGGGTAGCGCTGTTTAATTGACCTATAAGCTCGATTCAAATAATCTGAATGCACTTGTAACTCTTGCTGAGGATTTTTGCTTAAATTAGCATCAATCATCATGGCATAAGCACCGCAGTCTTGATGGTCAAGAATAATTACTTTGTTGATATGATGAAGTTTATAAGATATTTCTAACTGATCCCAAAATGCTTCGGCATCAGATGGGTGGGGAAATCCTGATAAAGCAAGAGAAGCACCTGCTAAAGCTGTCCAATCATACTCCTCGCCTAAATGTTTCTTGGCTAAAAAACGGCGTTCTGCTGTCATAAACCGAAAATCAATACAACTGAGAACTAAAGCTTTTGCTTGGTGAGTTTCTGCTTTAGCGGGTGGTGCTGATTGCAGGATAGTCAAAGCTGCTGCTCCTGGGAGGAGAGATTTAAGAAAATGACGGCGACTAAAGTTAGTTTGACAGCAGAGACAGTGATTAGTTTGGGAAAGATTGATACTTTTATTCATTAGACCTCTCAAGAGATTAAATATACATTATCTAGAACCATTTTAGAGAAGTTTCATAAAACGTCTCTACATTCTTTTCTACCAGATGTTTATTGTTTATGTGAGCAAAACAAATAGCGATCGCGTCCCTGTAGTTTTGCATCATATAGCGCTCGGTCTGCATAGGCAACCAGTGTATCTCGCTGAACGTCCAAAGTAGGTACGAGAGAGGCGATTCCTAAACTGACTGTAACAATCATCTTGACCTCAGACTCTGGATGAGGAATCGCCAGATTGTAAATTGCTTGTTGAATGTTTTGGGCAACATTAATTGCTCCCTCCAAATCTGTATTCGGGAGGAGTACTGTAAATTCTTCTCCACCATAACGCGCCACTAGATCAGCAGGGCGTCGAACCGCCTTTTGTACTGCTTGGGCGATCCTGACGAGGCAATCATCGCCAGCCAAATGACCGTAGCAATCGTTATAGCGTTTAAAACCATCAAGATCGAACAAAATAAGTGAAAGTGGCTGCTGCTCTCTTGCTAGGCGCTGCCATTCATGTTTTAGACGCCCATCGAAGCAGCGACGGTTAGCCACCTGAGTTAAACCATCCAGATTTGCCAATTGTTCTAGTTTCTGATTTGCATCTTGGAGAGCCAGTTCAATTTGTTTGCGTGCAGTGATATCACGGATAGTAATAGCAAAGCCATCTCCTAACTTTACTGCCACAAAGTGATACCAATAAGACTTTTCTGATGGATAATAAAAATCCCGTTCTAGAGGTTTGCCCATCTCGACAATCTCTACGAAACGATCAAAGAGTTCTGGATCAATACGGTGCAGAAATTTTTTCAGCACCAATTTACCGATCATTTCTTCCCGGCTACGTTCAAAGGCTCTAGCAATCACAGGATTAACGACTAAGCAACGAAAATCTTCGATATTTCCCGTTGTGATTTCGCGGACAGCTTGCATAGCGGCAATACCATCGAGGGAACTATTCAAAACGCCGGCAAGTAATGCTCTAGACTGATAAAGTACCTCTTCTGTTTCTCTGCGCCTAGTAATTTCTTGTTCCAGAAGGCTTTGCTGGCGTTGAATGGTTAACTGACTTTCTAGACGCGCTACTACTTCTTCGACCTGAAAGGGTTTTGTAATGTAGTCTATACCACCTGACTGAAAAGCGGTAACTTTGTCAAAAACATCGTTTAAAGCACTAATAAAAATTACGGGGATGTTGCGTGAATGCTCATCGGCTTTGAGAGCTTCACAAACTTGATAACCATCCATTTCTGGCATTTTGATATCTAAAAGGATGACATCTGGTGGCTTCACCTTTACCGTTTTCAGTGCCATCCGTCCACTGGTGACACTGCGAACAGTGTAGCCGAGTTTGAGGAGCAAATCGCTCAACAGTTGCAGATTCTCAGGAATGTCATCGACCAGAAGAATGTTACCTTTATTGTCTTTTTGAGAATCAAGATTCATTACTTATAAACGGTTCGGCTAATTCAAAAAGCTGCTCAAATTCAAATTGACGAGCAAGTTTTGCCAAGGCTTGTGCTAGGCGAGTTTCTGTTTCTGGAATTTCTCCTACGAGTTGCAGCACGAGGTTGGTATTAGCCTCAAGAGCAGCTTCGTATAGCCGAGTAATCCATTCTCCAGACATACAGGTCAAGTTTTGGGATGTCAAAGCGCTTTCTGCTGAATCATCCAAGGCAGGGGAACACGTTTGGGCAAAGGTATATCTTACACCAAGATGTTTAGCAAGTGCGTCAAAAATGGTATGTTCAGCAAAGGGTTTGCGGAGAAAGTCATCACAACCGGCGGAGAGCACTACGGCTTTTTCTTCTTCTAGGACGCTGGCTGTCAAGGCAATTACCGCTGTGGCATTTCCCTTTGTGGTGGACTTGATGTGCTTGGTAGCTTCATAACCGTCCATGATGGGCATTCGCATATCCATCCAAATCAGGTGGGGTTCCCATTCATCCCAAATAGCGATCGCTTCTTGTCCGTTACTTGCTTCTTTGATCTCAAATCCCAAAGGACTCAGCAGTTTAAACAAAAGTTGTCGATTAATGGGCTTGTCGTCCACCACGAGAATTTTGTATGTAGGCTGACCGGGAGCAAGCCCCAACACTCGCTGCCGCTCTTCTACACTATTATTAATAATTGTTTCTTTGCCTAGCTTCGCGTGAATATAAAAATGGAAAGTTGTTCCCTTGCCTAGTTGACTTTCTACCTGAATCTCCCCTCCCATCAGTTGGACAAATTTACGGCTAATTGCTAAACCCAAGCCTGTTCCTTCTTGCATCTCTCGTCCTGCTTGTGCTTGGGTAAAAGCATCAAAGAGTTTCGGCAGTTCTGCTCTGGCAATACCCACCCCAGTATCGCGAACACTGAAATAGAGGGTTAAAACATCCGTTGTTGGTTCATTTCCCTGCACCACACTCAAGACAATTACTCCCGCACTGGTGAATTTAATCCCATTGGTGAGTAAATTAATTAAGACCTGACGGAGCTTGACTTCATCAGTGCAGATATGACGCGGTACGCCTTCGCTGCGCTCAAAGATCAGTTCTAATCCGGCATTGGTTGCCTGTAGATGCAGCATATCTTCTAGATCATTGAGCAAGCGATATAGGTCAAAATCGTGTATATTTAGGGTAGCTTTGCCTGCTTCAATTTTCGATAAATCAAGAATATTATTAATTAACGTTAGTAAATAGTCGCCACTGCGATAAATAATCCCAGCATTTTCGTGTTGGTCAGGGGGGAGGTTGTTGGCTCGCAACATCAGTTGTGAAAAACCCAGAACTGCATTGAGGGGCGATCGCAATTCATGACTCATGTTGGCAATAAAGGCGCTTTTGGCTTTATTGGCCGCTTCAGCTTTGGTAGCTAGTTCCTGTGCCTTGGCTTCACTTTCTTGTAGGGCGCTGGTGCGGTCAAAAACTCGTTGTTCTAGCTCGGCATTGGCTTTTTGTAAACTGAGTTCTGCCTGGCGGTTTTCTGCGACAATTGCCATCACAGCCATTGTAGTCATAGCAATCACACCGATGAACAGTTGCAGTAACAACAGAGAATTGCTTTCCACTGCTGCCTCGTAAAAAACCCCCAATTTGTAGCCAGTAGTCACCGCAGCAATCATGGCCATGAGTGTGACGATGGCAGTGGTGATCTTGGCACCAAAACGGAAGGCAGCCCAGAGTAATGGTGGTAACAGCAGGTATTCTACGGGTTGGCTGTTGCCAAAAGCTAAAAAGACAACGATCATTAAGCTGGCTAGGCAAACTAATACCTCCCAGTGCAGCCAAGATTTGATCTTAGAATCCCGTCGGGTGTTCCCCCAAGCCAAAACTAGGGGGGCAAAAACTAAAATGCCGACTGTATCGCCAATCCACCAATTCCAGAAAACTGGCCAAAAATCACTCCAGCCTTTGAAACCACCCAAAGTAACTGCGACGACACCAATCAGGGATTGTAAGATTGTCCCGGTAAATAGGCTACAGATAATGAAAACTACCACATGACGGACTTGATGCAGGGGATAGTTTGTGCCTGTGAATCGCAGAATCAGTGTAACTGTGATCAGTGAGCCGAGGGTTGTGCCACTAGCAGCACAACCAGCCAAGAAGATTGGTTTGATGTTGATATAGTTGCTACATAATGCCCCCAAAAAAACACCTAACCAGTGCGATCGCCCCCAAATTAGCAACCACCCAATTGCTAACCCCGCAGCTGGCCAAACTGGCGAACCGTACTGTGATATGGGTATTTTCTTCAGCACCAGCCAAGAGACTGTAGTGTAAGCAACTGCGATCACCAGAACCTGAGTTAACCAACGGGGATTTTTGATGTCAAGACCAAGGCGATGTAAATTCCGGTGTAAAAAACTTGAGGGCGGTTTTTGCGGGGTCATTAATTTGTTACCGAGTCTATATCTAGTTATTCTTTGCTCAACCTCACTGGTAAGTTACTATACATGAAGTAGATGTAAACATTCACCGTCAAATTGAATCAGAATTAGCTGCTACAGGTTGGAGACATGCTTCAAACTCAGGAGTGAGAGAGAAAATTGCATCTGTAGTTGTTTCAAAACAATTTGACAAACCAATTTTTGCTGGGGTACCGCCAAAAAATGGGACAATGATATTTGCCAAGCCTTGACCAATCAATTCGCGATCGCTATTGTGTTTTTTTAGAAACATATAGACTAGAATCTATCTTCATTCTGCAAGAAACAATCAGTAACTTTCTTGATTTTTTTTTTATCAAATATGGATTTATTAATTATCTTGGCTGAAGTCGGTATTGTAATCTGTGTTTTCTTGTTAGTGAACTGGCTTTTAAATAAGGGTTTCAAACTATCTTTTAAAAACTCCCTATTCAAAAACGAAGGGAGAAGTATCAATACTCTGCGTCGAAACATTAAGGGGTTATTGATACTTACTTGTTTACTTTTATGCATTCTGATTGTAGGCGCTAATGGTTTTTTACTCTATCGAGGCGAAAATCTTCAACAATACACACTCTTGTTAGTTGAGCGTATCCCATCAGGATTTTGGGTAACTTTAGGAATTGGTAGCGCCAAAAGCATTGGTACTTTGATTTTAGCGGCGATCGCGATTCAATTCGTGCGCTATTGGCTCAAGGTAGCTAATACTCGTGCCAAGAACATTGAACAAAACACTGCCGACGATCAAAGTATTGATACGTTCTTTAACAACCTCAACAATATTTTTACTGTTGGTATTTGGCTGTGGGCTGTCATTTGGTGTAGCAAGTTTCTTAAAATACCAGTAGTGGTATCTGACTATCTGTACATCCTGTTGCGGATCTATCTGCCTATTACTGTTGGGTTACTTGTACCTAAAGCAATTACTGCCATTATTGATAGCCTAGATATTCTAAGTATAAGATATTCCAGTCCTGACAACCTTCTAAGATTCTATGATCGCCTCCGACACCTAATCCCCTTTTTGAAACGGTGTCTAGAATTGGTGATTTATATCTTTGTGGCAACATTAGTGATCCAGCAAGTCCAATTCATTGCCTACATTGCAGATTTCGGCCCTAGAATTGTCAAGATAGTCGGAATTATATTCATGAGTCGTGTTTTGTTTGAGGTGGTTTACTTACTTATTGAAGAGGTATTGTTCAAATACCAAAATCTCAGTGATATTCAAACAAGCAGGCGTCTGACTCTCGTTCCTCTTATTCGTAGTTTTTTACAATATTTAGTCTATTTCGGTGTCATTGTCTCCATCCTTTATACCCTCGACATTAATCCCGCTCCGATACTTGCTGGTGCAGGAATTCTTGGTATTGCTGTAGGTTTTGGAGCGCAGACACTAGTCAACGATATTGTTTGCGGCTTTTTTATTTTGTTTGAAAATTATTACTTAGTTGGTGACTATATCCAGGCGGGAAAAACGGAAGATAAGCTTTTAGAGGGTATTGTAGAGGCAATAGAACTCAGAACTACTCGTATCAGACACCCCAATGGTCAATTGCAAATTATTCGTAATGGAGATATTGGTTCAATTACTAACTACTCTAAACAGTATATTTATGCAGTGGTAGAAGTTAGCGTGCCTTATGATTCTAATTTAGCTCACGTTTACCAAGTAATTGAGTCTGTAGGAGAACAGTTAAAAGCAAATGACCCAGATGTATTAGAACCCACACAGGTAGATGGAGTAGAGAGCCTTGGAGAATCTCATTTGCTACTACGGACGTTAACAAAAGTCAAGCCAGGAAAACATCTTCAGATTCAGCGCCTTCTGAGGAAAATTTTTACTAATGCTTTAATACAAGAAGGAATTACACTTGGCTCACCTGTTGAAAGGGCCATTACGTAATGCCGTACTGCACAAAAAACAAAACTGCGATGCCTAGGTTGGGCTGCGCCTACGTAACTGTTCACATTCCCCCCCTGAGACAAGAGTTTGCAGTATAAGTAGAAGTAGGGGTGACTATGTTGCCCAACCATTAAGAGAGGTGTTGGTTGACAAGAAATATTTAGTAGGGGATGAGTTGACATCTGCTGATATTGTTATCGGTGGGGTTTTGCTCTGAGCCAAAAAACTGGGGATGCTCTCAGATAATGACTCCCCCCTCACAAAATATATTAACCACTTCATGCAGCGTCCTGCTTTCCTCCGGGCTGATGAAGATTTTTATAGCAAGATAATTTCTGAGTTAACTTTTTTTTGTAGGTAAGTTTCTTGCTTACCCGCCGCCAATCAACCATAAAACAAACGCCAAAAACCTCAGCGTACCTCTGCGTTAAAAAAAATCCCGCACCTCTACCCCATACCCAATAAAAAAGTGCCGGAAATCCTGATCAATTAGAAGCCGCGAGTTTTGAGTACATAATTAATATGTATTAATAGATCAGATAGCTCATAGGGCATAATATCTGAAATATGTGCTGAGAGTCGTCAAACCTATGTTTAACATTTTTATCTTCAATTAAAATCTAGAAAATATCACCAATTAACTTCCTGACTCTGGCGATTTCTAATTCTGCTCTTCATCCAGTTTAGACAGGGAGAAAATCATGAACAAAACCTTTGCAACCATTGACGGCAATGAAGCAGTTGCCCGTGTTGCTTACAAGTTAAATGAGGTAATTGCCATTTATCCCATTACCCCCTCTTCAGCAATGGGTGAATGGGCAGATGCTTGGGCTAGTGAAGGTAAACCGAATCTTTGGGGGACTGTTCCCAGTGTTACCCAAATGCAAAGTGAAGGAGGGGCGGTTGCTGCTGTCCATGGGGCGTTGCAAACGGGTGCTTTGAGTACTACTTTCACCGCATCTCAGGGATTATTGTTAATGATTCCTAACCTCTACAAAATTGCCGGTGAACTGACTTGCGCTGTAGTTCACGTTGCTGCCCGTTCTTTGGCAACTCACGCTTTATCTATTTTCGGTGATCATAGTGATGTGATGGCAGCCCGTGCCACCGGTTTCGCTTTGCTGTGTTCTGCTTCAGTGCAGGAAAGCCAAGATTTTGCCCTAATTGCCCATGCTGCTACTTTAGCAGCGCGAGTGCCGTTTATGCACTTCTTCGACGGGTTCAGAACATCCCATGAAGTGCAAAAAGTTAAGTTATTATCAGATGAGGATTTGCGATCGCTCATTCCCCAATCTTTAATATCTGCCCACCGCAGCCGCGCATTAACTCCAGACCGTCCAGTATTGCGCGGTACAGCCCAAAATCCCGATGTTTACTTTCAATCCCGCGAAGGGGCAAACCTTTACTATCAAGCTTGTCCTGCCATTGTCCAGAGAATTATGGATCAATTTGGCCAAAGAACAGGCAGATATTACAAAATATATGAATATCATGGCGCACCAGATGCCGAAAGAGTAATTGTCCTGATGGGTTCCGGCTGTGAGACGGTGCAGGAAACCGTAGATTACCTCAACAACCAAGGGGAAAAAGTCGGTTTAGTCAAAGTGCGACTTTACCGCCCCTTTGATGTGCAAAGCTTTGTGGCAGCATTACCTACTAGTGTAAAGGCGATCGCCGTTCTTGACCGCACCAAAGAACCAGGTAGCGCCGGTGAACCATTATATCTAGATGTGGTAACAGCCCTGTATGAAGCCTGGGGAGATCAGCAAATGGGGCAAATTCTCCTCAATCTTGACTCAGAAATCAGCCCTCCTAAAGTTATCGGTGGGCGTTATGGTCTTTCTTCCAAAGAATTTACCCCCGCAATGGTCAAGGGCATCTTCGATCATCTTACCCAAGCCAAACCAAAAAATCACTTTACCATCGGCATCAATGACGATGTCAGTTACATATCCCTCAGCTTTGACGCCAAATTCTCCACAGAAGCTGATAACGTTGTCCGGGCAATGTTCTACGGCTTAGGCTCTGATGGTACCGTAGGCGCTAACAAAAATTCCATTAAGATTATTGGCGAAGAAACCGACAACAACGCCCAAGGTTACTTTGTCTATGATTCCAAAAAATCTGGCTCAATGACCGTTTCTCACCTGCGTTTCGGGCCCCAAGCAATTCACTCCACCTACCTCATAGACCAAGCTAACTTTATTGGTTGTCATCACTGGGGATTTATCGAACGCATAGATATTTTAAAAGCTGCTGTTACCGGGGCAACTTTTTTACTCAACAGTCCATATGATGCGGATACGGTTTGGGAGAATTTGCCGCTGAAAATACAGCAACAAATTATCCAAAAGCAACTCAAATTTTATGTGATTAATGCCAGCCAAGTTGCCCGGAATAGTGGCATGGGCGGAAGGATTAACACGATTATGCAGGTGTGCTTTTTTGCTTTAGCGGGGGTATTGCCACAAGCAGAAGCCATTAGCAAAATTAAACAAGCCATTGAAAAGACTTATGGCAAAAAAGGCGCGGCAGTTATTCGGATGAACTTGCAAGCGGTAGACCAAACCCTAGAAAATTTGCATCAAGTAGGTAATAGGTCATTGGTAATAGGTAATAGGCAAGAAAATCAATTACCAATTACCAATTACCAATTACCAATTACCAAACCAGAATTTGTGCGGGAAGTTTTGGGTAAAATCATGACTTGGGAAGGTGATGATTTACCTGTGAGTGCATTACCCGCTGATGGCACTTTTCCTAGTGGTACTGCCAAATGGGAAAAACGCAATGTAGCGGCAGAAATTCCCCTGTGGGATGCTGATGTCTGCGTTCAGTGCGGTAAATGTGTGATGGTTTGCCCCCATAGCGCCATCCGCGCTAAAGCTTATCAATCGGCTGAGTTGGTGAATGCACCGCTCACCTTTAAGTCAACTGCTGCCAAAGATAAGGACTTTGCTAACCAAAAATTTACCATTCAGGTGGCTCCAGAAGACTGCACAGGCTGTGTTATTTGTGTCAATGTCTGCCCTGCCAAAAATAAGTCTGAGCCATCGCGCCGGGCGATTAATATGGCATCCTGTACGGGTGGTGTAGGGGAACTAGAGCGACAAAACTGGGATTTTTTCTTAAGTTTACCCAATCCTGACCGGCGGCATCTCAAGGTTAAGCAGATTCGCCAACAACAACTGCAAGAACCGTTGTTTGAATTTTCTGGTGCTTGTGCTGGTTGTGGTGAGACACCTTATCTCAAGTTATTATCGCAATTATTTGGCGATCGCGCTCTCATTGCTAATGCTACCGGCTGTTCTTCCATCTACGGTGGCAATTTACCGACAACCCCGTGGACGAAAAACGCCGAAGGCAGAGGCCCCGCTTGGTCAAATAGTTTATTTGAAGATAACGCCGAATTCGGTTTTGGCTATCGTCTCTCCCTAGATAAACAAGCAGAATTTGCCGCGGAACTGCTGCAAGATTTCAGCGGTGAATTAGATGAAACCCTAGTCAACTCCATCCTCAACGCCGAACAAAAATCTGAGGCTGACATTTGGGAACAACGGGAACGAGTAGCAAAACTATTAACCTCTGTAGAAACTTTGTCTGCAACGTCTCTACAAAATAATGATCGAAAATCGAAAATCGAAAATCTCAAATCCCTAGCTGACTACTTGGTGAGAAAAAGCGTTTGGATTGTTGGTGGTGATGGTTGGGCTTATGACATTGACTTTGGCGGCATCGATCATCTGTTTTCTAGCGGTCGCAATGTCAACATTTTGGTGATGGATACTGAAGTCTATTCTAACACTGGCGGTCAAGCTTCCAAAGCCACCCCACGGGCAGCAGTCGCTAAATATGCCACTGGTGGCAAGCCTGGGCCTAAAAAAGACTTAGGTATGATGGCCATGACTTACGGTAATGTTTATGTGGCGAGTGTAGCTTTAGGCGCGAAAGATGAACATACTCTCAAGGCATTTTTAGAGGCGGAAGCTTACAACGGCCCATCACTGATTATTGCTTACAGCCATTGTATTGCCCACGGCATCAACATGACTACGGGGATGAATCACCAAAAGGCGTTGACGGAATCAGGTCGTTGGTTGCTATATCGCTATAATCCCGATTTGCAGACACAGGGCAAGAATCCCTTACAATTGGATATGCGATCGCCTACTCAGTCGGTGGAGCAATCTATGTACCAAGAAAACCGCTTTAAAATTCTCACCAAGACCAAGCCGGAAGTTGCTCAACATTTGTTGGCACAAGCCCAAGCTGAGGTAGACGCCCGTTGGCAAATGTACCAATATTTGGCAGAACGTCAGTGAAAAGGAAAGGGGGCTTTCTTGCAGGGGATATTTTGAACTCCCCCTAAATCAACCTTTTTTAGGGGGGATGGAAAATATTGATTAATGTTCAAATAAATCTTTGAATTGCAATAAATCTAAGGAAACTATCGTTGGTAATGCTTGAAAGCATTCTTGAGCAAGTTCCCAACGTTGTTCTCGTTGGAGCATTGTTGTCAGTTTCTGTTGTACACTTAGTAAGTAGCGCACATCATTAGCGGCGTAATTTAGTTGAGTGTCGGATAAGTTAGCGGCGTTTCCCCAATCAGAACTTTGAGCGCTTTTATCGAGTTCTACTTGTTCCAATTCTTGTACCACCTCTTTAAGTCCGTGGCGATTAGTGTAGGTACGGGCTAACTTGCTAGCAATCTTGGTGCAGAAAATAGGTTGAACTTTAATCCCTAGATGGTGGCGCAAAGTGGCAATGTCAAACCGCGCAAAGTGAAATACTTTCTGGATATGGGCAGCTTCTAGGAGTTTTTTGAGGTTTGGTGCATCGGTTTGCCCTTTAGCTATGCGGACTACGGTGACTTTACCCTCTGGGTTGCACAGCTGGACGAGGCACAAGCGATCGCGCAGGGGCAATAATCCCATAGTTTCGGTATCGACGGCGATCGCCTCAGACTCTAAATATTGTCCTAGAGTCACCTCACTCAGATCGCGATCGCTTACCTGAAAATCTTGTAATGTCATGAATTTATCAAAAATTAATGTAGTGTCTACTAGAGAAAAGCCCCTTTAAACACTACATTATCATTACGTAAAAAAACAGTAATTACATCTATCTGGTGTGCAAGAAAATTTGCGTGAGGTAGACTTTGCCTTCCTGATTAGCAGCCACACCAATCCCCGTCAGGTTATATTTACCTCGGATATTCTTCAGATGTCCCGGACTGCGTAACCAACCAATCACAGCTTGGCTAGCGGGATTACTATATCCTAGGTTGAAAGCAACGTTTTCCGCCGCACTATCGTAAATCAAAGGCATAGCCTTAACTCGTCCTTCAAATCCCTGATGGCTAAACGGCACTTTACCCTTAGCCATATCCAGACTATGAATCCTTGCTTGTCGAGTGATATTCGCATTTATTGTCAACTTTGGCAACCCCTGAGAAATCCGATATTGATTAATTTGCACAAAAACTGATTTTTCTAGAGTAGTAGTTTCAAAAGTAAGATTCGTTGTTGCCACCTGGCTGGAAGGAATTGACGACGGCTGATGAGAATCGGCTTTTTTTTGAGAAGGATTACCTGGGCCAGGAGCAGTCATTAATCCACTAGCAAGGACAAGCGTACTTAAAGCGATGCCAAAAGCAGTTTGTCGTAACATGGAGTGTTAGGTAATGTAGAGAGTGATTAGACATATACTCTATCTTCTGATTCCGAGAATCCGTAGCAGGATAATATTAGGTATTCATCAACTGAGAAACTGTCCGATTTTCAACACTTAATCGGTCGGTCTCACAAAAGTGACCCTTGCTTTTTCTGAAAACCCATAAATTCCCTGATTTATCCCCAGAATCATCTATTAAATGTTATACACACTACATTATTAATTAAAAATTTCCCAAAAAAATAGTATCCATTGACAGATGCCAAGAACACTACATTATTAATCAAAAAATCATGCAAAAACTTATTTTGAGCGCAGGAAGATTTGCGTGAAGTAAATTCTTCCTTGGCTATTGCTAGCTACACCAATCCCGGTGAGGTTGTAATTACCTTTAATATTGGCTAGATGTCCAGAACTTTTGAGCCAGCCTTGAACAGCTGCCGTAGCGGGGTCACTAACTCCCTGATTGTAGGCCACATTTTCCGCAGCGGCACTGTAGGAAATGCCGGTTGCTTGAACTCGCTGTTGAAATCCGTTATGTCCAAATGGCACTTGACCGCTGGCCATATTTTTGCTGTGAGTCCTGGCTTGAGTGTCGATAGCAGAATTACGAGTCAGCGCTGCTAACCCCTGGGAAGCACGGTATTGATTAATTTGCTCGAAAACTGATGCTTCTATTGCAGCGGTGTTAACGGTAGATTGTGCAATCTCATAGCTATATTTTGATACTAAAGAAGATTTGTGTATAGCAGTATGACCTGGTGCTGAAATAGCGATCGCTCCACTGGTGAGAAAAAGAGTACCGAAAGCGGCGCTGTAAAGATTTTTTCGTTTCATTACTTATAGTCAGCCTGATAGTGACTGAAAGTAAACTTCCAAACCATCTAACCACATTAGTTTCACTTAAACAAATTGGCTCTAGCTTGTAAATTTCTGCTGAGGCTCCTCTAGATACCAAAATTACCAGTTAACTTTTAAATGCGCCATTTTTCAGAAAAATTGTGTAGTTGGTCGGCGATTGCCTTCTCCTATTAGTAAGATAATGACCAATGACTAACAAAAACATTCCATCTGTAGGATGGGTAAAGAGACGCATCGACAAAGCTTGAAAAGAGGGTAAAGAGAGTACAGTGCGTAAGTCCTAAATTTATTAAGAGATTGAGTAGAGGGATAGGCAAAACCAACCTATCCCTCTGAATAATTATTTCTTAGCAATTATCCATACTGCATGAATAATCCCAGGAATGTAACCGAAAAGCGTTAAAACTATGTTAATCCAAAAATCTAGACCAAAACCCACTTGCAAAAATACGCCTAGAGGCGGTACAAAGACTGCACACAAAATACGAACTAAATCCATGTTACCCTCCTGTTAATTGCAAACAGACCTGCTTTTTTAGCAGCTTTCACTTCTCAAAATTAACATCACACTTTATAACTGCGATTTCGGAAAAGATACGGTAAACCGCACTTATTTACCACCACTTATTTTTGCTTTGTAACCTATTTTGCTCAAAATTTCGATAATTTTTTGCTTGTGATCGCCTTGAATTTCAATTTCATTGTCTTTAACAGTCCCACCTGTCCCACACTGGGTTTTTAACTGTTTTACCAAGTCTGCCAAAGTTTCCGGTTTAACTTGAAAACCACTAATCACCGTGACGGTTTTACCTTTGCGTCCTTTGCGGGAAGCTTCCACTTTCAGGTTTTGTTGTTGCGGGGGTAATTCTTGAATTGGTCGTTCTAGGGCGCGTTCTAGGGCGGGTGAGCTACCGTTACCAAACTCTTGGTAAACAAAGCGTTTGTCAGATTTGGGATTGGAAGAAGACATAAATTTTAGTGAAACAAAAATTACAGGCAGGTGTCAGAGTTGGGGAAGGTGCATTCACTTCCTATTCGGCCGTAAAATCTATAATTAACCGTGTTCTGTTATTTTAGCCAATCCGTGACTACTACTCCTCTCTCTCCCAATACTCAATCAAGTGCTGCTGTTCCCGATACACTTGGGCGCTTTGGCCGCTTTGGCGGTAAGTATGTCCCAGAAACCCTGATGCCTGCTTTATTTGAACTAGAAACAGCGTATCAGCAATACCGCAATGAACCAGGTTTTCAAGCTGAACTGCAACAGTTGTTACGCGATTATGTGGGACGTGCGACACCGTTGTATTTTGCTGAACGCCTCACGGCGAACTATGCCCGCCCTGATGGCACTGGCGCGCAAATTTACTTAAAGCGTGAGGATTTAAATCACACTGGCGCTCATAAAATTAATAATGCCCTTGGTCAGGTATTGTTGGCCAAGCGCATGGGTAAACAGCGGATTATTGCTGAAACTGGCGCTGGACAACATGGTGTGGCTACGGCAACTGTTTGCGCTCGTTTCGGTTTGGATTGCGTGATTTATATGGGCGTTCATGATATGGAGCGCCAAGGGTTAAATGTGTTTAGAATGCGGCTTTTGGGGGCAGAGGTGCGTCCTGTAGCGGCGGGAACAGGAACCCTGAAAGATGCGACTTCTGAGGCTATCCGCGATTGGGTGACGAATGTGGAAACAACTCACTACATTCTCGGTTCAGTGGCTGGGCCCCATCCTTACCCGATGATGGTACGTGATTTTCATGCGGTAATTGGGCAAGAAACTCGCTCTCAAGCACAAGAAAAGTGGGGCTGTTTACCGGATATTCTCTTGGCTTGTGTGGGTGGTGGTTCCAATGCGATGGGTCTATTTTATGAGTTTGTCCGTGAGCCGTCTGTGCGGTTAATTGGGATTGAGGCGGCGGGTGAGGGTGTAAATACTACCAAACATGCTGCTACTTTAACAAAAGGACAAATTGGTGTGCTGCACGGGGCTATGAGCTATCTGTTGCAAGATGATGAGGGGCAAGTAATTGAGGCTCACTCGATTAGTGCTGGGTTAGATTATCCTGGTGTGGGCCCAGAACACAGCTATATGAAGGATCTTGGTCGGGCGGAATACTACAGCGTAACGGATACAGAGGCTTTGGCGGCTTTCCAATTGCTGTCAAAGTTGGAGGGAATTATCCCAGCACTGGAAACTTCTCATGCGATCGCTTATCTGGAAACTCTGTGTCCTCAACTCACCGGTAGCCCCCGAATTATTATTAACTGCTCTGGACGCGGTGATAAAGATGTGCAAACTGTCGCTAAGTTTTTATTAGATACCTAACTGCAAGGGTTCTATCAATTTGGTGATTGTTACTACTCAATTTCTACTCAAAACAGGGTAAAAGTTCCTCTTAAAGGGATTCTTTGCCCTGTTTTTTACTGCTCGAATCTTACTCATTTAAAAGCGATCGCATCTCACCGTTACCAGCCCTGAGAACTAAGAATAATGGCTCTTCTAGGTTTTTGATCTGGGGATTGTTGGGAGATGTCCTTACGGGAAATTACAGGCAATACACACAGAGCCTTATCTAGACTGAACACTTTTAAGATAGATTTTCATCAAAAATACATCTATCTCAAGTAAGATTTTTGATATATTTGTTAAATTACTTACTTAACGTTCCATGCTGGCGGTTGAAGGTTGCTAAATGTAACTGTATTATTTATCCTGTAATAAATCATTTTTTGCCCCTAGAGAAAAATTTAGCATCTTTACCCTGCCTAAGTTCTGCTCTGTTTCATGGCTACTGCGTTGAGGACGACATGGTGGAAGTATGCAAGCAATATTGGAAATGTTTGAGAATCTTTTATCGTCTAATTACTATATGCCCCACGGGCATTGCTATCTCTGGCAAACGCCCTTGGTTGGGTTACATCTGGTGAGCGATGCACTAATTGCGATCGCCTATTTCTCGATTCCGGTAATGCTGATCTACTTCGTGAAAAAACGAAGTGATATTCCCTTCTCTAAAGTCTTTGTCTTATTTGGCGGCTTCATTATTCTTTGCGGTACGGGGCACTTGCTGGATATTTGGACACTTTGGCACCCGGATTACTGGCTGTCAGGCATTGAAAGAGCCATCACTGCCTTAGTTTCTTGCTATACCGCTTTACAACTGGTGGAACTCCTGCCGCAATTTTTGGCATTGCGATCGCCAGAGCAGCTAGAAATCATCAACAGGGAATTAGAAAAGCAAATAGCAGAACGGCAGCGAACTGAAGAAACCCTGCAAATGATTGTTGCCGGCACTGCTTCTGTAACTGGAGACGATTTTTTTCCGGTTCTGGCGCAGAATTTGGCAACAGCAATGGATGTAGCCTACGCCATGGTTTTTGAAACCGTTGACAACTCTTTACAAAAGCTGCGAAGTCTGACTGTTTGGGATGTAGATCATCTGGCAGAAAACTTTGAATATGAATTGATCAACACTCCCTGCAAAAATGTAGTTCAGAAGAATAAGCTGTGTGCCTATCCCAGCGGCTTACAGCAGATTTTTCCCAATAACTCATTGATCGAGGGGTTGAGAGCAGAAAGCTATGTAGGCGTGCCCTTGGTCGATATCAATCAGAATGTGATTGGGAATCTTTGTATTATCGATGTTAAACCCTTCCTATCTGACGATCGCACCAACACACTGCTGAGAGTCTTTGCAGCCAGGGCTTCTGCTGAACTGCAACGCAAATGGGCAGAAGAAGAGAAACGCTGCGCTTATGAAGAACTGGAATTTCGGGTAGATGAGCGCACTGCTGAACTTGTGGCGGCTAATACCGCCTTGGAAACCGAAATTAGAGAACGAATTGCTGCCGAAGCGGCACTTAGGGTGATGGCAGAGCGGGAACAGGCAACCAGCCACGTCATCCAGCAAATGCGTCAAAGCCTGAATCTGAAATCTATTTTCAATGCCACGACTGTAGAATTACGCCAAGCTGTTGCCTGCGATCGCGTCCTGATCTATCGTTTCAAACCGGATTGGAGTGGTGAATTAGTTTCCGAATCAGTCGCTGATGTTTGGAATACCTTACTCCCCACACTAGGAAGCAATAGCGAACTCACGACGATTGCTGTTGATCAGCACAACTGTATCCTGACTCAGCCTGGCAGTTCAGAGGGGTTGATCCGCGATACCTATTTGCAAGACAGCGAAGGTGGTCTTTTTCAGCAAAAACATAGCTATTACTGTGTTCCCGACATCTACCAAGCAGGATTCAATCCCTGTTATCTCAGTCTTCTAGAGCAATTGCAGGCACGAGCTTACATTATCGCCCCCATCTTTTGCGGCAATAAACTCTGGGGACTGTTAGCAGTTTACCAAAATGGCAGTCCACGACAATGGCAAAACCCAGAGATTCAGATCGTCACCCAAATTGGCAATCAGCTTGGGGTTGCTGTCCAACAGGCAGAACTATTTGCTCAAACCCAGGAACAGGCAGAGGAACTGAAGCGGGCAAAAGAAGCCGCTGATGCTGCTAATCGGGCAAAAAGTGAGTTTCTGGCCAATATGAGCCATGAACTTCGTACTCCACTCAACGCCATTCTCGGTTTTACTCAGTTAATGCAGCAAGATCAATCCTTGACCACTGAACATCAAAGGTATGCAGAAATCATCAATCAAAGTGGTGAACATCTCCTAGGACTGATTAACGGTGTACTGGAGATGTCCAAGATTGAAGCCGGACGGATCACCCTCTGTGAAATAGAATTTGATCTGCAAAAATTGCTGCATAGTTTGTTCGCCCTGCTGCAACTCAAAGCCTTGTCCAAAGGTTTAACACTGAGTTTTGACTGTGATGCTACCGTACCCCAAGGCATCAAAACCGATGAAAACAAACTTCGTCAGGTACTAATCAACCTCCTGGGCAACGCCATTAAGTTTACTGATAAAGGAAGCGTGACCCTGCGAATTAGGAATCAAGAGCCATCTGAGGCAGACAAGGAAGAATTTCCTACTGGTTCCCCATTGCCGCACACCCTCTTGTTTGAAGTTGAAGATACTGGGACTGGTATCGCCCCAGAAGAACTTAGTAATCTGTTTCAGGCATTTCAGCAAACACGAGCCGGACACCAAGCCAAAGAAGGAACAGGTTTAGGGTTGCGGATTAGTCAAAAGTTTGTGCAATTGATGGGTGGGGAAATTACTGTCCGGAGCGAACCGGGTCTAGGTAGTTGTTTCACCTTTGATATTCAGGTTGGTTTGGCTGAGGCAGTGCCTGTTACCAAATCATCTTCCATTGACAATTTAGTCAGTATTGCTCCTGGGCAGATATCCTATCGCATTCTGATTGCCGAAGATCATCCTGCCAATCGGTTGCTACTGAACACGATCTTGAGTCGTTTAGGTTTTGAAGTCCAGGAAGCTGAAAATGGGCAAGTGGCGATCGCGCTTTGGCAGCAGTGGCAACCCCACCTCATCTTTATGGATATGCAGATGCCGATCCTCGATGGCTATCAAGCTGCTCGGCAAATCCGGAATTTGGAACAAAAATTAGCGGCTGGGGAAATTTACACCCCGACAAAAATCATTGCCCTGACAGCAAGTGCCTTTGCAGACCAGCGGCAGGAAAGTTTGGATGCAGGTTGCGATGACTTTGTCAGCAAACCATTTCGTTGGGAAGAAATTCTCGAAGCCCTAGCCAAGCACCTAGGGGTGCAATATCTGTATGCAGCAACTCCCAGCGAGGCCATTGTTCCCAACTCATTACTTCACCAACCAGACTACGTTCTTGATGGGGCTGCTTTAGCAATTATGCCAGCCGATTGGATTGCTCAATTACACTTCGCCGTCGCTCAAGGCAATGATGCCAGTAGTCTCAACCTCATTGCTCAAATCCCCCCTGAGCACACTTCACTGATTGAAGCTTTAACCAAATTAATTGAAACCTATCAGTTTGACCAACTGATAGCCCTCACTCAACCAACACCATCAGAAGAAGTTTAAGATAAATCTAGGGCTAATTTTTTCTGTGCAATTTATCAACTAAAACAAATCACGAATGATAGATAATCACTCTCAAACTTTATTTGTTGACAACTAATAAAATGAATATCTATGTAGAAGATAACGTATTTATAGCAGACATTCTCATTGTTGATGATAAACTTGAAAATATTCGGTTTTTATCTGATTTTTTATCAAAACAAAATTATCAAGTTCGCAAAGCCATCAATGGACAGGCAGCATTAAGGGCTGTGAAGACACTGCCACCCGATCTAATCCTGCTAGACATTAATATGCCAGGGATGGGAGGGTATGAAGTTTGCGAGTACTTGAAAAAAGATCCAAACTCAAGTTCAATTCCTATAATTTTCTTGAGTGCTGGTAGTGAGGTTACTGATAAACTTCGTGCATTTGAAGTTGGAGGTAGTGACTACATTACTAAGCCATTTCAGTTAGAAGAAGTTCTGGTGAGAGTTCAAACTCAGTTAACGGTTCAGCACTTACAGAAGCAGTTAAAATCTCGCAATGAGCAACTACAAAATACGCTTTTAGAATTACAAAAAACTCAATCCGAACTGATTCTTAAAGAAAAGCTGGTGAATGCAGGCCGAATTACAGCAGGAATTTCTCATGAAATTAATAACCCTCTGAGTTTTATTCTTGGCAACCTTAAACCTGTGTCTGAATATAGCCAAAAGCTGATTAGCCTAATTCAGCTTTATCAAGTAGCCTTTCCAGATGCAACTCCAGAAATTAGCAATTTTATCGAAGAAATGGAACTAGATTTCCTGGTTCCAGATTTTATCAGAATTATTCATTCCATCCGCACGGGAGCAGAACGTATTCGCTCAGTTGTTCTGGCGCTACATATTTTCTCTCGTCTTGATGAGTCAGGTATCAAACCGATTAATGTTCATGAAAATATTGAGAGCGTTCTCATGCTACTACATCATCAACTTGTGTTAAAGGCTGGATCACTCAATATTTCTATTTTCAAAGAATATGAAGATATGCCAATATTTATGGGTCATGGAAATCTATTGAATCAAGGGCTGCTAAATATTTTACAAAATGCTATTGATGCACTTAATCTCAAACTAAATTCAGTTATTGATGGTTCATTCAAACCGACAATTTGGATCAGCATACACACTAGGGTTAAAAATACAATAAGCATCAGCATTAAAGATAATGGAATAGGAATTTCTCAAGAAAATCAAGCTCATTTATTTGAGCCATTTTTTACTACAAAAATAGTTGGACAAGGAGTTGGATTAGGTTTATTTACTAGCCATCAAATCATCACTGAATTTCACAAAGGTACTTTGGTTTACCATGCCTGCCCTGAAGGAGGCTCAGAATTTATCATGGAAATTCCTAAAAATCGTGTGGCGCATTAAAAGTTTAGGACTTACTTTCCTTGATAAATTTACCGTCTTTTCAGGCTTTTTTGATGCGTCTCTTTACCCATCCTACCTGTAGGGTGCGTTCCCTAACGCACGAATCATGATTTTTAACGACACAAACAATACCCCATATTTGCTATTTTCCGTCCGTTAAGTCCTAAAGTTAACAAATTAAGTTTTTAGTTGGTTCACGCACTACTACATCCGAAAACTCATGCCAATTTAAAAAAAGAATGTGACAGATACAAACGCGGAAACCCTATCAAATCAAGCTTTATTAATTTTGAATTTTGAATTTTGTATCCCTGACGGGAGCCGTAGGCTCTATGAGAGAATTTTGAATTTTGAATTTGTGTCACTTTTTCCCTTTGATACCCTGGAAATAAATTCCCCCCACTGTAGTTAAAAATATACAATAGCTGATGGCTTGAACTAAATATAGCCTGTCGGTATAGCCAAAGAAAGCACTGAGGAGGATGCCAGGAAAATGTTCTGCTGGTAAGATTTTGCTGGTGTTCCAAATCATCGGGCCTAAGATACAATCCCGATCCATTGGTTTAGCAAATCGTTGGTAGTAAAAACACACTGATTCTGAATGGCGATCAGTATGCGCTAGGGCGATCGCAGCTGTGTCAAACCGTGCTAAAGCTGTTACTAGCAGTCCGGCAATAATTAAAAGTAACAACACTCCCATAACTGTGAAAAAACGGCGGAGATTTAGCCTGATTCCCCATTTGAAGATGAGAACACCGATCCAGGTAGCAGCGATGATGCCAGCTATCGCTCCTAATGTAGGAATCAAACCTTGGCTAAAGTTGCCGGCGATGAACAACACCGTTTCAAATCCCTCACGCAATACAGCAAAGAAGACAAGGGCAAAAATGCCCCAGCCAGCCCCACGTTCTTGTTTCATCGCCGATCCAATCGCTACTTCCAATTCCTGTTTCATTTGTTGAGCATTCCGAGTCATCCAAATCAGCATCCAACTCAAAAGGGCGATCGCCATCAGATTAAACACTCCCTCCATCAGTGGCTCAATCACTGGCGCATATTGCTGATTGGTGGTTCCCAATCTTTGAATCACCCAACTAAAAATAATTCCTACTAAACCACTAGCAAGGATACCAGCGATGACTCCGCCATACACCCAAGGCTGCAAACCCTTGTGGTGAGATTTTTTCAGGTAAGCCAATACAATTCCCACCACGAGGGCAGCCTCTACCCCTTCCCGCAAAGTGATCACAAAGGTTGGTAAGGCGGAGCTAAAATCCATCAATTTATCGCCTTTTCTTTTGTAGTTGGGACTTTTAAGCTTGGCATCTTGGGTAGTTTATGATAATCTTTGTCAATTATATGCTGATGGTTATTCCTTAGTGGAAAAGTCCCAGATATGATTTTGGACAACCTGCCAATCCTGATCGTTGTAGCCTATTTTTTACTGCCACCTGTGCTAGTTTATGCTCTCTACAAAGGGCGGGACGTGCCGTTTCACTGGATGTTTCTAGTGTTTGGGGTGTTTTTGAGTATTTGTGGCACAGCTTATGTGATCCAGACTTGGCAGATATGGTATCCCAACACCTGGATATCAGAGTTCCTGAAGATTTTAACAGTTGTGGTGGGAATGGCGATCGCATTTATGGTGCTGGCACTGTTACCTGTGGCACTGGCTCTACCCAGTCCAGCCCGCTTAGAAGCCACAAAGCTAGCCCTGGAAAGTGAAATTGGCGATCGCCTCCGGGCAGAAAAGGCACTCTGTGAGCTAGCATCTCAGTTAGAACAAAAAGTAGAGCAACGAACTGCCGAACTCTCAGAGGTGAATTTTGCACTCAAACGAGAAATTAGCGATCGCCTAGGAGCCGAAAAATCTTTAAGACAATCAGAAGCCCAACTCAGAGCAGAGCATCAACAGCTACAAGCCGCCTTGCGAGAACTTCAGAGTACCCAGTCTCAACTGATTCAAGCAGAAAAAATGTCGAGTTTGGGTCAAATGGTAGCCGGTATTGCCCATGAGGTAAACAACCCCATTAGCTTCATCTTTAGCAACCTTGAGTATGCAGAACAGTACACACAAGATTTATTGCATCTAGTAGACCTTTATCAGCAAGAATATCCTCAACCATCAGGGCAAATCAAGAACTGCATACATAAAATTGAACTGAATTTTATCCGTGAAGACTTTTCTAATCTACTTTGCTCCATGCGAGTCGGAACTGAACGCATTCGTCAGATTGTCCTGTCAATGCGGAACTTCTCTCGCTTGGACGAAGCAGAGATCAAGTCTGTAAATATTCATGAAGGCATTGAGAATACCCTACTCATCTTGAATCATCGGCTAAAAGCGGTTGGCAAGCATTCAGCCATTAAAGTGATTAAAGAGTATAGTTCCCTGCCACTTGTAGAGTGCTATGCAGGCCCACTGAATCAGGTGTTTATGAATATTCTGAGTAACGCCATTGATGCCCTACGAGAGTCAGAAGCTGATCACTTTGAGCAGAAACAGATGCCAGTGCACAACACTCTGTCAATCCGGATTCAAACTCAAATTTTGGCAGACAATTACGCCATGGTCCGAATTGCCGACAATGGTGCCGGTGTTGCTGAAAACTTCAGGCAAAAGCTATTTGATCCCTTCTTCACCACAAAGCCTGTCGGTAAAGGTACGGGGCTAGGGTTATCGATCTGTTATCAAATCGTAGTAGATAAGCATGGTGGGCAACTGCGATGTATCTCGCCGTCAGGGCAGGGTGCAGAGTTTGTCATTCAGATTCCCATTCGGCAATCCCCTGTAGTTTAAAGCGGCTATTTGCGATTCTCACTACTATAAATAATTTTACTACACTTACGTGTGTAAATTTGAGCCTACACTAAAATTTTCTTAAAAAACCTCTAAACTGTACATGACTGACAGATATTGTAAGCATTATGATATCTGAAGTTTTCGTAAATTTTAGGTAAAATTAAGTGTATACAAGTAGTAAGTACAGCAGTGCTTGCTCTTAGCCAAGTGAGCGTAAATACACTGACAACAGAAACACGTAGAACGAAACTGTCGCAACAGCAAATCGTCAAATCAACAATAGACTGCCTTATGGATACGCTACTCGCTACTAATCCCAAGATTCTGATTGTCGATGATGACTCCAGTGTCCGCAATCTCATCTATCGTTTTTTAGGTCGGAAATATCAAATAGAATCAGCGGCAGATGGTAAGACTGCTTTGGCGTTGTTTGATCAATTTAACCCAGCCTTAGTAATTCTGGATTGGAATTTGCCAGATGCCAATGGCTATAACCTCTGTCAAGAAATGCAGAGTCGCACAAACGTTTTAGTGATGATTCTGACTAGCCGGAATGATGAAGCTGATAAAATTAGCATCCTGGCCGCAGGTGCTGATGACTTCATGACTAAACCCTTTAGTTTGGCAGAAGTGGAAGTCAGAGTAGAAGCCCTTTTGAGACGCATCCGCTATATTAACCCCAGTCCATCACAACGCCTCACTTTTAAGCAGCTAGCAATTAACCCAGAGGGTAGAGAGGTGACACTTAACAATAAACCTTTAGCTTTAACAGCCCTGGAATTTAATATTTTACATTTTTTAGCCAGCCATCCTGGTCAAGCTTGGAGTCGTCCCCAGCTAATTCAAAAAATCTGGGGTTGTGAATACGTGGGAGATGGACGGGTGGTTGATGTGCATATTGGTCAGCTGCGTAAGAAAATGGAAGTTGATGCCAGCATCCCGGAGTATATTAAAACTGTTCGGGGCTATGGTTACAAGTTTGAGCCACCGGAAACTGTCCCTGTTTAAACTCCTAATAGAAGCTGAGTTTAACACTTGAATTAATTCAGCGTTTTTATTGAGGCTTGACCGGATTAATTGTGATAGTTTGGGATGTTTAAACCAACGACACTCAGGGAATTCGTGTCTGCTCAAGCCTCAGATAAAAGCTTGAATTTTTCTCCTTCAGAGAAAGAAATATCAACAAAGTCTAAATATACTAAGCTTGATAGAGGTTTCCCATTGCTTCTGCAATTTATCATAACCTGATGGTCATACCGCAGTCGCTTTACAAGAATATGCGGGATGCGTAAAGCTCAGTCACGAAGAGTGCTGAGATATAAGCGACACGAGGGATTTTAATCCCCGTGGTCAAAATATTCTATCAATTGGTTCCGTGGTGTGGGTCTTCAATATATCTTCTAATACTTTCGCTACTAAGGTTTCCTGCTGATGATGGCTAAATTTGATTTAGCTGGAATCAGTAGGGGCTGTTTGAGTCAGCCCAAGAAAGTTCTTTTATGGACTCTTCTGGAATCTCAGTGTCTTTAGACCTGAGAGGCTCAAATCAGACCCAATTACCCACCATTACGTAAGGTGACCATTGAGAAGGACGGCTGTAATTATCATTCTTCAGCATCTTAATTTGGGCTTGACGTAATGCTTCGGCTTTTGTGACTTTAGCAGTAATTAATTGGTAATAAAATTCACCAATTAAAAAACTAGTGGAGTCATCATTAATGTTCCATAGAGAAGCTAGCGTACTCCGTGCGCCGGCTTTAATCGCCACCCCGGCTAACCCCAATGTGGCACGGTTGTCTCCGGTTGCCGTCTCGCAAGCACTAAGCACTAGTAACTCCACAGGTTCAGTGCTGTTTTGCCCTCGACTCTTGAGCAGGGTATCTAGTTCATCAACATAAATGCGCTTATCATAGGCCAAGATGAAAGTTTCTTTGGCTTTTGAACTAAATTTTCCGTGAGTTGCTAGGTGAACTATTCTATAAGGCTGGTCATTAATTGTTTTACCTAATTTTGTACTAATAAAATTTTCATTGAAAAGCGTGGTTGTCTTAATCCCCAATGCTTGAATTTGATTTAGTTCATTTTTCACATTAGGAAGTGGCGCAAATCTTTCGTTTTTAGGTATTTCTGAAAGTCCGCCAGTCAATGCAGTTAAATATACTGATGTAAAAGGTTGTGGGGTAAATATTTGTAACCCAGGACTGAGAGCAATCGCATATTTTTCAACTAAATATTCTTGGCCATCATATAATACAGCCATGGGAATATTACGCAAAAAACCATCAGGAATAAATACTAAAGTATTCACACCACTAACCTTTAATTCTGCTTCGTATGGTTGAATTAACCAGTTATAAAGTTTTTGGGAGAGGGCTTTAACTTTCTTTGTTCTTTCTGGTTGAACTATGTCTGCTCGCAATTGCATGATGACTTGATCTACTTCCTGAGCACTAACTAAAACAGTTTTATGGCTCAAAGGTTTGTTAGGCAGTTTGAGGATAATTTCTAACTGGTTTTCTAGAATAACTGGGTAAAAGATAGCACTATTGGGGTAATTTCTGTCTACAACTTCGTCAATAATTACAAATTTGTTATTTATGCAAGCTTCTCGAAAGAAGTTATCTAACTCGGCAACTTGTAGCGCTTCAATCAGCTTCCGGGCTTTGTCTAAGTCTGGTTTGCCTTCTCCTTTTTCTTGAAACAACAGTTCTACTGACTGGCGATAGATTGGTTCAACGCTATCGCGGAAATTAAATTGCACATCGCGGTTAACGGCAACTAAATCGCTGCGGAGAGATTGAAGGGTATTAATAGCAGCATCATAAAATGCGATCGCACTTTTTAAATTCCCCTGTATTTTCAATAATCTTCCCAACTGCCACTGCCAAAGATAAGCTACATCTGAAGCTACTAATTCCTGAGCAATCAATAATGCTTTCTCTGTCAATTCCTGAGCTTCTTGCCATTGCTTGGTTTGTTCATATATTTCTCCTAAGCTGCCAAGGGCGTAAGATTGGGCTAGCCTGTCGTTGATACTTTGTGCCTGTTGCCAACTTTGAGCCAGTATCCGGGCAATATCTTCAGGAGGAAGAATGTTCTTGCTACTGCGGGCAAAATTCATCTTTGCGTAAATACTGCTACGGTTGACAGGTAAACTTGCAAGTTGCGATTGGATAATAGGAATAAGTGCTTTAGCATCTGCGGTTTTTTCCATCTCCACCAGCAAGCTAAGTAGATTTATCTGCCCTTGGACTTTTGTCAGGGGGTTCGGTGCAACTTCAGCTGCTTTTTGATAATGTGCGATCGCTTTTTCAAAATCCCCCTTAATTCTGAGAGTATGGCTCTTCAGTACTTGTTATGCCAAAATAATAAGCTAAACCCAATTTAATAAACATCTAACTCTAAAGTTTTCAAAATTTCTAAATCCATAACCAGAACGTTTAATCAGCTTA
>NZ_JACJRJ010000063.1 GCF_014697195.1 Cylindrospermum sp. FACHB-282 | reverse complement strand
AAAAACAGAGCGGCGGGGCATCCCGTTCTTAAAGCCAAGAGTCTCCTAAGCAATAGCCGGATTGTCTTGGAAGCCTACACTGTACTCTTAGAGTCAGTGTAGGAGTATGTCACTCTAAGTATGTTTTCAAAAATAAAATCGGAGTCCTCTATGGTTACGTTTATTCAACACGTTTTTTTAGGGAAGACTAATTATGACTCAACTAACCCTTCAACTTAGTATCAATCCTGCCGCACCTAGGCATCCCATTAGCCCACTTATCTATGGTATTAATGCTATTGGCATGAATGATCAGCATTTTGCCGAACTAAGCCAAGCCATCAAACCACCAGTTGTTCGTTGGGGTGGCAATGCCACAAGTCGCTACAATTGGCAGAATGATTTCTACAATACTGGCAAGGACTGGTATTATGAAAATATCCCCTACGATAACCCAAAGCGCTCAGAACTTCCCAATAATTCTGCTGCTGATCGCTTTATTCAACGTAACAAGGATGCTGGAATTGAATCATTAATCACCGTTCCACTCATTGGCTGGGTTGCTAAAGCTAAAGCAGAAAATGACCCGAACCTACTCGATCACCCCTATAACTGCGGTTTTAAGGTCAGTAAATATGGTGAGCAACAATCAACTGACAAATTCGATCCCGATTGTGGCAATGGGATTCGCCCCGATTCATCACTGGTTGTTTATAATTACCCAGCCGATACTAGCATTGCAGTTAGTCCTGATTTTGTAAACTGTTGGGTGAGGCATCTAGTGGGGAAGTTTGGTGATGCCTCGGAGGGTGGCGTCCGTTTTTATGCACTCGATAATGAACCGGGGATTTGGTTTGAGACCCACCGCGATGTCTTCCCTGGCTATTTAAGCTACGAAGAACTATTGCAGCGCAGTATCGATTACGCTGCTGCTATTCGCCAAGCCGATCCAAATGCCCAGATTTTAGGGCCCGTACAGGATGGGTGGATGCGCTACTTCTATTCATCATATGGCTCCTACCCCGATGAAACCGCCGAAAAAGACCGTGATGCCCACAAAGGTAAGGCATTTGTGGCTTGGTATCTGGCTAAACTCTATGAGCGCGATCAGGAGAGCCGCCAGCGTACTATTGACTATTTTTGCCTCCATTATTACCCAGAGGCGGCGGGTGTCGCACTTTCATCAGATGGCGGCTATACAACTAACCCACTCGTGGTCTGGGCGCGCCGACTTCGCAGTACCCGCTCCCTGTGGGATACAAGTTATGTGGATGAAAGCTGGATCAAGGATACTGAAGATGGCAATACTGCGGTGTACCTGATCCCTCGCATGCATGCTTGGGTTAATAAGTACTACCCTGGTCTAAAGTTAGCTATTTCGGAGTATAACTGGGGTGCTCTTGATGGTATGAATGGAGCCTTGGCTCAAGCCGATGTGCTAGGGATTTTTGGGCGTGAGGATGTGGGGTTAGCAACCCTTTGGCAACCACCAACTGCCGACCAACCAGGAGCGTTTGCCTTTCGGATGTACCAGAATTATGATGGTCAAGGGGGCAAATTTGGTGATATCAGTATTTTGGCTACTAGTGCCGATCAGGGGCAGCTGGCAATTTATGCCGCTGAACGCAGTAGCGATCGTGCTCTCACCGTGATGATTATTAATAAATCTGATAACGACCTCTCAGCCCAGATCGATCTTGGTGGTTTTATAGGAGGAGAATCTGCACAATACTACCATTATAGTGCTGCTACCAAGCTCCTTTCAATTGCAAAACTGACCGATCTACCTATCAGTAATGGTGCAATCAATAGTACATTTGCAGCAAGATCAATCAATCTATTGATTATTGCTGGTTCTATATAGCAACAAAACGTCGTTTGTGCAGATCAGCAAGTGTCCCAGGATGGAAATTTGTCTGGTCTGACACCTTAGCGCTTTTCCATCACTCTCATGAGAGAATAATAATCCAAGTTGCTAGTTATTGATTCAGGCGATCGCTTTGTGCAATAAAATCCCCTCCAGATGTGAAAAACGGAGGGGAATATACTAATTTCCGTAGACCGAAAAGTTTTGCGATGCCTGGGGCGTCCGCGGTGCCATCGCCAAATACTTCAACGAGTTTCACCCTTAGTACGTAAAACTTTATCCTTCTCAAAATCTTTCGACAATCATATTGGAGCAGTCTGGTATTTCGTTCATCACCATAACGCTAGTTTACGAAGTTAAATCATTACTATGCATCACTACCGAATTTTTAATTCCGCTCTGCCGTAATAAGCTGTTGGGCTTTTAATTTGAACATCAAGGGCGGGCTTTCCTGCCCACCCCACAAGAGTTAGATTGAATGATGGTATGCACATTATAGGATTGTCAGCTTACCATTTATATTTTATGGGACTTAACGGACAGGAAACACCAAATATGGAGCGTTGCTTAAGTCTGTTGTAGGGTGCGTCAGACCCAATAATTTGGCAATAATGAACAGATTTTCGACATCTGACGCACCCTACAAAGCCATGTTCAAAAGCCGAAAATGACCAACTATCGTTGCTCCATATCGTGTTCAATTTGTATAGTGCGTAAGTTCTATTTTATATTGTATTGGCAAGTAATCCAAAATCTACTGATGCTATATAGACGATTTGGACGCACAGAATTACAAATGCCAGTGTTTTCCTGCGGTGGCATGAGATATCAGTTTAAATGGCAGGATGTTTCCCAAAAGGATATTCCGGCAGAACAGCAGAAAAATTTGGAAGCGACTATTCGCCGGGCAGTTGATCTGGGGATTAATCATATCGAAACGGCCCGTGGTTATGGTACTTCCGAAATGCAGTTGGGGAGAATATTGCCCAAGTTTCCCCGCGATAAGTTAATTGTTCAGACAAAAGTCAATCCGGTAGCAGATGCGAAACAATTTCGGCGGACATTTAAACAATCACTGGCATATCTCAAGCTAGATTATGTTGACTTACTGGGGTTACACGGTATCAACGATGCTGAATCTTTAGAATACAGTATCCGTCCCGGTGGCTGTTTGGATGTGGCACAGCAGCTACAAGCAGAAGGAAAAGTGAGATTTATTGGCTTTTCTACCCACGGGGCAACAGATTTAATTATCCAGGCGATTAATACGAATAAATTTGATTACGTTAACCTGCATTGGTATTATATTAATCAATGGAATTGGGCAGCAATTGAAGCAGCTAAACGCCACGACATGGGGGTGTTTATTATTAGCCCATCAAATAAAGGAGGTTTGTTGTATGAACCACCGCAAAAGTTAGTTAATCTTTGCGCCCCTTTGAGTCCGATGGTGTTTAATGATTTGTTTTGTCTGAGTCATCAAGAGGTGCATACTTTAAGTGTGGGGGCAGCAAAACCCGAAGATTTTGATGAACACTTGAAAACTTTAGCATTGCTAGATCAGGCTGGGGAAATCTTACCCCCTATTTTGGCGCGGTTAGAGTCAGAAGCGATCGCCATTTTGGGAGAAGACTGGGTAAAAAACTGGCAAATCAATTTACCCAGTTGGGAAGAAACACCGGGTCAGGTGAATATGTGGGTAATTTTGTTGTTGTTAAATTTAGCGATCGCCTACGACATGGTAGATTACGGCAAAATGCGCTACAACTTGCTGGGTAATGGTAATTCCTGGTTTCCTGGCAACAAAGCAGATAAGCTAGATCAACTAGACCTGGGGCAATGTCTCGCCCATAGTCCTCACGCTGATAAAATCCCTAAAATGCTAGCAAAAGCTCATCAGATGTTAGCAGGTGCAGAGGTAAAACGTCTATCTCAAAGTTAATCGGCTAATGGCTAATGGGTAATAGGTAATGTGGATAATACTTTTACCAATTACCAATTACCCTTCGGGTTCGCCAGTTGCTCATGGGGAGCCACTGCGTTGGACGGGTTCCCCGGCTTAAAGCACGTGGCGTGGAAACAAGACGGTTCTGCGCACTGGCTCACCAATTACCAATTACCAATTACCAATTACCAATTACATAACATCTGCCGATTGATTTACCCTTGGCACAACTAGGATTTTATCAACACGGTTACCATCCATATCCATCACTTCAAAACGCATTCCCTGCCATTCAAAATGATCAGCGGCGGCGGGAATACGTCCTAAATGGGTGATGATAAAACCACCCAAGGTTTGATAACTACCTCTTTCTTCGGTTTCCAACTCTTCGAGAGCGAAAAGTTCCCAAAACTCTTCTACAGGTAACATTCCATCCACAAGCCAGGAACCATCTTCCCGTTGTACAGCTTGTGGTTGCTCCTGTCCAGGGCCAGCAGGAACATCACCGACTATTTCGCTCATAATGTCGTTGAGGGTGACTAATCCTTGAATGACGCCGTATTCATCAACTACCAGGGCCATGTGGGTGATAGTTTGCTTGAATAACTCCAAAACTTTCAACCCACGGGTACTTTCGGGTACAAATACGGGCTGTCGCAATCCCACAGTTAAATCTAAGGGTTCACTGCGGAAACTCCGGGCTAATAAGTCAGTGACTGGGATAACGCCCAAGACATTGTCAAGTCCCTCCTGACACACTGGATAGCGAGAATAGGCACTATCAACTATTTTCTGGCGGTTTTCTTCAGGGGTGTCTTCCAACTCCAGCCAGACAATATCGGGACGGGGTGTCATCAAGTAACTGACAGGGCGATCGCCTAAACGAAAGACTCGTTCTACCATATCCTGTTCGGCTTCCTCAAAGGTTCCCGCTTCAGTACCTTGCTCAATTAAGATTTTAATTTCTTCCTCAGTCACTTGCGGCTCGGTAGAGGGTGTGATGCCCAACACTCGCAGCACTAGGTCTGTAGAAGCACTTAGTAAGTATACCACTGGGGAAGCAAGGGCTACCAAAGCTCGCATGGGAATAGCGATCAGGGCCGCAGTCCGTTCTGGGTTGTTTAATGCCAGACGCTTCGGTACGAGTTCACCAACAATCAGTGAAAAATAGGTGATTAGCAAGACTACTACCCCAAAGGCGATTGGTTCGCTGTAACTCGCTAAAAAAGGGACTAGCCGGACATACTCTGCCAGCCTTTTAGCAATGGTAGCTCCCCCAAAAACACCGTTGAGGATGTTGATCAGTGTAATTCCCACCTGAACAATGGACAAAAAATGATTTGGAGACTCAGCCAGCTTTAATGCCGCCCGTGCTTTTGGGTCTCCTTGATTGGCTAGCTGTTGTAGCCTGACCTTTCTCGCTGAGACTATTGCCATCTCAGACATGGAGAAGACGCCATTGGCAATAATTAGCACCAAGATGATTAAAATTTCAAAAGTTATGGAAGACATGTTTAGAATTGCCGCTATGGAAAGCGAATGTAGCTTAAATCCTAGTATCTAGTATTAAACGTGATTCTATAAATGCTTTGACTATACATAAAGTATTGACTTTCGCCCCAGACTGGGTAAACCTCTTCTGGCTAGGCAAAAAATTGGTCGTAGATGCTTTCGGCATTACCGGACTTACATCCTGTCCCTACCCTTCCCTAAGAGGGAGAGGAATTACGGCGACTTGTTAAAATGGTTGACATCAAGGACTTCTAGATTTTTTCACTGCAACGACTTCCAACTTTAATACAACTTATGGCATTTTCTTCTATTGTGCGTGCTTTGGCGCGATCGCCACTGACCACAGAACTAGTCTCTAAGCTCAATAAACAACAAGAATTGCGGTTAAATGGCATTTCCCGCCTGCCCAAAGGCTTGGTAGCTTCGGCATTGGCGAACAATGAGGGCAGGGATTTGTTCGTGGTATGTGCCACTTTGGAGGAAGCTGGGCGGGTTTACGCACAAATGGAGGCCATGGGATGGAAGACTGTGCATTTTTACCCCACCTCTGAGGCGTCCCCCTATGAACCCTTTGACCCTGAAACGGAGTTGAATTGGGGACAAATGCAGGTACTGGCAGATTTGGTGGGTAGGGACGGGGTAACGGAGACAAAAACTGCAATTGTGGCGACAGCGGGGGCGCTGCAACCTCATTTACCACCACCATTGGTTTTTAGCTCTTTTTGCCTCACCCTCAAAAAGGGGATGGAATACGACCTGAATGCTTTCAGTGAAAAAGTCACGATTCTAGGATATGAGCGAGTGCCTCTGGTGGAAACGGAAGGGCAATGGAGCCGACGGGGCGATATTGTGGATGTGTTCCCGGTTTCCTCTGAGTTGCCAGTTAGACTGGAATGGTTTGGGGACGAAATCGAGCAAATTCGGGAATTTGACCCAACAACTCAACGTTCTGCTTTGGATAAAGTTGAACAGCTAACTCTGACTCCTACTAGCTTTGCGCCTATTGTCATGTCAGCATTGCAAGATAGTGCCGAGTTTCGAGTGTTGAATGCTGAATTAAATTCAGACTCAGAACTCATTACTCAGGACTCAGCAGTTTTAGAAGGTAGTCGGCGTTTTTTGGGGTTGGCTTTTGAGCAACCAGCTTCTCTGCTGGACTATTTACCAGAAAATACTCTGATTGCCATTGATGAGCCAGAACAGTGTTATGCTCATAGCGATCGCTGGGTGGAAAATGCTGATAGTCAGTTATCGATCGCTGGTAAATTGCCTCGAATTCACCGTTCTTTTGATGAATGTTTAGCTGAAACTAGCAAATTTAAAAGGTTATATTTATCGGAATTGGCTGAGGAAAATAGTGGTGTGAATCTAGCGAGTAGACCTGTTCCTGTCACGCCACACCAGTTTGCTAAATTAGCGGAAACAATTAGACAAGATCGCGATCGCAATTTTTCTATCTGGCTGCTTTCTGCTCAACCTTCCCGTTCTGTCTCTCTGTTGCAAGAACACGATTGTCCGGCTCAGTTTATCCCTAATCCCCGCGACTACCAAGCAATTGATAAGTTACAAATCAACCATACGCCAATTGCCCTCAAATATTCTGGTCTGGCGGAATTAGAAGGGTTTATTCTGCCTACATATCGATTAGTAGTTGTTACTGACCGCGAATTTTTTGGGCAGCATTCTCTAGCGACTCCTGGCTATATCCGCAAACGCCGCAAAGCTGCTTCTAAGCAAGTTGACCCCAACAAATTGCGTCCGGGGGATTATGTGGTTCACAGAAGCCACGGCATTGGTAAATTTGTCAAGCTGGAAAGTCTGACGATTAACTATGAAACCCGTGATTATTTGGTGGTGCAGTATGCTGATGGGTTGCTGAGAGTGGCAGCTGATCAAGTGGGTTCTCTTTCACGGTTCCGCACTAATGGCGATAAAGCACCAGAACTGCACAAAATGACTGGGAAAGCTTGGGATAATACTAAGAACAAAGTCCGCAAAGCGATTAAGAAGTTGGCGGTGGATTTGTTAAAATTGTATGCAGCGCGATCGCAACAACAAGGTTTTGCCTATCCCGCAGATATGCCTTGGCAAGAGGAACTAGAAGACTCTTTTCCCTACCAAGCGACCACAGACCAACTCAAGGCTGTGCAAGATGTCAAACGGGATATGGAAAGCGATCGCCCAATGGATCGCTTAATTTGTGGTGATGTCGGTTTTGGTAAAACAGAAGTTGCCATTCGCGCTATTTTCAAAGCCGTCACCTCTGGTAAACAAGTGGCACTTCTTGCACCTACCACCATCTTAACGCAACAGCACTACCACACTTTAAAAGAACGCTTTGCCCCTTACCCGGTAAATGTGGGATTACTCAACCGCTTCCGCAGCCCTGAAGAACGCCGTCAGATTCTCAAGCGACTAGAAACAGGTGAATTAGATGTAGTCGTCGGGACGCAGCAACTTCTGGGTAAAGGTGTGAGTTTCCGAGATTTAGGACTGTTGGTGGTAGATGAAGAACAGCGGTTTGGCGTCAATCAGAAAGAGAAAATTAAAAGCCTGAGAACTCAAGTTGATGTGCTTACCCTGTCAGCTACTCCCATTCCCCGGACTTTGTATATGTCTTTGTCGGGAATTCGAGAAATGAGTTTGATTACCACACCACCCCCAACGAGACGGCCGATTCAAACTCATCTCGCACCGCTGAATCCAGAAATAGTCCGCACTGCTATTCGTCAAGAATTAGATAGAGGTGGACAGGTGTTTTATGTGGTGCCGCGAGTGGAGGGAATTGAAGAGACTACAGCTAATTTGCGGGAGATGATACCGGGAGGCAGATTGGCGATCGCTCACGGTCAAATGGATGAAAGCGAGTTAGAATCAACCATGCTCACTTTCAGCAATAATGACGCAGATATCCTCGTTTGTACGACAATTATTGAGTCTGGGTTAGATATTCCGCGAGTTAACACCATTTTAATTGAAGATGCTCATCGCTTTGGGTTAGCTCAATTGTACCAGTTGCGGGGACGTGTGGGACGTGCGGGAATCCAAGCTCACGCCTGGCTATTTTATCCCAAGCAGCGGGCTCTAACTGATGCAGCAAGGCAACGGTTACGAGCAATTCAAGAATTTACTCAACTCGGTTCTGGATATCAGCTAGCAATGCGAGATATGGAAATTCGCGGGGTGGGTAACTTGCTGGGTGCAGAACAATCTGGTCAAATGGATGCCATCGGTTTTGATTTGTATATGGAAATGTTAGAAGAGGCAATTCGGGAAATTCGTGGTCAAGAAATACCCAAGGTTGATGATACCCAAATTGACCTCAACCTTACAGCCTTTATTCCTGCTGATTATATTACCGATTTGGATCAAAAGATGAGTGCTTATCGGGCGGTGGCAACGGCTAAATCTAAGGGAGAATTAAAGCAGATTGCTGGTGAATGGTGCGATCGCTTTGGGGCAATTCCCGTACCTGCAAATCAACTTTTGCGGGTGATGGAACTGAAGCAGCTAGCGAAAAATCTCGGATTTAGCCGGATTAAGCCAGAGAACAAGCAACACATCGTTTTAGAAACCCCAATGGCTGAACCTGCTTGGAATTTGTTAGCGGAGAATTTAACAGAAAGTATGCGATCGCGTTTTGTCTATTCTCCGGGTAAGGTAACGGTTCGCGGTTTGGGCGTTTTTAAGGCAGATCAGCAGTTGCAAAACTTAATTGACGCTTTCGGTAAAATGCAAGGTGCAATTCCTGAAGCAGCTTTGGTGTGAGTAATTAAGATCAGCTAAAAAATCTTGTAGCGCAGGCTTCTAGCCTGCGCGTGTATTTATGAATCACCTAAGATTGCTATATCAGTCCGCAGAAGTTATCGAAAAGAAATCATGATACAGGCTTTATCCCAGCAAGTAACATTTGATGAATTTATCGCTTGGTATCCAGAAAAAAGCGAAAGACGCTATGAATTACATGATGGGGAAATTATAGCAATGCCGAAAGCAACAGGAATGCACTCAGAAGTTGCTGGGTTTACCTCTGGTGAATTATTCTTAGAAATTCGTAATTCTAAATTACCCTATTTCATCCCCAAAGAATGCATTATTAAAGCGCCAGGAGAATCAGGATATGAACCAGATGTGATTGTTTTAGATAAGCGCAATGTTAATAATAATGAGCTACGCTGGCAAAGAGAATCAATCATCACTATAGGTAGTTCCGTTAGGTTAATTGTAGAAGTAGTTTCCACAAATTGGAGTGACGATTACGCACTTAAATTAGAACAATACGAATTTTTAGGTATTCCTGAATATTGGATTATTGATTATTTAGGTTTGGGTGGTAGACGATATATAGGTAATCCCAAACGACCTACTTTCTCTATTTATAATTTAATTGAGGCAGAGTACCAAGTTACTCAATTTAGAGGCTCTGAGATAATTAATTCACCCACTTTCCCAAATTTAAAATTGACCGCTGAACAAATTTTTAAGGCAGGTGTTGGAGACTAAATATATAGAACTTACGCACTATACAAATTGAACACGATATGGAGCAACGATAGTTGGTCATTTTCGGCTTTTGGGACAGCCTTAAGCAATGCTTCATATTTGGTGTTTCCTGTCATTGAGTAAAATAAAGAAACCATGAACAACACACTTTTACAACGAATCTCAATTGATACAAATATCTGTCACGGTAAACCATGTATTCGAGGTTTACGCTACCCAGTTGAATTTATTTTAGAATTACTCAGTGCGGGTATGAGTATTGAGGATATTTTAGCCGATTACGATGATTTAGAACGTGAAGATATTTTAGCTGTTTTGTTATTTGCGGCTCGTCTTAGTCAGGTAAAAAGCATACACAAAATAGCATAATGAAGTTTTTAGTAGATGCCCAATTACCAAGAAATGTGGCGTTTATCTTGCAATCTGCTGGTTATGACACAATCCATACTAAAGATTTACCTAACAGAAATGCCACCACTAATGAAGAAATAAATACAATTTCAATTCAGGAAAGTCGGATTGTTATTAGTAAAGATTCTGACTTTTTCGATTCTTTTATAATTAGGCAACAACCTTACAAGCTACTACAAGTTACAACAGGCAATATTAAGAACACAGAACTTGAGGCAATATTTATCAAAAATTTACCACAACTAATAGAATTATTTCAGCAATATTCGGTCATCGAAATGAGTAGAGATACGATAATTGTTCATCAATGAAATATTCTCAAGATAGATAATGCTTGAAAAACCATCCCTAGAATATTATTTAACTCTTCAATATCCTGTCACACTTTACCCTGACCCAGAAGGAGGATATGTAGCACAAATAAAAAAATTACCGGGATGTCTCACCCAAGGTGAAACCTTAGAAGAAACTGTAGCAAATATCAATGAAGCGCGGGAATTGTGGATTGAAACAGCTTATAAAGCTGGTGATGAGATTCCTTTACCCAGTAAAGATGATAACTATAGCGGTAAGTTACTGGTGCGGATGCCTAAATCTCTGCATCGTCGTTTGGCTGAAACTGCTGAACAGCAAGGAGTGAGTCTGAATCAGTATGTTGTGTCTTTGTTGAGTGCAGCAGTTTAAGAGAATTTAGCCTTACGCTAAAAAAGCGATCGCCAAACTATCTCCACTATCTCCTATACCCACGTACCCGACGAGGATATAAATCGTTAGACTGTGGTAATTGATTAGGTTGCTCTAAGCTGGGATTGCTAAATGTAGATGTTGGTAATTGATTAGGCTGCTGCAAACTAGTATTACCATAGTTGGCATATCCCACAGGAGTTGTATTATTAGTAATACTTTGAGTTGAAGACTGCACAGAATCAGGTGAAATATTATTAGGTGCAGCAGGAGTGACAGGAAGCACTGCCGTAGATGGTGTTACCACGTTTGGCAAAGTCTGCACGCCATTATAATTACTGTAGGGGTTTTGTGGCTGGTTAGTAACAGTTGGCTGAGTGTAGCCCATTCCCGTACCAGGTGGTAAACTCTGACTGGGTAGCATCATCGTTGCTCCATTAGAGGAGGTTTGCCCCAAAGGATTTATTTGACTTGAAGTAGAATTATTCAGCCTAGAAAAATTCTGATTTGTCGCTTGATTAATTTCTGCTTGTAAGGGATTGATTAAGACAGGATTTTGATTATTTTTAGTCTTGTTAGTTAATCCCATTTCCCAGCTAGAGGAAGTTGTCGTTTCTGTTGGTTCTGGTGATGTAGTTAAAGAATTGACCCCTAAAAATTGGCCACCATCACCTGTACCAGACCGCAATAAATTTTCTGCTTGAAGCACAAAGGGATTTTTCACATTTGGAGAGGGTGTGCTATTAACTATCCCCAAGCCAGGATTGGATTTTGCTTTACTAGCAGCAGCATTTTGCTTGTTAATCACATCCTCAATTAAGCCTTCGCTCTTCTTTGTCTGAGTGTTTCCCAGGGGATTGATTGTAGTGATAGAGAGAGTTGCTTGCTCAAAGTCATTCAATAGGACTGGCAAGTTATCAATATCCGCCACCACAGCTTTATCTTCTTCTGAAAATGAGGATTCACCAGGCTTTGGCGAAGCGACTTCGGTATTTTGCTTGTGTGTGAAAATATTTGGATTTAACCAGTATTCCCGAATTACGAACCCGATAACAAATAAAAAAATTGCTGTTCCCCAAAAACCAGGTCGCCCTAAATTCCATAACCTGGCTCTGAGATAGCGTAAGTAGGCGGGAGGGTATTGACTATGTGGCATGGGTTAGATGATTGAAGTTGGCTGGAAACTGAGACAAATAGACGCAAGTTGAGAGCAAATCCTCAATAGGAAGGATCACAACTACAGTCGGATGTTTATTTGATCCTAGCCTCTCAAAAGTTATTAGTCATTAGTAATACGGAGTTATGAGTTAAAAATTTACTTTTGGCTTTTTTGACCAAGCTTTCTAAAAAGTTAAGGTAAATTATGCTTTGTTTTTGGACATCGGTCACTTTGGATAGCATCACAAATTGAAAGCTGAACTAATTTTATTGTTGTGGCTGGATAACAGTTCAACTTTTTCCCTAGTTACCAAACTGTGCGCGGTAATGCTGCGCACCGTACCGTACCATTTACGAGGAGATTTTAGTAATGATGAAAGCCGAAGATATCATGACCAAGGACGTAGTTACCATTCGCGGTTCGGCTACTGTTGCTGAAGCGGTCAAGTTGATGAAAGAAAAAGGATTGCGTGCTCTGGTTGTGGATCGTCGCTATGATAATGATGCCTATGGCATTGTTACAGAAACAGATATTGTCTACAAGATAACAGCTTACGGCAAAGACCCGAAAGCAGTGCGGGTTTACGAAATTATGAGCAAGCCCTGCATTGTCGTCAATCCTGATCTGGGTGTGGAATATGTAGCGCGGTTGTTTGCCAATACAGGAATTCGCAGAGCGCCCGTAATTCAAGGTAAGCTGTTGGGTATTATCTCGGTTACAGATATTCTCACAAAGAGTGACTTTGTGGAAGCTCCCAAAGCGCTGCTGCTGGATGAGAAAATTCAAAAAGCGATCGCAGATGCTCGTGCTACTTGTACCCAAGAAGGAGCTTACTCGAAAGCCTGCGCTACGGCCTGGGATGAGGTAGAAGAACTCCAGGCAGAAGCAGCTCATCAGAAAGCTGAAGGCATGGTATCAGCCAAAGTTTCTTTTGAGAAATACTGTAGGGAAAATCCAGCTGCCCCAGAATGCCGAAGTCATCAGTCTTAATGCAGATATGTTGCATCGGGCAATTTATTTCTTTGAGAAATTGCGGGTACGGTGCTGATTAGCTGCGACGATAAAGTAATCCACAAATTGACACTCCCCGGCATAAATGCACGGGGGTTTTCAGCCAAAATTTTTATATTCCGTATTGCGAACAGGCCAGATGCCTACTATACGGAATATTGAGGATAATTTTTAACCTTACGGGAAGCGGCTTCCTGTAGGGTTGATTTATTTTTGGGCAACCCGCATTAATAGAATTAGACCTATGGCTAACCCAAAAAAGTTGGGCAACCAAGCGCCAACGAAGGGAGAGACGATACCAGCCTGTGCTAAAGCACCACAAACTGACAAAAGTAAGTAGTAACTGAAAATAACTACGACGCTAATGGCAAAACTCGTCCCTCGTCCAGTGCGCTGAGGGATAGTTCCCATAACGGAGCCAACCAAACCAAAAATGACGCATACAAATGGAAAGGCAATTTTTTGTTGAATTCGCACTTCGAGTTTGCGAATTTTTTGCCGATCGCCACTCAGGCGCTCAATTTCTAATCTTTCTAGGGCTTCGACAATATTCATTTCGCCGTAGTCCCGGTTGCTTTCTGCCAGAGTTAAGGGCGTGCGGGGAAGTTGCAGTTGTTGGTGTTCAAACCGCAAAATATTGCGATATGAGCGATCGGCAGCTACTAAATAGATTGTGCCGTTATAAAAATCCCAGACACCTTGTGAGCCATTCCATTGGGCAGATTCGGCGACGATAATTTGATTTAAGTTTTCTGTGGAGCGGTCTATAATTGTCAAGCCTTTCATCCGCTTACCATCAAATTGATCAGCATAAAACAAGCGTGAAAGTATCTTGTTTTTACTACCATCTGGCTGCTTGATCTCCCGGTATTCAGGATAGTAGATATTTTGCTGCTTATAACTTGGTTTGTCTGACCTCACAGCTTGCTCTAAGGTAAGAGTCGCTTGGTAATTTGCGGCTGGTGCAATTTGCTCGTTGAACACAAAGGTCATTACCGTTACCAGAGAACTAAAGATCACAGCCGTTGTCACCATGCGATAGACGCTGACCCCACAGCCACGCAGGGCAACGAGTTCACTTTCGCTAGAAAGACGACTATAGGTCATCAAAGTAGCCAGCAAGGTAGACATGGGGAAAGCATAAGCCATCACAAAGGGCAGCTTTAAGAAAAACACCTTAAAGGCGATCTCTATTGGTAGCCCAGATTCTACAACTTTCCGCAATAATTCAAATAAGCTATCTATTGCCAACACCACAGAAGTAAAAGCCCCGACGCCAAACAAAAACGGCGGCAGTAGCTGCATAATCAAATAACGATCCATGATCGAAAAAGGCAGCAGCGAAGTCAGGCTGTTAAAAAATCTAAACTTCTTAGATAACATAAGCAATTTTAAAATTTAAATATCTGCAACTTAGATCAAACAAAGCTGCGTTCTTTCTTGCGCCTTTGCGCCTTTGCGCGAAACAAAAAATATATAAATACCCCAATTAATTTAATCAAACTAGGCGTGGAAGTTATCACCTAAATAGTATTGACGAACGAGGGGATTACTGTATAGTTCTTCAGCAGTACCAAAAGCGAGAATTTGCCCCTCGCGCATGATGTAGGCCCGGTCAGTGATGGCCAGGGTTTCGCGGACATTGTGATCTGTAATTAATATACCCATACCGCGATCGCGCAATCGCCCGACAATTTGCTGAATTTCCGAAACTGCTATGGGGTCAACACCAGCAAATGGTTCATCTAAAAACAAAAATTTTGGACCTTCTTTCCCAGAAGCCAGGGATCTGGCTAATTCCGTCCGTCGTCGCTCACCACCAGACAGTTGAATACCTTTACTATGAGCTAATTTTTCCAAACGAAACTCCCGCAGTAAAGTTTGCAGTCGCCTTGCCCAATCCCATCGTGGCACATTAGTTTGCTCTAGCACCAGGAGAATATTCTCCTGTACCGAAAGTTGGCGAAAAACACTTGGTTCCTGCGCTAGATAGCCAATGCCTAGCCGCGCCCTTTTGTACATTGGCAATGCCGTAATATCCAGAGTATCTAGCCAGACTCTACCCTGATTGGGTTTTTCTAAGCCTGTGGCTATATAAAAAGTCGTCGTTTTACCTGCTCCATTGGGGCCTAGTAACCCGACGACTTCACCTTGAGCAACAGAAAGGTTAACGCGATTGACAATAACTCTTTTGCCGTAAGATTTATGAATATTCTCTAAAACAATTTTCACGCGAGAAGCACCCTTTATGGTTGGTTGATGCTAATTAGGACGTTTTAAGGCTGGTGTAGCAGCTTGTCCGCTATTACCTGCGTCCTCTACCATGTAGATAGATTCTACCTGACGGTTGGATTGGGGTAAGGCGACAAATTTTCCTTGGTCAATTAAATAAGTCACCTTCTCTGCGCGAATACTATTAGTACCCTGTTGCAAAATATAGACGTTGCCTGTGAAATCAATTCGGCGTTCTTTGCTAAAATATTGTGCTTGAGCAGAAGTTGCCTGAATTTGGCGAGATGGATAAAACATTTGCACGTTACCGCGAGCGGTAATCACTTGAGTTTTGGCGTCATATTCTTGCACATCAGAACGGATGGTGAGGGGACGATTTCCCCCTGATGCTTGTGCAGTAGCGGTTTGCACTTGGGGAGGAAATAAATTTGCGCCCAATAGTGCAACTGGTAGCACCAAAGCTAATCCGAAGCGACGCATTTTTGATTTGGAAAATTGAGAGCAGGGCATCATAGCAAATTTGGGGATTTCGGCTTGTATTTCAATTATGTCAAGTACTGTATCCAGAGATAGAATTTACTGTCTGGAATAATTGCGGATAAGTCTTGGTTCCCTACTGTTGACGCTTTCCTTGGCCTTAAGTTTCGCTACCACCTTAGCTTCTCAGATGTGAAGGCAGAAAGTCTGAGTATTCCACAAAATAAATTATCTGCTCTAAAAAGCTCATCTAAACCTAGTTAACCTGGCTTAGTGTTTTTTTCCTGTCTCAATCAAGGTAGAATGCTACTTTTTATCCACAGGGGTAACTTCAGGTCGAGCCGACCTTACTAGTAACTAGCTCTCACATTTTTTAGGTGGGGATTGACAACTAGGAAACTATTTCCCCATTCCCCAGTCCTGATGCTAAATTATCTACTAGGGAAATTCTCGGCAAGGACAAGGTTTCATTTTCACCAAAATCACCAGCAGCAATTTTGTCTGGGCCTGTTTGTTGTAGTGTCGCCAATAATGCCCAACTCTGATTTAAGAATTCTTCTATATCAATAGAGCCATAAATAGCTGGGTAACGTCGCAGGCGATTAGTACCTTCTCCTAGCAAAATTACTGCTCCTCGCCAATTACCATTACCCAGATGATACAGCGCTACTGCAATTTGCAGAATACCTTGATAAAGGCTTTTTTCTGGCTCGCTGGCTTCAATCCACAGAGCTTCTAAAGTGTCATGACAGGCATAGAACTGTCCAGAATTGAACTGTTCTACGCCTTGCCAAAACTCTTGGGGCATGGTTTGGCTCATCCCATGCTTTCTCGCACTTCTTTGATTGTTTCGAGAGAAATTTCTTGCTGGTCTCCAGCAAATTCATTTTCTGTGGTGAGGAACAACATACAGTGGCATTCTTTGCGTTCTCTCATTGGCACACAGGGACAGTTCCAAAATGTAGCATTCACCTCAGCTTCTTTGTCTTCGTAGTGGCGACAGGGACACAAAGGTGCACCGAGTTCGTCTTTGTGTTTAGCTAGTCCTTCAATTACCACTGCGGTAACAGAAGGCTCAGAACAGAAGTATGTACCAGTACGCTTGGCGTATTGTTCGGAAAAATGCCGCATTGCCTCTAGGCTTTTATCGCTGGATTTTGTGTTAACTTCTGATGAGATCATTAGATCGGCTACTCATAATTTAAATATTTCTTTGCATTGTACCTCAGCCCCACAGGTGTATGACTGGGGATTTTTCCCCAACCTAAGTTTTTAATTTTGATCTACCTTTGCTTAAAGGCTTGTCTGTCTACTGTGCTGGGATCAGAAAACATCTCGGAAATCCCAAAAACTTAACATAATGTAAGTTAAATACAAATTTGCACAAGTCAACATTTGGATTCAATATGAACGCAATGATTGTTGCAACTGGGGTTGCAGCCCTTGCTCAGTTTGCAAGATTATACCAGGATAATCTTTATTGATTACCAGTTGTGCTGGTGGTGCAGAATGATTCTCCCACAATACCCAGCGACTACCCAAAGGCAGAGAAGAGATGCGGAGGGGGTTTTGAGTTAGCCAAATTAAGGGGTAGGTTTCAGGTACGGCGCTGTCGTCTTCTAGGGTGGTGGTTGCAGCTAAGGTTTCGAGAACGTTCCGTTCGCCTTTTACTAAACCTGTGGATGCTGTCCATAGTTGCACTTGCAATTGTTGCCGTTGTGCGTAAAAATACAACGATGCTGCGGTGGTAACTGCTTGTTCAAACTGCTCTTCTTCCCAATTGGCAGCACTATCAAGGGCAATGATGATTTCTTCTCCGCCTGTAATTATTTCTAATTCCCGCACCCGTAATTCCCCGTACCGGGCGCTGGTACGCCAGTGGATGAGACGGGTAGGATCTCCAATGCGGTAGGGACGAAGCGATCGCACTAATCCGGTGGTTGCTGTCTGCAATGGTCTACCACGAGGATCACCTCTCTGGCTATCTTCTTGTCCCATTTCATCGACGAGGGGGCAGGTGCTCAGGGGTAACACTGTGGGATAAACGATGGCTTTGACTGGGCATTTTTGGGGACGACGACACCAGAACAATCCCCAAGGTGCACCTGTACCCAGTTCTGTTGTCTGCCAGCGATAAACACCCCGGCGTTGGCTGGGGTGGGAATATACCCAAGTGTAACTCTCTTGAGGCTGAATTATGGCGATCGCTTTTTTGATTGGTTTTCCCAAAACGAAGGGCAATAAATCCTCAATTTGCAGGTCGGTGACAGGTTGCTGTTTCTGATTGTGGATTTCTAATTCCACTGTCAATTCGTCTCCTGCTGAAACTGGCTGGATGGGACGGCGTTTGACAACTAGACCAGATAGCGATCGCGGTGGTAAGAAAGCTGCTACACCTAAAAGCGCGAAACTGACCCCACTGATGACATACAACCAGCCAGCCATCGTATTAACGGCAGCCCCAAAAAAACAAATAGCAGTTCCGGCTAAGACCCAACCACCATAAGTAGGACTACTAGCGCGAATTTCTAACCAATTAGTAAAGCGTTTAGTAATTTTCATCTTCTCTTTTTAGCTCAAAAAAGGCTGAAATGCACAGAAACAGAATGTAGAGACGAAACAAACCGCTCCAGACGCAGAGGGCGCAGAGGCAGAGAAAAAAGAGAGGTGATGCCTACGGCACGATCCGCGAACATATCTTATTTAGGATTGCTATATAACTTTGTCAGAGCTAGGACTGCTGTGTATGATTAAATTATGGAACTAAGGGAAGATTCATTGATGCAGTGTGTGTAGTTGACTTAAAAATTTATGTTAAATGTAAAAATATGACAATTACTACCAACTTAAAACAACTCTATGAAACCGATGACAATTTATGGCTAGAAGAAACTATTGAGTTATTAAAACAAAAACAGTTTAGCCAACTTGATTTAGAGAACTTAATTGAGGAATTAATAAGCTTGGGTAAAAGAGATTTTGCCAAAGCCAAAAGTCTTTTAAGACAAATCATCATTCATATATTATTACTTCAAGATTGGCAGGTGGAATATGAAAGAAACCATCGTCATTGGATCGGAGAAATTAAAAACTTTAGATATGACTTAAATAATCATATCACCACGAATTTAATGAACAAGCTACAGGATGATTTAGAAAATATTTATCAAAGTGCAGTTGATTTTGTGCAAATTAAAACCGATTTAACTATTTTCCCGGAAAAATCTTCTTACACTCTTGCACAATTAGTAGATGACAATTATTTACCTTAAATATATCAATCTTATCTGATTTATGGGAATTTAGCTTTAGATTTGTTGGATTACAGTATAAAGCTAATTAAATATACTGAATTTCATAGAAAGAATCAAGATTTTATTTATTAGGGTTTAGGTGAATATCATGAAACTAACAAAGATTTCTTGCAAATCATCCAGTAATCCGCAATAGGTACTTTCAAAAATAAATTTTATATTACCGTGATTTTTGACCTACTTTAACAAATGCTGTCTTACCCAACTCCGAAAAGCCTTAAGCGTCGCATTCCTCCCGGCTATTCTACTTTTCTCAAGATATTGGGGAATGACTTCAATTAAGGGTAAATCGGGAAAATTTAAACTTGACTGAGACTCTACATAATTCCCATCTTGTAAAAGATTAATTTTCAATTTACCTTTTTCAAAACGCCAGAGTTCTGACACCTGTAAAGCTTGATAAATATTTGGATGTGTGCGGGAAGTAATATCAATTTCTAAGGCTAAATCTGGTGGAGGATCGATTGTTAAATCTAGTCGCTTTTTCCCGCGAATTAAAGCTTCATTTTTAATATAAAAACATTGGTCAGGTTCTATACCTTTCTCCATAAATTGATTTCTAAACGTAGTAGAACCAAGACTGACAAACTCAACATCTAATTCTTCCAATAATGCCTTAACTAAATCGCTAATAATTTCCTTATCATATTCATGTTCTGGTAATGGAGCCATAATTTCTAATATTCCCCTGTCATAAGCAATTCGCGCTGCACGATGCTCTCCTAATTCTTCAAGAATTGTTTCTAATTCTTGCCAAGTGACATCTTTAAATATTATTCTTTGTCCTGGTGGTACATGAATGCGCTTTAGCTCTAACAACATCATTTCCACTCCTTGCAATTTGAATGTAACTTGATGTGAAATTAGTTCTGATATTGACTCAGAGAAGGTTTTAATTTTATCTTTGTAACCAAGCAAAAACTTCATCAACGCTGAGAATCAAATTCAAATCTTCTAAAACTGGTAAGATATCTTTTCCTGCCAACAAATCTGGTAAACGATTAGGCTGATAAACTAAAATAGAGCGTTCACTGGGATCAATCAACCATCCTAATTGACTGCCATTTCTCAAACAGTGTAAAATATTGCCAGTTACTTTAGTTTGACTTTGTGCAGGGGAAAGAATTTCTATTATCCAAGGGGGTGCGAAATCAATACCACTGCTAATGATATCACCGCTCTCATCCAATGGTATTTGATTAGTAGAAATTACTGCAACATCAGGAAGTACTGAACGATTACCGCAGGTACAGCGCAACTCTGGAAAGGCTTCGTAGTTACTTCCCAAATTATCAATAACTGCAACTAAACGTTTTTGTAAAAGACTGTGTTTACCACCACCCATCGGTTTCTGAATTGCTTCTCCGTTAATATATTCCCAAGCTGGTGATTCTTCAATATAAGGAAGTTGTAAAAACTCCTCTAAAGTCCTGCTCTGCGGAAAAGTAATGTTTCCTTGTGTCAACCCAATATTTTTTATCATCAGGTTTTTAACTTGGGTATGGTGAGTAAATCTTCAATAAAACCTTTGTTCCTTTCTCCGCGTCTCTGCGTCCCTGCGTGAGAAAAAAGAACCTAAAACCTTATAGCAACGCCTTGTCAGTTTAACTAAAAATACCAAAAAAAAATTAGTCTGTCAATATCAATCGCTGAAAAGACAAATCTTCGTAAAATAATTGACAATAGTATCAATAATATTGAGAATAGGGGCTATTTATTGAGAAACAGTTATTTTTACAGATTTTCTAAAAATTGATATAAGGGAAAATTATTAATCTCAAAAGATCAAGAAAGAGGGCGGGGTTTCCCCGCCCCTACGGATTACCGTTTCGCTAATTTCTTCGACATCTTGCGGAGACGAATTGATTGGGGTGTAACTTCCACTAATTCATCTGAGCCGATGTACTCAAGGGCACGTTCTAGACTCATGTCTATGGGTGCTTGCAACTGTACCAGTTCATCGCCACCAGCGGCGCGGTGGTTGGTTAGCTGCTTGGTTTTACAGATGTTCAGTTCTAAGTCTTGGGGGCGATTGTGTTCACCAACAATCATGCCTCTGTAAACTTTAGTGCCGGGAGTGATAAAGAATGAACCTCTATCTTCAGCGTTTCTCATGGCGTAGAAGGTAGAAACGCCTTCTTCAAAGGAGATTAAAACGCCTTTGTTCCGGGCTTCAATTTCGCCACTGAATTGACGGTAGTCGAGGAAGCTGTGATTCATGATGCCTTCACCACGAGTCATCCGCATGAATTCACCCCGGAAACCAATTAAGCCACGGGCAGGAATGACAAACTCTAGTTGGGTGCGATCGCCACTACCAGGTTGCATATCTTGCATTTCGCCTTTGCGTTGTCCTAGGCGTTCGATGCAGCTACCAACACCATCGGCGGGAACGTCCAACACTAGAAGTTCATAAGGTTCGCAAGGTTGACCGTTAACTTCACGGTAAATTACTTGAGGCTGAGATACTTGGAACTCGAAACCTTCCCGGCGCATGGTTTCGATTAAAATACCCAGGTGTAATTCCCCACGACCGGAAACCAGGAATTTATCTGGTGAATCGGTTTCTTCAACCCGCAAGGCGACGTTTGTTTCCAATTCGCGGAATAAGCGATCGCGCACTTGGCGAGAAGTTACCAACTTACCTTCTTGACCAGCAAAGGGAGAATCATTTACCCAGAAGGTCATTTGTAAAGTTGGTTCATCCACTTTAATTAGTGGTAAAGCTTGGGGTTCGTTGGGGTCAGTAATCGTTTCCCCAATATAAGCATCAGCAAAACCAGCCACGGCGACAATATAGCCGGCGGTTGCTTCTTCCATTTCCACCCGCTTCAAGCCTTCAAAGCCCATCAGCTTGGTGATTTTACCCTTGACAATTGTGCCATCTTCTGTTACTAGTGCCGCTTGCTGCCCAGAGCGGATAGTACCATTGTGAATTCTACCAATCACAATCCGCCCCAAATATTCAGAATAATCTAGGGTTGTGACTTGCAATTGCAGGGGCTTGTTGGGGTCACCTACAGGTGCTGGTACATGGCGCAGAATGGCTTCAAATAAGGGTTGCATGTCTACCGCTTCTGCTTCCAAGCTTTCCTTGGCGTAACCTCCCATACCGGAGGCAAACAGATAGGTAAAATCACACTGGTCTTCATCTGCACCTAATTCCAAGAACAGATCGAGAACTTTATCTACAGCAACGTGGGGGTCAGCTTGGCCACGGTCGATTTTGTTGACAACAAGAATGGGGCGCAGACCTTTTTCCAACGCTTTTTTGAGGACAAAGCGCGTTTGGGGCATGGGGCCTTCATTGGCATCAACAATTAGAAGACATCCGTCAACCATGCCGAGTACCCGTTCAACTTCGCCGCCGAAGTCAGCGTGTCCAGGGGTATCAACAATATTAATCAGGGTTTCTTTATAGCGAACCGCTGTATTTTTGGAAAGAATAGTAATTCCTCGTTCCCTTTCTAGGGCATTGGAGTCCATGACGCAATCCGGAACGTCTTCCCCTTCGCGGAAAATGCCGGATTGTTTGAGGAGTGCATCAACGAGGGTGGTTTTGCCGTGGTCAACGTGGGCAATAATGGCGACGTTACGAATTGGGAGCGTCATAGAAGCTTTTTGGGAACTCTTAGAGGGGATTTTTGGATTAACAACTAAATGTTAGGGTGATAGGCTTTTCTAACAGAACTAGGCACGATCAGCAAATTCTGTAAAGAACCTTTAACAATTCTAGCTTATTTGTCACAATTAAGTAAAATTTTGCAACTGCGTTCAAGATCAAAATTTGAGGCGATTTGAAGGGTGTTTTTGGCTGTGAAATATTTACTTGGTAAGGATTCTCAGACTTTTTGGGGAAAGGGTAAATTTAATTAAGCCCCCCATTGGCCCCAAGTACAGAGTTGAGCAATTTCAACGGTTAGGCAAAATTGCTAGAGGATTCGCGTTTAGATGGCGGTGTTATTATTTGAGATGGGCTGTTAATTTTAAATGGCGATCGCCTGAATTTGACAAACAGATGCAATGGGCACTCAGCCCAACCTAGGCGATCACAGTTACCAAAATTTACTTTTGTCAGTCGATACATCCGCCAAGTGTCAACAATGGGTTTGGTCAAGTTACGGATTAAAGAGTTCGCCGCCAGAGAAGGCTGGACACTCAAGGAAGTTTCTGAGCGGTCTAAAGTACCATATAGCACCGTCAAAAGTTATGCCGTGTCTCCGGGAATGGTGATGGCTGATTTAACTGCCTTGCGAAAGTTAGCACGGACTTTTGATGTGTTGATTGAAGATTTGTTTGATGTAGTCGAAGAATAGGTTTACAGGGATTTCCAGGTAAGTAGACCACGCGGTAGGGGCACAGCAATGCTGTGCCCCTACTGGTGTAAACACAATGTAAAGACTTTGTAAGCAATGTCTCTACATTAACTTGTTAGACATTGTTTTTGCGATCGCTTCCAGCGGGCGCTATGCGCCATCGCTTTGCATAGGCATTTACTTAAACACTGTGCCAAAATTAACTTATATCTCTATAAATTTATAAGTAATGGCTTGGCTATCAGGACAGCGATTGCAGGGTGGTAAGTATACCATTGAAAAAGAATTAGGTGAAGGTGGTTTTGGTATAACTTATCGCGCTAGAGATCATAATGGACGCTTCGTTGTCATCAAAACCTTGAATGATTCAATACAACGGCGTTCTGATTTCGCTAAATTTCAGCAGGACTTTCTGAATGAAGCGATTAAATTAGCTAAATGCACTCATCCCCATATTGTCCAAATTCATGAAGTCATTCAAGAAGATTCCCTGTGGTGCATGGTGATGGAATATATTGATGGGGAAGATTTAGGGAATTTGGTTGAAAATCAAGGTGTCTTGTCTGAAGCCGAAGCATTACGATACATTCAGCAAATTGGTGAAGCGCTAACGGTAGTTCACAACAACAGCTTATTGCACAGAGATATCAAACCGCAAAATATCATGTTGCGTTCTAGTAATTCCGAAGCGGTATTAATTGATTTTGGCATCGCGCGAGAGTTTACGCCTAATTTAACTAAAACCCATACAAAAATATTATCTGATGGTTTTGCACCAATTGAACAGTATGGTGCAAGAGCCAAACGGGGTGCTTACACAGATGTTTATGCTTTAGCTGCAACCTTGTATTCTTTATTAACTGGAGAATTACCAACCATAGCACCAATGAGAGCAATTGGTATAGAATTAGAAGAACCGAAAAAGATGAATTCTAGTATTAGTGATAGAGTAAATCAGGCAATAATTAAGGGTATGGAGATAAACCCAGAAAATCGTCCTCAGTCAGTAGAAGATTGGCTAAAATTATTAGGTGTAGAAGTTGCCAGTAAAATTTATTCTGCACCTCCAAAGCAAACCAACTCATTTCCAGTTATATCGTCTCTGAAATCTGATTATTACAAACTGCGTGATTTACTAGCAGATGGAAATTGGAGAGGCGCAAATATAGAAACCAGTAATCTAATGCTTTCTTTAGGTTGTCCCACAAAAGGACGTTGGCTTGATTCTGAATCTATTAAAAAAATTTCTTGTGAAGAATTTCATATAATTGATAAACTATGGATAAATTATAGCAATGGCAAATTTGGTTTTAGTATCCAACATAAAATTTGGGATACTGTGCAAGGAAATGTAGATCAATTTGGCAATCTTGTTGGTTGGCGTGTTAAGCACTCATGGATTCAATATTCTAAATATAATTTCAGCATTAATGCTCCTCATGGACATTTACCCGCTTATCTAGAATTTTTAGGCTTTGTGTGGAAAGATGGCTGGTTTGGTGCTTATTGGGATGGGGATTTAAGTCGTGTTAAGGCTTTAGTATCAAAATGGGAACAGTGTAATATTTAATCTTTTATTCGCACTGACAAGAATAGTTTGATTTCTTTTCGCCTACTTACAATAATCTTTTTAAAGGCAAAGTAAAACCAGCAACAACATCCTCACCGCTCAAAATTGCTGTAGCGGGATATTGAGTAATTGAACCATCCCGACGATACACCAAAGCTTGCTGATTTTGTTGGTCAATTAACCATCCCAACTGGACACCATTAGCAATATATTCTCGCATTTTCGCTTTCAGCTTTTCCAAACTATCATTCTGAGAGCGAATTTCCATGACAAAATCCGGTGCTAAATTGATAAACTTGTCTTCTTGCTCATCCCAACCTGCTGGTAAACGTCCTTTAGCGACAAAAGCAGCATCAGGAGAACGCACAGCAGAATTAGGTAGCCTAAAACCAGTACTGGAACTAAAAACTTCACCCAAATCTTGACTTTCTACCCAAGTTAGTAAATAAGCACCTGCTTTTGCTTCTCTATTTCCTGAAATTCCCCCAGTTGGTGGCATAGTTTCTAAAATTCCCTCAGCATTTCGCTCAAACCGCAATTCTGGGTTTTGCGAACTCATCAGCATTAAGTCTTCATCAGTAACAGTGTATAACGACCGAACTAATACTTCTTCACTGTTCATGGTGATGCGATCGCCAAATGGATAAACTGGATAGATATTTTAATTTTAGGCGGATTTGCAGAAAATGCTATCAGAACGCTTTACCGCAGCCCTTATCTACGCCACCGAACTCCACGCCAAACAGGTGCGTAAAGGCTCAGGAGTCCCCTACATTGCCCATTTATTAGGTGTAGCCAGTATTGCCTTAGAACATGGTGCAAACGAAGAGGAAGCGATCGCCGCTTTATTACATGATGCCATCGAAGACCAAGGCGGTGTTGCCACAAGAGAAGAAATTCGCCAGCGATTTGGTGAAAACGTGACAGCAATTGTTGATGGTTGCACAGACGCCCACACCACACCCAAACCCCCTTGGAAACAGCGCAAAGAAGCTTACATTGCCCATATTCCCACCGCTTCCCCATCAGTGCAGCTAGTATCCGCAGCGGATAAACTCTACAATGCTCAGTCAATTCTCAAAGATTATCGCCTTGTTGGTGAAACACTGTGGGAACGCTTTCAGGGCGGTAGAGTGGGGACACTGTGGTATTATCGGGCGCTGGTAGATGCTTTCAACAAAACTAAAGTAACTCCCCTGGTGGAAGAATTAGAACGGGTGGTTTTAGAATTAGAGATGTTGACAAACCTAAAACTTCCACGTTGACAAAAAATGATAAATATGTTATCTGGTTTCATTCATTGAAAGTCCTATAGATTGTGCGTTAGGGAACGCACACTACGGAAAGTCAGTCCTAAAACCATAAAAAATGAAGGATGAAGGCTGAACCATTTCATACTTCACACTTCAAATTTGGTTGATCAGAGTCCTGTGTTTGTTAGCGAAACAAACTACTGAGTGAACTATCTTCATGAATCCGCCAGATGGCTTCTCCCAGAAGATTAGCCACTGAAAGCACCACTAATTGTGGAAAATGATCGTTTTCGGGGATAGGAATTGTATTAGTGACGATAACTTCCTCAAATAAGCCACTTGACAACCGCTCAATTGCAGGGGGAGAGAACACCGCATGAGTTGCACAGGCATATACCTGACTTGCTCCTTCCTCCCGCAATAATCGCGCTCCCTCTGCAATCGTACCGCCGGTATCGATCATGTCATCTACCAACACAGCTGTTTTGCCCTTGACATCACCGATAACATTCATCACTTCGGCCACATTATGAGCCTGACGACGTTTATCAATAATTGCTAATGGCGCATCATTCAGCTTTTTAGCAAATGCTCTAGCCCTTGCTACACCGCCAACATCGGGAGAAACAACCACAATGTCTTGTAGTTCTTTACTCGCCAGATAATCCAGCAGTACTGGTGAACCGTAAACATGATCAAAGGGGATATCGAAATATCCCTGAATTTGAGCTGCGTGTAAATCCATTGCTAGAACACGGTTAGCCCCTGCTTGAGTGATCAGGTTAGCAACCAGCTTGGCAGTGATTGACTCTCGTCCAGCGGTTTTGCGATCGGCGCGAGCATAACCATAATATGGCAGCACCGCTGTGATCTGTCGCGCGGAAGCCCGACGACAGGCGTCAACCATAATCAATAATTCCATCAAGTGATCGTTGACGGGTTGACAAGTTGGCTGGACTAAATAGACATCACAACCCCGAATCGATTCCTGGATTTGAATATAGAGCTCTCCATCCGCAAATCTTTTGCGAATCATTGGCCCCAAGTCCATCCCCAGATAACGAGCGACTTCTTGAGACAGTGGTATATTGGCAGAGCCAGAAAATAACCGCAGACGATGATTTTCAGACATTCCTGTGGTAACTGGCTGAACTTTTAACGTTGCAGAACTGAGCACAGCAGCCCCTCGATGTGCATTCATGGCAATATTATCATCAGAGATTTAGCAGATTTAACCGAAATAGCCTAAAAAAACATCTGTAAGTTTTGTTGAAACTTTCACACAAACTTTAATCATTTCTCAATAAAATTAACATTGCGTTAATTTTTTAGTCCTGATGGCAAACAAACCATTGATAGCTTAACTGACATCAAGTCTGTCCACTAGCTGATTCGGGGAAATTTTTTAGGTTGAGGTAAACAACGCAAATCTAAAAAAATTGGTGTGCTAGATTACTAATTTTACCCGCTTATTTCATAACTGACAGCAACCTATTCACAGATTGAGTAAAAACTCAACTGCCCTATGCAACCACCCATTACAGTTGGTACTGTCCTACAAAACCGTTATCGCATCGTTCAAACTCTCGGACAGGGGGGATTTGGTAGAACCTATCTGGTAGAAGACCAGAGGCGCTTTAATGAACTTTGCGCGATTAAGGAATTGACTCTGACAGCGTCGGGGTCTTTCGCTCTGGAAAAGGCACAAGAGCTTTTTCTGCGAGAGTCGGCTATTTTGTATCAAATTAATCATCCGCAAGTCCCTAAATTCCGGGAGAGATTTGAACAAGACGATCGCTTGTTTTTGGTAGAAGACTATGTTGCAGGTAAGACATACCGCACTCTGCTGGCTGAACGTCAAGCTGTAGGGCAAGCCTTCACCGAGGCGGAAGTATTGCAGTGGCTGATATCTTTGTTACCCGTTTTAGAGCATATTCACAGTCTGGGGATTATTCACCGGGACATTTCACCAGAAAATATTATTTTGCGAGATGGTGACGGCAAACCAGTGTTAATCGACTTTGGGGTGGTGAAAGAATTAGCAACAAAATTCCAATCCCCAGACACAACACCAGTAACCTCGGTGGGTAAATTAGGCTATTCTCCCAGTGAGCAAATGCAAACAGGGCGAGTTTATCCTAGTAGTGACTTGTATGCTTTAGGGGTAACGGCGATAGTTTTGCTGACTGGTAAAGAAGCAACGGCGCTGTTTGATGAAACCCAATTATCTTGGAATTGGCAGCGGTGGGTGAGAGTTAATCCCCGATTTGCCGAAGTTTTGCAGCGGATGTTGAATTATAAACCAGGCGATCGCTATCAAACTGCTGGAGATGTGATCGAAGCGCTGCAATTTTTAAATCAACCTCATGTCTCTATCCCTGTATCCCACCTGCAAACTATGGCTGTGGGTCATCGCCCTGACCCATTACCACCTTCATCTTTACCCAACAAACCCAATCCTGTCATTCCACCTAGTCGCAATGGTTCAATTTTAGATAGCCCGTTGGCGGTTGGGGCAATTGGTAGCGCTGTAGTGATTCTAGCGGGATTAGGTTCTTGGGCCCTGGTGAATTCAATCCGCAGTCAATCAAAAACAACACCAGAAGCAGCACCACCACAAAATTTTCCTTCACCAGTTGTTTCTGGTACTACAACACCGACATTCACACCGACACCGACACCCACGCCGACACCGACACCGACACCGACACCGACACCGACACCGACACCTACCAAAATTGAACCTGTTGTGTTTAATAAGCGCCTCAATTTAGGAACATCTAACACAACTAAGGTAGATGATACTCTCAAAGCCAATCAAATAATTCGGTACGCCTTTATTGGAGAAGCAGGGCAAAAGTTAACTGCGTCTGTTGACCAAGGAAGCGGAATTTTATTAACTATCTTAAGTTCTAATCGCCAACCGATTGATAATCAGTCTCAAGAAGTTCCAGCTTATGAAGGAATATTGCCTTTAACTGGTAAATATACTATTCAATTAAGTTTGGCTCCATCGATTGCCGCAAGTGACTATAGCCTAAATGTTGCCTTAGAAAACCCAGTTAAAGCAACGCCAACACCAACACCAACGCCAACACCAACGCCAACACCAACGCCAACTACTAGCGAAGAACCACAGAACCCACCAACTGACATAACACCAACACCAGAAACTGGTGAAATAAATTCACCCTAAATTAAGCAGGATCTATGGCATCCTCTACAATGAGCGAAAAAGAATCATGAACAAATGCCTGAATGTATTTATGGTTAACGTAGAAATAATTTTGCCCCCGTAAGCACTCATTGACAAAGTGTCCTTGTTCAGAGCAACTAAATTTATTTATAATTGATTGATGCTCAATGACTTGATAAGTAATAACTCTTCTAAAATAGTTTGAACACACTACTAATTACGGGAACTGATACAGGGGCTGGAAAAACGGTTTTAACAACAGCCTTAGCAGCCTATTGGCAAAAATATTATCCCCAGCGTAGCTGGGGACTGATGAAACCAATTCAAGCAGGAATAGGCGATCGCGAATGGTATCAAAATCTGTTTGCACTGGAGCAATCTGCCGAAGAAATTACCCCTTTGTACTTTGAAGCACCCCTGGCTCCTCCCATAGCTGCAGCCAAAGAAAATCGCCTTGTGGATTTAGCTGTAGTTTGGCAAGCTTTAACAGCCCTGCAAAAGCGTCGTGAGTTCGTTTTGGTAGAAGCATTGGGCGGTTTAGGCTCACCCATCACCAAGGAGTTAACAGTAGCCGATTTGGCGGGAGAATGGCGTTTACCGACACTTTTGGTAGTACCAGTGAGGTTGGGTGCGATCGCCCAAGCCGTGGCGAATGTAGCACTAGCTAGACAAAAACGGGTGAAACTCCAAGGCATCATTCTCAACTGTGTTCAACCCCGCACGGAAGCAGAAATAGCTGACTGGACACCACCAGAATTAATTCAATCACTAACTAACATCCCCGTTTTAGGCTGCTTACCCCATCTAGATAACCTCACTGATTTGGACAAACTCGCCCAAGCAGCATCCAATTTAGATTGGGAAACATTACATTTTCAAAACGCCTAAACTAGGGAAATAACCTAAATTAGCTTAGTTTCACTAGCTAGTCTTCCTCATGGTTTCCACATTTCCTACCAATTCCGCTGCTGTAGACCTAACTCCCTTGCGACTCTCGATCCGCTCATTGCAACCGCAATTAGTAGAGTGGCGACGGCGACTCCATCAACAACCAGAGTTAGGTTTTCAAGAAAAACTGACATCTGAATTTGTCGCCCACAAGTTGCAAGAATGGGGAATTGACCATGAAACTGGCATAGCCCAAACTGGTATTGTTGCCACTATCAAAGGTAATAAACCTGGTGCTGAGAAAGTTTTGGCAATTCGGGCAGATATGGATGCTTTGCCAATTCAAGAACTTAATCAAGTGCCCTATCGCTCACAGCATGACGGAGTGATGCACGCTTGTGGACATGATGGACATACTGCGATCGCCTTAGGTACAGCTTATTATCTTCAACAGCATCGCCAAGACTTTGCCGGCATCGTCAAAATTATCTTTCAGCCAGCCGAAGAAGGTCCGGGAGGCGCAAAACCGATGATTGAGGCTGGGGTACTGAAAAACCCTGATGTAGATGCAATTATCGGTTTGCACCTGTGGAATAATCTGCCATTGGGGACAGTGGGTATCCGTGCTGGCGCCTTGATGGCGGCGGTAGAATGCTTTAACTGCACAATTTTAGGTAAAGGTGGACATGGTGCAATGCCCCATCAAACCATTGATTCGATTGTCGTAGCTGCCCAAATAGTCAATGCCCTACAAACTATTGTCGCTCGCAACGTCAACCCCTTAGATTCGGCAGTGGTGACAGTGGGGGAACTTCATGCTGGAACCACGTGCAACGTGATTGCTGACACAGCCCGGATGAGTGGCACCATCAGGTATTTTAACCCTGATTTCACCGGCTTTTTTAAACAGCGAATCGAGCAGGTTATAGCTGGAGTTTGCCAGAGTCATGGGGCAAAATATAACTTTGATTACTGCAATCTATATCCACCAGTAATTAATGATGCTGATATCGCGGCCCTGGTGCAGTCCGTTGCAGAAGAAGTCATCGAAACTCCTGTAGGTGTCGTGCCAGAATGCCAAACTATGGGCGGTGAAGATATGTCATTTTTCTTACAAGAAATTCCTGGTTGTTACTTCTTCCTCGGTTCTGCCAACCCAGCCCAAGACTTAGCCTATCCCCATCATCATCCCCGGTTTGACTTTGATGAAACCGCCTTGGCTATGGGTGTAGAAATTTTTGTCCGTTCCGTGGAAAAATTCTGCGCTTAACAAAATAGCCGCCAGATTGTGCTGTTGAGCGGAACGTGGATTTTTGACACTCCCCGCTCTAAAGAGACGGGGATTCTTGGTTCAACGAGACCACTTAAACTAGATTCCTTACCTCCCTATCAGGTAGGTGAGAGGCTTCTACTTTTTAAGCTAAATACGATCCCAATAAAGTCTTAAAATACTGTTAATTTCTGCTCAACCTCTCGTCCTTCAATTTATAAGCACTACCGCTCAACCAAACCTACTCAAACTTACTCAAAGTTTGAAAGTCTAGTCACTCGTAGTGGATCAACCACCACAGGGTTAAACGGCAAACCCTTTATTCCTTGGTCAAAGACATCAGGAATTACTTTTCTGATAATATTAAATGACCCATTAATATCGGCATTTAATAACCTACTATCCCCGGTTTTATACAATCCTCTCGCTATTCTTTTTCCCTGAAAGACAGGTTTTTTATCCCCATATTTAGGTAAATCATCCCCATCTAAAGCACTGGCTTGAGATGTATAGGATTCTTCTGTAATGATTACTTTTATTCCTTTTAATTGGGCTTTATACGTTAACATTTCTATTAACCTATAATGTGGAATGTTCACAAATTGTTGATTGTTCTTTCTGCCCAAATTGATTTCTTGTTTCCAAGTAACATTATGTCCAATAACCAGGATTCCTATTTGATGCTGCACACACCAATCTATTACTCTTTTACTTGCTGTATGTAGATAATTCTCTACTCGACAGTTTC
>NZ_JACJRJ010000062.1 GCF_014697195.1 Cylindrospermum sp. FACHB-282 | reverse complement strand
TAAGCTGATTAAACGTTCTGGTTATGGATTTAGAAATTTTGAAAACTTTAGAGTTAGATGTTTATTAAATTGGGTTTAGCTTATTATTTTGGCATAACAAGTACTGAAGAGCCATAAAGCTAATGCTGCCGATGGTTACTTGGTTTAAGAACCTGGTATTCCTTGGGGAACTGAACACCCCAAACGGATGCTCTGATTCGGCGATGTTCAGTTACTTAGATTATTTCTATCTCTAAGACCAAGAATCTAAGTCTAGAGATTGCATTCCTTCCCGTTGTGCAAATTCTAATAAACTTCCCAACTGCAACCAAACTAGCAAACAAGTCAGTAGGCTAACAGGCAACCCAACTCCTAAAGCTAAGGGTGAGGGAAAGCCAAATATTTCTAAACCTGAGGAGAGAAACAGACAAACACCGCCAGTTATGCCGATAAATGGCACAAATAATTGTTTCAATGAGGAACGTGGCTTAGTATTTTCTGAGCGATCGCTTGGCCATTTTTGCACAATTAATTTCAAAGTTCCAGATAAAGCCAAACCGGAAGTTAAAGCTATGAGGAACCCAACAAGTAATAGCATATATGGCGGTTGCTGGGGGAAATAATACATGAATTCTCCTGATTGTGATTAAAAGGTAAAAGGTGCAGTTTTTACTTTTTACCTGGTGACTGCTTGCCGTCAGAAGGAATAAGGGATGTAGCCTTTGGGAGGATAGCAGCTACGCCTTCTTTGGATAACTCTGTTAAGATGCCGATCGCCACATTTAACAAGCGATTCGGTGGTAAGTCGTCTTTGACTAAGTTCCACAGGCGTTGGACTTCTTCAGTGTGGAGACGGTCATCTTCAGTGAGAGCAAGTACCAACTGTCTGCGGAGAAACTTGCCTTCTTCAGACAACATATATTGCAAACCCATCTTGGCTGTGGGTAAAACATCAAAGTTGCCATCAGTGCGGGCGATCGCTATCAAATTCTCTAATCGCTGCCACTGGAACTTGCCATCCTTGAACAACACATTCAGTAACCGCCGCCGTAATTCAGGAGATTCTCCCGTCAGCAACCGCCGTGCTATGTATGGATAACCCACCTCAACAATTTTGAAATTCGGGTTGAGGCTCAGGGCAATACCTTCTTGTGTCACCAGTGAACGAATAATCAAAGCAAACTTCGCCGGCACTCGGAAAGGATATTCATACATCAGTTCCGAGAATTCATCGGTGATGGTTTTGAAGTTAAAATCCTTGACGTTTTTGCCAATGGCGTTACCTAGCACTGACTCTAATGCTGGCACAATCGGGGCAATATTCGTGTCTGGAGTCAAAAATCCCAGTTTGACAAAGTCTTCCGCTAAGTCGGTGTAGTCCTTATTCACCAAATGCACCAGGGCATCCACCAGAGTTTCTTTGGTGGTTTCCTCCAACTGATCCATCATCCCAAAGTCAATGTAAGCCATGCGACCATCAGCGATCGCAAACAAATTGCCCGGATGGGGGTCAGCATGAAAGAAACCATGTTCCAACAGTTGCTGCAAACCGGAGGTAACACCAATTTGGATGATCGCCTCTGGATCTAAACCTACTTCGCGGATGCTCTTAGTATCTGTCAGCTTGAAACCATTAATCCATTCCAGAGTTAAAACGCGGGTATTCGTGTAACGCCAGTAAATACCCGGAACTTTAACTAGCGGGTCATTGCGGAAATTGATAGCAAATTTTTCGGCGTTGCGACCTTCATGGATATAATCAATTTCTTCAAATAACTTCGTGCCAAACTCGTCCACAATTAAAGTTAAGTCGTGACCGAGATTGAGCGGTAGCCAAGGAGCAAGCCAACCCGCAGCCCAACGCATTAGATATAAGTCCCGTGTGAGTATCGGGCGTAAGTTGGGGCGTTGCACCTTCACAGCTACTTCTTCGCCGCTCAACAAACGACCGCGATATACTTGACCCAAGCTAGCAGCAGCTACTGGCTTTGGTGACAGTTCGCTAAAACTTTCGTTAATTGGGCGACCAAGTTCGGTTTCGATCAGCTGGTAGGCCAAGTCATTATCGAAAGGTGGCAACTGGTCTTGTAACTTGATCAGTTCTTCTAAAAAATCTTTGCGGATCAAGTCAGGTCGGGTGGATAAGGCTTGACCAACTTTAATAAAAGTCGGACCGAGCCTAGTGAGCAGTTCTCGCAGCTGAGTAGCTCGTTTCCCCTGGTTCAGCTCAACTTGATCTTGCCATTCGTCCCACTTCAGACTGAGTATAAATCCGGCAAAGAACCAGATAATACTCAGCAATCGCCCCCAAGCTTGCCAGGGACGATAACGATAGTAACGAGCGATCGCGTCTGGATTGTACTGCCTTAACTGAGCAGCTTGATACTGTCCCACGCCTTTATTTGCCTCTACAACTGGGAAGTTTACACTTTCGTTTTTTCCTGACCTACAAACTAGTTGCCAGCGCAGGATAATGGTAGTTTTTTATTTAAAAGAATTAAACTTTGCAATTCTCTAGACATTAGTTAAGGCAAACTTAGCCCATCTCAACTGCCCGGATTTGTTTATCTTTTTCTTAATTATACTTTGTAAAAGTACAAACTTTCATCAAAAATCTTGAATATTTTATATATTCTTAATTATTCTTTATATAACTACAACTAGTTACCCTAACAGAAGATTATCAGCAGAAAGCTAAAAGTGACTATTACTATTGATTACTTAAGATTCCCACCGTCTGACCCAACCTTCCAGCTTTGCCTGAACATTTCGGCGATGATGGTCTTCCAAAACATGGCTCCAAGATAAAATCAAGAAAACCACAACACAAACTCCTGCGGTAGCAGCAATTACAGCCCATGCAGAGTTAATTCCCAACCCTAGCAGACCTTCCTTGACCAACCAAGACAAGCTCAAGCAGCATACCAAGACAATAGCCCATAAACCAACTACCTGACGCAAGTAGACCCTAAAGTTAAGATGCAAGCGTACCATTGGTCTATAGACAGCATACCAATTGTTTGTCAACATCTGCGCCAACATTGTGCCCATTGCTACTCCTAGCAAACCCAATGGCTTAACTAAAACCCATGTCAACACTAGATTGAGAACACCCGCACTTAAAGACCAAGGAGCATACTTTTCATCTTCAGTCGCACGGGAACTAGTGACAAGAATTACGTGCTGTGACTCTAGGGTAAGCATAATGCAAAAAATAATTAAAATATTTTGACCAACAAAGTTCCCTTCACCCAACCACAATTCAATAAATTCTTTACCTGCCACCATCAAAAAAGCGATACCTGCCGCCATGATAGATAATCCTATGCGTGCATTACGTAGGGTCATCTGCTGAATTGCACTTAAATCTCCAGCTTGCCATGCCTGACTAATAAAAACTGATGAAGAATATGAAATAGCCATAGCTACCTGATACAGATTAAATACCAATGTGTACGCGGCTTGATAACTGGGAATGTTTTGCGTTCCCTTCAAGTAAGCAATAAAATAGGAATCAGTACGTAAAATTAGAAATGCTCCCAAATCAGTTAGCCACCAATACAAAGATGGTTTCACTAGTGCCTTAGCATATCCAGCATTCCAATTACCCTGAAAATTCAACAATTCAGGAAAACGCCAACGAATAATTCCCACAAATATAAATCGTTGGATTAAGCTAGCAACTACAGAAATTGCTGCCAAAGCTAACAGCCCGCCCCCCAACAACACCGCAGCAATATTAACAAAAGTAGTGAGGATGCTTACTACCATCCAAATCAAACTATTCCAGCCTACATATCCCATACCACCAAGCAAGCAATCAAAGTAAGAAAGCCAAACTCCTATTGCATAACCAGCACACATTAGTAACCAAGACCAAAATACTTTCTGAGGAGATACTTGGACTAACTCAATTTGATTGATTAAGACATAACCAGCGCCCCAAGCAATAAAGAAAATACCTACTGCTAGCCACTGTAAGATAAATCGACCTGTAACTAATAAATCTCCAATATGTTCCTTAGTTTCCTGTGTTAATTCCACTTCTGGATTAGCACCACTCCGACCCTTAGCCAAAGCAATGTGCCGCCCTAAAGTTGGCATGATTCCCAGAGACAGCAACCCCAAAAAAAATTGGCTGTTAGATAATAAATACCAAAGTCCCAGTTCCTCTTTTGGCATGAAGCGGAAAAGAGTTGGAGTCAAAACAAAACCTGACAAAATTATCGACACCCGACTTAGCCAGGAAATAGTAACTGCGAAAGCAATTCGTTTAGAAAGCGACATAATTAATGATATTTAAATTCAGGTAATTAGTAAGACTTTTTAGATATCTGAGTTTTTGTGTAAATTATCTTTTAAAGTAATCCCACAGAAAGAGCAATGAGACATCTTGCAGAATAATAATTTAGGACTGCTATCTTAAGATTTTAATATTTGTTTATCGAGGCTATTTAATATTTCTATATCTTGGTAGGCATCAAACTTTCTAGCAAATAAGCATGAAGAATTAATGAGTTTATCTAAATCATTTTCACCTAAAATTGCAGGAAGATTTGGATTGGGATTTTGCCAATCCATATACCATAAATTATTGTTGATTACAGTAGTTCTGATAGGTGAATTTAAAATAATCGTCTGAAAAAATATTTCATCTGGAACATCGACATAGTTGAAAAAATTAACAAAAGTCGGATTTTGTTGAATAAAATTATATATGTATTCCCCGCATTCTCTAGACAAACACCAAAATTGAGAGCCTGCCAATGGTTGAAAGCCTTGAGGAAATTTGCGTTTAATAGGAAAAAATAAAACCAAACAAAACCATAATCTAGATATGATGCGATCCAGAATTGTTGGCTTTACATGGTAAGCATAGTAAGTATTTAATCTTCGCTTACCAGGAAATACAAAACGCTGATTAAATAAACAAAAATGCCAATAATTTATTCTATCAAAACCGCCATTTGTCCATTTTGGCGATAAATTTTCAGGGCGTGGTAGCGGAAAGTAGTCCACAAAGGATTTTCCTATATTTTTGCGTAAAAATTCTTGAATTTGGCTATTTGATTTTATTGGATAATCCTGTCCAGATAGAAGTATCAGCCAGTCAAAATCAATATTTCTAGAGAAGATTTCTTTAAATCCTTCGAGGGTAGCAGCTACAAGACTATAATCACCCCAATAGCACTTACGTCTCTTTAAAAAGAAAACATTTGAAATATGACTAATTTCCCTAACTATTTGCTGATAAGCTTTAGAGTTCATTCTTTGATCAATATGCACAAAAAAATAAGTTTTTTCTGTACTAAGTCTAATAATCAGTCGTATTAACTGCTCAGGGTATTTATGTGCCAAAACTATATATGCTATGTTCATATTTTAAGTTTGATTAAATTTACAAAAAATGAACCAAACATTAATCAGGTTATCTAAAATCTAAACTTGATAAGCTGACAATCCTATAATGTGCATACCATCATTCAATCTAACTCTTGTGGGGTGGGCAGGAAAGCCCGCCCTTGATGTTCAAATTAAAAGCCCAACAGCTTAAGACTTACGCACCGTAGAAATTGATCCTAATTTTGGGCTTTTTTAATGGTGTTTTGATGAGTCAGGGGATGCATCCTACCCGTAGCGTGCGTTCCCTAACGCACGGATTAACATTTTAAATCTATAAAACCAGCATTGATATTTATAATTTTTTGTCAATGCGTAAGTCCTACTTGATTTGTTCCACATATATATAATTTATCTACAATTATGAGTTACCATTTTTAATTTTGAATTGCTTAATCAATGTACTAGTACTTATTTTCTCAACACCATCTACCATTTTGTTTATACTAAATTTAGATAAAATATGCTGACGACATCTCTCTCCTAGGTGAGAGTCTTTATCTCTCCAATTCATCAGGTGATTAAGAGTGTCTGATAAATCTTGTTCATTTCCCGGTGGAAATAGCCCATGTTTAAACTCTCCTGTCAAGCTTTCTGGAATTCCTCCAGTATTGCTAGCTACTACCGGAGTACCACAAGCCATTGACTCGATAATCGACCGAGGAAAAGGTTCAGACCATAGACTGGGTAAAACTGTTAAATCACTAACCTGATACAAACCGATAGGATTAGTTAAATGTCCAAGGAATTCCACATAATTTTCTATACCCAAATCAGTTGATAGCTGTTCTAAATATTTTTTGTACTCCTCACCGTGAAATAAAGACTTTCCCGCAATTAATAGCTTAGTTTTAGTACAGGCTTTCAGCAATAACGCAAAGGCTTTAATTAGAGTTTCTAAACCCTTTTCTTTATCTAGCCTGCCTACATAGGATATGACTCTGATATCTTCAGAAATATGCCATGTTTTCCTAATTAAAGAAAAATTAATTGTTGGTTTGTATACCTCCAAATCAATACCGTTGTATACAACATCTATTTTATTTTCCTGATATCCCTTATTAAGCCAGTCAGACTTTGTTTGATTTGAAACTGCAATAAACTGATTAACTCCCTTCATTCCCAAATGCCATTGCCACCTAATATATATATCCCTAGTATACTGTTTGATATCTTCAAATTTAATGAGCTTTTCCTGTGGAGGTAGATGGAGATAACAAACAAGAGGAATATTTTTAACTAAAGCTAAAGCCCGTGCAAAAAAAGTATCTTGATACTGATTACTCAGAACAATACTATTTTTAGTAGTGCTAATTTTTTTATTGATATTCCAAATATCAACCAAAAAATGTAAAGTGTTTTGAGGTGGATAAATTGTAAATAGATTAACCTTTACTACATGGGTACAAAAATTTTGATATTGCTCAAGTAAATTACCTTCTTTAGTATAGAGAAGACTGATAATATGTCCACGTTGTGCTAGACTACGACAAATGTCAAACAAAACTATCTCCTGTCCGCCCCGAAAAGAAGTAGGCTCCAGTTCTAAAACAATTAAGTGCATAAATTTGTATTTCCTTAATTAATTGGTAATAATTTAGATGCTTTTATTTCCAATTGGCACTGCTGAGGATATCTAATAAAGACTTACGCAACTGGCATGGCTTTGTAGGGTGCATCAGACTCGATAATTCGGTAACAATCAATAGATTTTCGATATCTGACGCACCCTAGAATCTTACGTTGAGTGTGACACTTGCGTAACTTCTATCTAATGTTTTGTCACTGAAGTTACTACTTAGATGTTGGCACATTCTTTCATTAAATTGAGATAATCTGGGCGGAGTTTATCCCAGCTAAAACGTTCATAGATAGTTTTATGACGAAGATAACGTTTAGATATATCATGGGATTCTGCTAATGCTTGAGGTACTAAGTTTGCGAAATTACCTGTTAATTCAAAGTTAGCTAAATAGCCATATTGACCCAATATAAAGCGAGTAATTTCATAATCATGAGCTAAACAGGGTAAGCCATGAGACATTGCTTCTAAAAATACGATGCCGAATCCCTCATATAGAGAAGCTAAAACGAAAGCATCAGCAATTTTGTAGTAATTTGCTACCTGATTTTTGGCAACAGTTTTTATCTGAAAATTATCCTTTCCTAATAAGCTATAGCCCATCTGTATAATTTCTGGCGATTCATTGCATTGTTGACCTAGTAATAAAAGATAAGGACGTGGCTCAGGCATACTAGCGATTTCACGAATCACATAATCCACACGTTTATAAGATTTATTAATAGCTGCTACTGAAAGAATTAAATGTCTTTTTTCCGGCAGTCCAAGCTGATGCCGCAAAACTTGTCGTTCCCTAGCCGCAAGTATGTGAAATTCAGAGGGTACATGAATTGAATGAGGAAGCAAACTTTGTTTTTTAATAGGTATGCCTAAATCTAAAGCTGTTTGCATGTGAGTAGGAGCCATTTGTTGTATATGATCCCAGCGATAAAATATAGTTGGTTTACAGGGGCCACCATTACGAAATAAAAGCTTATATTTTTGGTTGGTTAAAGAACGCCAACGCCAAAGTAGAGTGCCTAAAGTTGGTTCAGCAAAGTAAATAACGTCTGGCTTTTTAAGATGTATATGTGGTAGGAGGCTGAGAAAAAATGATAGTTGATGAATGAAGTATGGATCTCTTCTATCTGGTTTTTTAAAAAGTTTGCCTAGTTGATAACTTATTTTAGAAGTATGGGGTATATTCCATAAAGTAATTTCTTGACTAGAAGTTTTTCCCCTACCTTTAAAAAGAGTGACATCTAGATCATCGCTTTGTGAGAAGGCATCAAAAAAGCTTTGAGAAAAAGACTCATAGCCGCGTTGAATATAACCAAGACCAGAACATATAATAAAGACTTTTATCATATAATTTACTATAGTAAGATTTAAATTTATGAATACAAAAATGTGATTTTAGGTGGCAACATCTAACATCAGCCGACGCAAGCGATGAGTCATTCTTTGCAAGCGAGCGTAGCCTTGAGTTCCGAAGGAGTATGTTATTGCTATTGCTAAACTCAAGCGGATATAGATGGAGGTGTAGCGTAGTTGGGGGTAGTGCAAAATAGCCTGCTGACGGTAATGCATTGCCTGGTTTAAGTTACTCTCGTCTAATAGAGAAGACCAAGCTGCAAATATATTCATCCAGCCATAGCTTCGGGTTCGTAAATACAGCAATTCTATTGGAGCAGACTGGAAGGTTTTTTCGATAACCAGGCGCAATTCCTGAAGCATTTTGTTGCTGTTTTTTGTTGTATTGCTGGAGTGTCGGCGATAGAGAGTTAAGGGTTCTTTGACTACTTTGAAGGGATAATGTGCAGCGATGCGGCTCCACATATCTCTATCTTCACCACCCCTAATATTAGGGTCAAATAGTCCCACAGTGTCAAAGCAGTTACGGCGAACCATTGGGGAACTACCAGTAGATATCATATCTAAGACAACAATTTGCTCCCAGACATTTCCCTCTACATGATTCGCTAGTAATATGCCTGTGAATTTACCCGACTGGTCGATAAAAGCTGTCCAGGTATACACTAAACCCACGGCTGAATTATCTTCTAGACAATGTACTTGTTTTTCTAGCTTTGTTGGTTTCCATAGGTCATCAGCGTCTAAGAAGGCGACAAATTCCCCTGTTGAGTGAGCAATGCCTGTGTTACGTGCGGCAGATACACCTTGGTTTTGTTGGGAGATTAATTTCACACGGGGATCTACTATTTGAGTAGCCCATTGTTTGATATTGTCTGTACTACCATCATTAATAATGAAGACTTCAAAATCTGTAAAAGTTTGTTGCAAAACGCTTGCTAAAGTGTCTGGTAAATAAATCATGGCGTTATAGGCGGGAATGACAACAGAAACTTTTGGCATAGGTTGAAACTCCTGATATTTCTGGTAAATATTATTGCGCTAGATGGCGACGTAAAGTATAGATTAGTGTTAGCAATTTGCTATAACTGTCAGTTCCTAGCAATTGCCTAATCATAATTGCTAAACTTAGACGAATGAACTGGGGAGAGTAGCGTAACTGAGGATAATGTTTGATGGCTTTGTGTCGAAAATCAAGGGACAATTGACAGTTTTTATCGCCAGTTTGCAGGGTTTTCCAGGCGATATATAAGTTTCCTCGACCGTAGCAGCGATTTTTTAAGTTTTGGATGTCTGACGGGAGGGATGCAAATACTTTTTCAATGACTAAAGATAGACCTTGTTCTGTGATTTGCCAGTTTTTGGTGATGTTATTTTGGTGTAGTCGATAGTTAACTAGAGGTTTTTTGATGACTGCAAAGGGATAATGAAAGCTAATGCGAACCCATAATTCCCAATCTTCAGCTGAGGATAAATTTTGGTCAAATATGCCTACGTTATCTAAACAATCACGACGGACTATGACTGTTGAGGTTTGGATTGGGTTGTATTCAACTATTTGCTGCCACATATTACCCTGTATATGGGATTTTATGATGCGACCGGAAGATTTACCATGGTGATCAACTAATTTTATCCAGGTGTATACTAAGCCGATTGTGGGATTATTATCTAGGAGGTAAATTTGTTCTTCTAATTTTGTTGTTTCCCATAAATCATCAGCGTCTAAAAATGCAATATATTTACCTTTACTGTTGTTAATTCCTGTGTTTCTGGCGGCGGATATGCCCTGATTGTTTTGCCTTATTAATTTGACACGTGAGTCTAGTATTTCTGTGATCCATTGGTGAAGATGATCTGTACTGCCATCATCAATAATTAATACTTCAAAATCTGTGAAGGTCTGCTGGAGGACACTTGCTAGGGTTGTTGGCAAGTATGTCATGGCGTTATAGGCTGGGATGATAATAGAGACTTTGGGGATGTTTGGCATTTTTGTTTAGTTGGTGAATATGGTTTTTTAACTAACCGCAGAGGTGAGCCAGCGCGCAGAACAGGGGGTTTCCACGCCACGTGCTTTAAGCCGGGGAACCCGTCCAACGCAGTGGCTCCCCATGAGCGACTGGTGAACCCGAAGGGCGCAGAGGACGCAGAGGTAAGAGGAAGGAGAGGAGAAAGGGGTTTTTATAGATTGTTTGCGGTTGTTGTGGCAATTTTGTCTGAGATTATTTTTGCTTTTTATTAATGAAGTTAAGATTTTTGAGTGTGTAAGATTGTTTGTGAAATTAGATTGCGGTAGGTTTTTGCTAGTGTGTTCCAGCTAAAATGTAAGGCATTTTGTCTGATTTTTTGCTGCCAATTTACCTTGAGAAGTTTGGCAATAGCAGCAGCATATTTATCTATGTTGGTGACATCGCAAAGGATGCCGTTATCACCAATCATGTAACGTCGCATTTCGTCATCTGTGGCTACTATGGGTAAGCCTGTGGCCATTGCTTCTAAATAAGCGATTCCAAATGGCTCGTTAATTGAGGGTAGTGTGAATACATCGGCGCTGCGATAAACTTGAGGCATCTGGGCAGCGGGAAAGGTTTTGATGGCAAAGCGATCGCACCCTAGTAATTCCTCTCCTAAATTTTGAAAGTATTGCTGATCGCATCCATCCCCACAAATGAGTAAACTGACTGATGGCAGGGAAGCTACAGCCTGTATGGCTAGTTCTACTCGCTTGTGACTGCGACGGTTGAGTGTAGCGACACATAACACCAGCGGTTTGTTTAAACCTAAGGATATCTGCTCTCCTTGTGGTGTAAAACGATTGGTGTCTACGCCGTTGGGAATAATGGTGATAGGTTGAGATGGTCTTAAGGTTTGAGCAAAATTGGCGATCGCTTGGGAGAAAACCACCAGATGATCGGGGCGAAATCGTAAATTGCGAGTTAGCGATCGCCCTTGGGCTAATAATCCTGTATGTTCGGTATAAACTATCGGTGTACCAATCAAGGTACGGACAAAGGCGGCCATTGCTAAACCCCCGTAGTCGTTGCAGGGAAAAATTACGTCAGCAGGATGTCTCAACAAATGCAATGCACAAGGTAAGAAGCTTGTCAAGTGTTCAATTACAATATCGGGATGGGTAGAAAACCGCTGTAGTAGGGGAGTGATGGGTAAATGGCGGAGTATCTGACGCGCCTGGATTCGCCCAATGCCCCCAGCCGGATAGTAAAAAGGACTACAGGAAGCGCCTGCTAATAATTCCACCTCAAAGTCAGGGCTGAGGTGACGGGCCAGTTCAATGGCAAATATTTCTGAGCCACCACTCCAGTTAATCCCTGCACTCGGATGCACCAAAGCTACCCGGTAAGGTCGTTGTTGGGTTGAGTTAGCCATAAGATTGTGGTTGATTCCAATTCCAACCTGCGATCGCTACAACAGTCCACCAGTAAAAAAATAGGGTTGTGTGGGTCAAAATATTCTCCGTCGTCATGCCAACCATAATGGCTACCAGCAGAGCTAACAATACCCAGCAAAGTTGATGCTGAGGGCTGTTAGCAGGACTGCGGCGGAGCAATTCCATCAGGTGTATTAACTGAGTCCCCAGAAAGGCGATAAAAACCAAAAAACCGAGGATTCCCCCTTCTGCAAGCGCCCGGACATAATCGTTGTGGGCGTAGTTGTTGTAAATAGTTAAATAGCGGCTAGTCGCCAAACCGTAACCCAAGATTGGCGAATCCTCCCAAGCCTTTAGCAGTAAACTCCACTGAGCCAGCCGCCAGTTAAAACTATTACCATCACCCTGGGATAGCAAAATTGCCCGCGAGATATCTATATCTGGATTGAGGAGTGGTGTTTGGGACAAAGAGCCGAGGCGTTGTTGTCCAAACTCCGTACTACCAAAGAGGGCAATAACTACCACAAAAAACAATACCCCAGCCATGAGATTAATCAAGCTCAATTTTGGTGCAATCAAAACCAAAATAAAAACGCCCAGCATCATCAAACTAAATAAGGCTTTAGTACTGACATAGAAAAAGGCGAGTAAAGCTAGTAACAGCCACCAAGGCCAACGCCGTTGAGACTGATTCATCTGCCAATAAGTCAAGCCAATGAACAGTAAGAGGAAAGTGGCGAAGGTATTCGACAGTCCTAGAGTGCCGTTAATCCGGGAAATTTCCCCAGTAATTGAGTTTTTGTTACCTTGGAGAAAGTCAGGTAAGAGGGAAAGGGGCAGAAGTATTTGCAATAATGCCGCCGTCAGGGGTAAGATGAGCGCCAAAAATAGGGCAGAGATCATCTTTTGGGGATGGATGCGGTCTTTTAGCTGCATCACCAGTAGATAGACCATTAGCCAGGAAAAGAGACGTACCCATTCGCGGATGCTATCTAGCCAAACAGCAGTATTCAGACTCATGTCTCCCCAAAGCAGGAGGAGTACCCATAAGCCTTGTAGAACTACCCAACCGGCAAACAACCACCAAAAACCATCAGTCTGCACAGTTCCATTGGTGAGTAATGTCGCCACCACATATATTAAAGTGAGGACATCTAGACCAATGGCAAAGGCTGCTGGTACTTGCTGTAATGAAAACGGGTCAAGAGCGCTACGTAAGATTAACAGTCCCAGGACAGCTGACTCAAAGCTGGTAAAAAAGTAGAAGGCGATCGCCAATCCTCCCAGCACCAAGCCTACATAAAGCGGCTGCACCCCTGCCAAATAGCCCGCAAATAGAGCCACTCCTACCCCACCAGCTGAAATGATCAAATTTGCCCGTTGATGAGTCAACATGATCATAGAGACCTCACACCGTTAGAGTAATTAGCGGCACTCTGAGGAACAGTCATAGTTTGGGATAAATAGCGGTAGGACTTTTCTGTTTGATTTTCCATCCCATTCACAACTACCCCAATAATTGGTATGCGATTGTGGGTGAGTTCTGCCACTGCTTTTTGGAGAACTTCTTTAGGAGTCAAGTTAGGACGGGTAATCAACATGATGCCGTCACTGCACTGGCCTAATGTGGCAGCATCCGCGCTCATTCCCAGGGGTGGAGTATCTATAATTACAAAATCATATTGTGCGATCGCCTCTGCCAGCAATGACTTCATCGCCTCTGACTCTAGCAACTGTGACGGACGTCTATCTGGTTTGCCACAAGTCAATACTGACAGGTTATCCATACCTCTATCTCTGGTTTGCACCGCATCCACCAGAGATTTATCGCCGTTAAGGACATCAGTAACTCCTGGATAGGGAGCTAAGTTAAACAGCTTGTGCTGCATCGGGCGATATAAGTCAGCATCTACAACCAATGTCCGTCGAGATAGCATTGCACAAACGGCAGCAAGGTGGGAAACCACTATTGATTTACCCTCACCGGGAATAGTGCTACTAATGACAATGCTCCGCAGTTTTTGAGAATGGCGAAACTCCAAATTTTTCAGCAGCATTCGGTAAGGCTCAACCAAGGCCATATCATCAAGAAATCTTCCCCCTGGCTCTAGTTTCAATATCTTCCTCGGCAGAGATGGCAATGTTCCCAGCAAGGGAATGTTCAGCAATTCCTCCGCTTCGGCAGCATTATGGATAGTGTTATCCATCATTTCCAATAGCAGCACCACCCCAATAGCTAAAATAATTGCCAACACAATAGCCAGCAGCAGCACCAAAGAAGGTTTAGGAGAAGTGGGTACAGTGGGAGTTGTTGCCGCTTCAATAATGCGAATATTGCCTACCAGTTGGGCTTCAGCAATACGTGCCTCTTCTAGTTTGGTTTGCAGCAACTTCAGGGAGTCCGCGGCGGCTTCTCGTTGACGGGTAAATGCCGTCAGGGGTTGCTGTTGAATTGGCAGTTTTACCAAGCGAGTTTGCAGGTTGGCTTTGAGATACTGAACAGTTCGCAGCTTATTTTCCACTGCCAAGCGTTCAATCTCATTGGTGATTAGCTCCGAGGTGAGATTTTGACTGAGGGTATCGGATGCCACATCGCCCCCTGGAATAGCCGGATTTGTAGGCGAGAGGCTAGCAAGTTGCTGATTGTAGTAGTTACGGATACCTTGCTGTTGTTGCATTAGGGAAATCACCGTTGGATGGTACTCAGTAAACCGCAAACGCGCCTCAATAAGTTGTGTTTCCAAATCTGCCAATTTAGCCCGTAATGCTTTTAGTTGTTCATCTTGACCACCGCGCACAGATACGTAAGCATTGCTGAGGGTAGTGGCGCTGGTAATTTTTCTCAGTCCGGCAGCGCGCGATCGCGTTTCTTGCAGTTGAGCCACTAAAGTTCGTTCTTGGTCATCCATCGTGGCTAAACTATCAACTAAACTTTTAGCTTGGTCAGCAAAGGAAATAATCCCACTAGCTTGTCGATATTTGTTTTCTACCGCTTCCGCTTTTTGCAGATTTTGGTTGGCTATAGGTACCTGTTTTTCTAAAAATTTCCGCACACTAGCCGCTTCTTTGCGGATTTGCTCAACACTTTCTTCAACCATTGTTTGAGCCACAGCATTCATAAACTTTGCTGCTATTATTGGGTCTTTATCTTGATAGCTCAAAGCTAAAATATTTGTAGCTGGGACAATTTTAATTTGCAAATTTTTACTCAGATCCCTAGTAGTCCACTGGCTTTCAGACTGGGAATCAACCTTCGCCCAAGCTCTGGCTAAAACAGGTTGAGATTTGACCAATTCTGCTTGATCAGCCAAGGGACTTGCCCCTCCTGGTGTCCCCGCAGGTACTTGAGTTAAATCACGCCCCAAATCTGACAGACTCACCCGTTTGTCATCTAACATCAGTCGCGCTGATGCTTGATATAACCGTGGGGTAAAAGTAAGGTAGGCAACTGACGCCCCAATAACAGCCGTAAATGTAGCCAAGGCTGGCCAAAAACGCCGCTTTAAAACTAATGGTAAGGAGGCAATATTTTTCTCCATTACATATATCCTATTTTTTTTAGTTAAATGACAAATAACAAATGACCAAAGACAAAACTGCTGTATAAAGTTTCAAAGTTTCAGAAGTAATGTAATCCCAGCTATAATTACTCTGCACGTAATCTTGGGCATTTTTCGCCATTTTTGCTAATTCAGTCGGATGACGAATCGCCCAGTTTAAGGAACGAATGCAAGAGTCTAGATCGCCAGATGTAAACAGCATTCCCCGCTGACTATTAATTAATTCCTGATGGGGTAGGATATCGCTGGCTAGTACTGGTATACCTTCCTGCATTGCCTCTAACATCGCCAAAGGTAATCCCTCTAACTCAGAAGGTAGGACAAACAACCCCGAACCCCGAACAATCTCCCATAGACGAGATCCTCGGAGTTCTCCAGCAAAAACGATATCTCGATGATTTGCAACTTTGGTTAATAGCTTGCTGCTGAAAGATTTCGTATCACTGACACCTCCAGCTAGAACTAGTTTCCATCCAGTTGGGTTCAAAGTACTGAAGGCTTCAATCACCAAATCAGGACGTTTTTCTGGTACAAGTCTGCCCAAAAACAGAATGTAGCGCCCTGGTGTTAAATTTAGAGATTTACCATAGGTAAAGTTCTGATCTGATTCGCCATATCCAGCAGGAGCATTGGGGATGTAGAATGTTTGGCGATCGTAAGTTTGAAGAAAGTAAGATTTCAGGTCTTTTGATACTACAATTATCCCGTGGGCAAAATGTACAGCTGCCTTTTCACCCGTAAGAATTAGCTGACTAGAAAGATTGCCCCACTTGGCACGTTGCCAATCTAACCCTTGACAGCTAACAACCACCTTTGCAGAAGTGGCTTTTCGAGAAAGCCAGGTAAATAGAGCAGGGCCAAGGGCATGAAAATGGATAATATCGTATTGTTGCCCGCAAGATGCGATCGCTCCTAGTGCTGAGGACACAAAGGCATCCAATCCCCGCAAGTGCCACCCAGGTAAGGAAATAACTCGCACCCCCTGATAGTCATCTTCCTTAAACCAAGAACAGTCAGTATAAGAAGACCGAGCAAATAAATCCACGCAATGACCCTGTTTGACCATGCGGGTATATAATTCTGCACAATGATGCTCAATTCCTCCTTGTTTGGGAGGTAAGCCTTTTGCACCAATGACGGCAATTTTCATAGTTATTACATTTCTGAAAATGGTTTATTAATTCAACCCCATTGGCGGGATTTGAAAATTACTGTACCCACCCATAAAAATGCTGTAAGCTTTGCTTATCTAAAAGAAGCATTTTGAATCAGAGAATTTTGAAAACGACTGAGCATTTGGCTGTAAACATTCCCCATCACATTCCGGGCAGCATAAGGTTGTGCAGTTCCCACACAGGAGGCAATTAGATAATCTTCTGGATGTAACAATACTCGCCGTAACCCATCGGCAATAGACTCCGGCGTCCGTTGCTGACAAACAATTCCACTATCAGCAGTCAGTAATTTTGGAGTTTCACCGCATCTAGTTGTAACTACGGGCGTGCCACAAGAGAGTGCCTCTAGAACCACCAAGGGTAGACCTTCGTAAGCACTGGAAAGAACAAAAACATTAGCAATTCGATGTAAGTGTGCAAGTTCCTCTTGGGTAAGTACACCCAGCATTGTTACCCTTTTCTCTAGCCCCCAGCGACGGATTTCTGCACATACTGCCTCCGCTAACTCCCCATCACCCGCTATTAGTAGGTGAGTCTGGGGTTGATTTAAAGCTGCAAAAGCACGTATTAATAACAAGGGATCTTTTTGTGGATGCAGACGACCAGCGAAAAGGACAAAACTTGTTTCCTCCTCTAAACCCAGTCTGAGAGCTAGTTTTCGCCGCTGTCCTTGCCGTTGTGCCTGACTTAAGGGGTAGAAAGTTTCGTTGTCAAAGAAATTTTTGATGTATGCAGTGCGATCGCCTAAACTGGGATAGCGCTGCTGATAAAATTGCGCTACATCAGTATTACACGCTAATATTTGACTAAAATGAGGAATTAATAACCTTTCTAGTGCAAAATAAGCTGCGGGAAATCTGCGCCACAAAATTGCCTTTTTATCACCTCCAGTTTGCATCTGTGTGTGAATATCGTTATGAATAAACAGGGTTTTTTCTCCCTGCCAATTCCAGGCGGCTAAACTTGGCTCTAGCCGATGAAAATGCATAAAATCTGAAGCTAAACGACGCCCTAAAAGGGCAGCAGTATATTTGAGCGTCGTGGGAATTCGACTTCTGATATTATCATTTTCTAAACTAAATAATGGTAAAAAACTAATTTCTCTCCCAGCCAATTCGGCAGCTTGCCACTTCATAATCGGCTGAGATTTATCCTTTCCTGTGCCTACAAGTCGCACCACAAAATCACTAGGTGCATACTTGATAAAAACCTTGATTATTGTCTGAATTCCTCCAATACTTGGATGCCAAGGATTAAATTGATAAAAAATCGTCAGAACAGGTTTACGCATGACGATTACCCCACACAAAAGGTGTGCAAATTCTCAAGTAAATTTAAATCAGTTAAAGACAGAAGTAATCTTTGTTTTATCTAGACATTAATTCAATTACCTCTTCAATTCGTTGTATTTCTTAAGACAGATGTCCCTTAGCTGCTAAAATATTAGTTGTGCCCAATTTAACTATTAAATTGAATAAAAACCTATTTCCATACCACAGTTACCTATAAGTAGAGCAACGTCAACCCCTTCCCTACGGGACGCCAAAGGCGAACGGGGAATTCAAAATTCAAAATTCAAAATTAAAGACAATCAGTGGTGGGTTCAAGCCCCCACTGATTGTAGACCGCTGATTCTAAGAATCAGTAGGAGCCTGTACTCGGAATTAATTAATTCAAAATTGTTTTTATTCTTCCTAACAGAATTTTGAATTCAAAAAAGGTAAATAATTAAATGTTTGTAATAAGGGCTTAAGCCCTCACTACGAGCTAATTTCAATATTTGTTACTTTACTTAATCCTATAGTTTGATTTCTTTTTGTATACTTACTTAAGAGCTTGATACCAAACACTATAGCCAATAGGATTCAGTTAATTTTATTGGCTAATTGGTAATAGCTTTTAACCATTACCAATTACCAATTACCAATTACCAATTACCTACTTTGATTTTGCCTCTAAATTTTCTAAGCGGCTTTTTAGTTCCTGGTTTTGTTGTTTGAGTTGGTCTAGTTCTTCACGCAATTGACGCAGACTTTTTTCTGGGCCAATATTCTTTTGCACTTTGGCAGTTTCTTCCTCAGCATAGCGACGCACACGCCCATCTGGTGTTTGCGCGGCTAAAGATTGCAAAATCCCCAAAGCCTTGGGAGTTTCCATTTGTCCTAATGCTGCTACTACTGCTATTTGGGTTAAAAAGAAAGTTTCTTTCGCTAATTCTGCTAATCGTTCTAAAATCCGTTCCAAATTTGCTGGAAGTTGGCCAACAGAAATTTTGCCTAAAGCGCGAATTGCAGCTAGGCGTAGTATTTGCGGTATACCGAGTTTAGTGTATTCAAGTAACAGATTTAAAGCTGCTTCAGAGGTTTTAAGTTCAGCTAAACCGCCAATTGCCCCACTACGGACTACTTCATTCCAGCCTGCTTTTTCTTCTAAAACAGATTTCAGCAACTTGATAACTTTTTCTTCCTTGGGTTTTTCTTCCAAGTTAGCAGATGAAATCGCCCCAATTGTCCGACAAGCAGCAGCCTCCACATAGTAGCTGGGATCACCATCTTGGACGAAACTTTTCACAGCTTTATAGCTTTCATGGGTTTTGATTTGCCCTAGTACTTCTACTACAGATCGCCGCACAAGTGCATTTTTATCTTTTAACCCCGGAAGTAAGCTATCAAAGGCTTGATCTAATTTGATTTCTGCCAATTGTTTAGCTACTTCGACACGCACACCCCAGAATGGCTCATTTTGTAACGCCGCTGCTAGTGCTTTAGTTGCTTCTAACCCGCCTTTTTTCGCTAAAGCTGCTGCTGCATAGATGCGAGAAATGGGATTAGGGTCAAATTCTAACTGTGCTTTCAATTCTGGTAATGGGTATTCTAAAGTCACAGTTTTGAGGTAATTATTCCCGACATCAAAGCTGATAAAATCGGGTTTTTCTGCCAGCGGGAAGTAGAAACTTTGTTCCCGTTCATTAATCCGCAAGGTAAAAGTTGTTAGTTCTGAGTTCTGCTGTGTATAACCAAAACCAATGGGGATTTTTAGGTCAAATAATTCCTTGTTGCCATTTTTTTCAGCACTTGCTTGGGTTTGAGTTACTGTCAGTTTTGCCAAATTAGCATCTCCATCCCAAGAGTAAGCCACTTGAAAATCGGGATGACCACCACGATAAACATATTGGTCGAAGAGAAAGGCGAGATTACGGCCAGTTGCTTTTTCAATCGCCCGGAGTAAGTCTACTGTTTCGACGGTTTTGTGGGCGTTGTCTTGAACAAATGTATGGATTGCTAGCCAAAATAATTCGTCTCCCAATTCTGCCCGAATCATGTGATAAACACAAGATCCTTTTTCGTAGATGTGGCGATCGTAAAGTTCAATGGCTTCCCGATAAATATGAGTTACCATCGGTCGGCGGTAGCGGCTACTATCTTCGTTAATATAACTCCGGGCTTCTAATAACCGATAGTAAGCGGCTTCCTGTACACCATATTCCTGTTCTGTCCACATCACTTCAGAGTAAGAAGCCATCCCTTCTTTAATCCAAGCATGAGACCAATGCTTAATTACTACTAAATCGCCAAACCACTGATGGGCTAGTTCGTGAACAACTAAACTTTCGGTACTGCGGTTATCTAATGTTGCCCGTTCATCAAGTAAACAGCGATCGGTTAACAGGGTGGTGGAGGTGTTTTCCATCCCGCCAAAAATGAAGTCATTGACGCAAACTTGAGCATATTTGGGGTAAGGGTAGGGATAACCATACTTTTGGCTGAGAAATTCGATCATCCTCGGAGTTTTACCCATGCTGCGTTTGGCATCTTTCTCCCTGCCCTTTTCTACGTAGTAGGTAACGGGTAACCCAAGCCACTCATCCCGAATTTCGGCAAAGTCGCCTACCGCTAAAGTCATCAAGTAGGTAGGATGAATTTGCTGCTGTGACCAATGGTAGATTTGCCGTTCGCCATCTTCTAATGTATGAATTAGTTCGCCGTTGGAAATAGCTACCAAGGGTTGAGGAACACTAACGCGAATTTCAGAAGTAGACAATTGTCCTGGGTAGTCAAAGCAGGGGAACCAGTAGCGAGAGTCTTCGTCTTCTCCTTGAGTCCAGACTTGGGTAGGCTTGTTGGGGTAGTGTTGGTCAGGGTGAATAAAGTAAATACCGCGTTGCGGTTTTTCTACCGAATAGGCGATCGCGATTAACAACCGTTTACCAATCTGCGTTGGTTGCGAAAGTTGGATGGTCAGTTGTTCTCCGTCATAATCAAACTTCTGCTGTACTTCGTCCACTTCCACAGACTGGATATTCAAGTTGACAGCATCCAAAGTCAAACGGTCAAGTCCATTGCGAATAGGTAATAGACGAATGCAGCAACTGCCCTGATAACTTTGGGTCGGGATATCCAAGCTGAGATCGAGAAAAATATGCTCTACTTGTCCGGGTCGATCAGGGTTGTAGTGGGGTTTTGCTCCTGGTAACTCAAAAGGTTTGTGGCCGTTATTCTCTGTATCAAAATAAGACTGCGACATAGATCCTTAATGAACTTGTAATCCTGAAAAGTCTAGCTGGCTGTAGTTCAGAAAAATAGAGATTTTGGGTATATTTCCCAAATAAATTTGGCAATTTGGCAGGATTCCCCTCTGGGGTTGGGAATTTGCATCAATCTCCCCATCTTGCTCCCACATCTGCCTCCCTTGAATGTCATCTGACAATTTGCACTATTTTGTCATCGTGTCAAGAGTATCTTGCGCCGCGATAGATGCCTTTTAAGTACAAATACTACCAACTATTTCTATAGCTTAGAACAGCTTGTTGCTGTTAGGGTAACTATTTTTTTCTAGAAGAATAACAACTCATTTGCGGATTTGCCCCTGGCCGTGTTGAAGTATTTTTTAGAGGAATTACGAGCGTTTACTGTGTAAAATACTACTTTTTTTGTTAATTACCGATAAAGTAGTGGAGATTGTGATTAAATCAAAAAACTCTACAATGACCCTTGTATCTGCCTCGGTAAAAATTTGCGGAAAAAAGGATAATAATGCCTGAAAGTAAATCAAAGTTTTTAATTCCTGCTGTTGGCGCTGCTCTAGTCGTGGCAGGAAGTGTAGCTGCCTATATATATTTTAAGGGGGGGCCCGCTGGAGATATTTCCAGCGCTCTGGGTAGTGCTAAACTAGTACCTTCCACAGCATTAATAGCAACTTACATTACCACTGACTCCCAAGCCTGGGCAAAGTTGCAGCAGTTTGGCACTCCACAAGCACAACAGTTAGTGGCAAAAGGTCTACAAGACTTTGATAAAAACCTATTGAAGGATAGTGAAATTTCTTATGAAAAAGATGTAAAACCTTGGATTGGTGGGGTGATGATTGCTGTATTGCCAGCAAATCCAACTCAACCAGCCCAGTTGAAAACACCTGCTGAACTAAATGTCCCGATCAAGGCACAGCAGGAATCCAATATCCTGTTGGTGGTAGGAATTAAGGATAAACTCGGCGCGTTAAATTTTGGTAACAAATTGAAAGGACAAAAAGGAGTCAAAATCCAAGAATCTGACTACAAAGGTCAAAAAATTGTCGAAACTACAAGCAAGGGTAAACCAACTTACACCGTAGTTTTGGATAATAGCCATTTGGTATTAGCTCCGTCTAAGCAAGCTGTAGAGAAGGCAATTGACACCTTTAAAGGTGAAGCTTCTTTTGCAAGCAAAGAAGGCGCAAGTAGTATTCTCAGCAAAGGTGTGGATGTCAAAAACACCCTGGCCCAAATCTACATACCTGACTATGGGAACGTAGTCAAACAATTGGCAGCCTTGAATCCTCAGGGGACGCCGTTACCTCCACAAACCCTGACACAATTGAAGCAGGTGAAATCTATGGTGGCGGGTATTGGTGTTGATGATGCCGGACTGCGATTAAAAGCGATCGCCAATTTAGATCCGCAACTGAACAAATTTCAGTATCAAACCACTCCCGCTAAAATAGTGGGGCAGTTTCCCACTGATACGATTGCTCTCATTAGCGGACAGGGTATCAGCCGTACCTGGCAAACCCTCACCGAGCAGTCAAAAGATTATCCTGAATTTAAGCAGTCTATTGAACAGCTTCGCGCACCACTAAAATCAGTCAATATTGACTTAGATAAAGATATTTTCGGGTGGATGAATGGAGAATTTGCCTTTGGTGCTGTGCAATCTAATCAGGGTGTGTTGGCAAATTTTGGTTTTGGGGGAGCTTTAGTATTTGACACAAGCGATCGCAAAACAGCAGAAGCCACCTTCACTAAACTAGATGACATAGCCAAAAAGCAATCCCTGAGCATCGCCCAAAGAACTATTGGCGGTAAAAACATTACCGAATGGCAAATTCCCCAACAAGGAGCTTTATTAGCACATGGTTGGCTAGACCAAGATACTGTATTTCTCGCTCTTGGTGGCCCCGTTGCTGACGTCCTAGCAGATCGTAAAGGTCAATCTCTCGATAATAGCGACAATTTTAAAACCGTGACTGGTTCATTGCAACAGCCCAATGGCGGCTACTTCTACCTTGATATGGAGAAAGCCGTCACCCTGATTAATCGTTTTGCCGCCCAAGGTCAACCCATAGAGCCACAAACCAGTGCCATCCTGGGTTCCATCCGTGGTTTTGGTGTTACCGCTGTTAGCCCCGATAAATCCACCACTCAAGTGGAGATGTTGCTGGCTCTCAAACCAAGTACAGCCAAGTAGGATTAATTAATCAGAATGGGGTAAATGCAGTTCCAAAAAATTTAGCTAAATTTGCTCAATCTTACTCTTTTTTCTACCTAAACATGAATAGCGAGAGGATTGTATAAAACCGGGGATAGCAGGTTATTAAATGCCGATATTATCCCTCTTCTGTCACTCTCCGAAAACATTTGCCATTTCTGAATTCTAGAGCTTTTATCTACCAAGCGATTGCACAATTTCTTTCTAAGAATAAATACAACACCCATTTTTTTCTAATAGGATAGGTTGGATTGATTGGTTGATAAGGCTTTCAGAAATTGCCCTCCCGGAAAGTGACAAAAGAGGGCTAAAGAGTAGATTTTGGGTAAGGAACCGCCAATGAAAGGATAACTTTAATGAAACCCCTATTCCCCATCAAAGCCATGATAGGCAGGTTAAAACCTGCCAGTTCATCTTTGACGAAAAAAATCTTTACAATTCTAGGCTGACCGACCGCAACTATGTCATAAGTAAAAAAGGCTGTTAAACGCAAATTGATTTATGACTGCTGCTCTAAAAACTGCTCCTGACTTTGTCTCCCGGTTAGTGAATGGCATCCTGGCAATCAAGCCCTTAGCCAACTTCGCCAAGCACCAAGCCAGACAAATGATGATTAAACGGGCTGAAAAAATTGGTGTTTTTTGGACGCAAGAAGTAGAGAAGCTCCAGGCACGTGATTGGTCAACCAATTTAGCTAAAGTAGAAAATCCTCAACTTTGCTACCCAGATTACTACGTCACCTCATTTCACGCCTACGAAACTGGAAATCTCAGCTGGCTTGCCGCTTTTGAAGTGGAATCTGCTGCTCACGCTGTCCATGCTAAGATTTGGCAGGATGCCCAAGCCCAAGGCGATGGGCTACGCCCCGCCCAAGGCGATCGCAAACTGCGTCAAAGTTACCACGAAATCCTCATTTCCCAAATCTCCCATCAACCAGAAGACATCCTCGACTTGGGTTGCAGTGTGGGTATGAGCACTTTTGCCCTACAAGCAGTTTATCCCGATGCCAAAATCACAGGCTTAGACTTATCTCCCTACTTCTTAGCCGTTGCCGACTACCGCTCACAGCAACGTCAGGCTAAAATCAACTGGGTTCATGCTGCTGCTGAATCTACTGGCTTACCAGATGCCTCGTTTAATTTAGTTTCTATTTTTCTGATGTGCCACGAATTACCCCAGTCAGCAACCAGGCAGATTTTTGCAGAAGCCCGGCGTCTACTGCGTCCGGGTGGCTACTTGGCAATCATGGATATGAATCCTAAATCGGAAATTTACAAGAAGATGGCCCCTTACATTTTGACCCTGCTCAAAAGTACTGAGCCTTATTTAGATGAATATTTCACTTTAGACATTGAGCAAGCCCTAGTTGAGGCGGGTTTTCAAACTCCGACTATCACTAGCAACACCCACCGTCACCGTACTGTAATTGCTCAGGTGAGTGGCTGATTCCTCTCTACTGCTATGGGCAGTCATACCACCAGGGCTGTTTCTGTTGCTCTACTACCGTCGTATCCCTGCTGCCCCACCCCTGTCACATCTGTTATTGTTTTTTATCTTCGGGGCAATCTCTGGTTTTCTCGCCCTCGGACTGGAAGAATGGGTTGCACATTGGCAACAGATACCCCGCTCATTCCTAGGTCAGGCTCTAAGACAGCTGGTGGAAGTAGGGCTAATTGAGGAAGGTTGCAAGTTAGCAGCAGTTGTGATCCCAACCTACCATCTCCAACGCAGGTATCGATTACGTGCTACTACTGTTTTCCTCTTCACCATGGCCGTTGCCCTCGGATTCACTGCCGAAGAAAACTGGGTTTACCTTTTTCACGGTACAGCATCAGCTTTTGAACGTAGCATTGGCACACCAGTTCATGCCATGTTTTCTGCCCCCTGGGGTTATGCCTGGGCAATATATATTTCCTCCAGCATTCGCTTAAATCGAGACAGGAATTTGATTCCTAGGGCTTGGCTAAATTCTGTTATCTGTCATGCCCTAGCAAATATCCTATCTAGTGCTTGGGGTTATTCACCACCTCTACGTTTTCTCAGTTATGGTTTATTTCCATTTCTGTTGTGGATGTTTTGGCGGCTGGAACAACTACTGCGGAAAGTCCAAGGTAAACGCCCTATTCCCTTGATATCAGGTTATACACTTCAGCAGCGTTACTGGCAGCGGGGTCTAGTGGTATTTGCTCTCTTACTCAGTGGCAATGCTCTTTTTGGTCTATTTATCTTAATCAGAAAACTTCTTCCCTTAAGGCCATCACAGCTTTTATACCGCGATGTTTCCAGGTTTATACTCCTTCAATTGCTGGTAAACCTCAGTTTGGGAGTTTTAGGCTGGTTAATTTATCGCTATTTGCGACGTTCAGCCCGTCGTCGGTATTTTTGAAATTTGATCTGGGTTAGACAATGGGGCATGTCAATGATTGCCAATGCCCCTATATCCAATTGCTTAAACTCTCGCCAAAACAGGCGCAGTTTCTACCCTAGGGACTGAGTTTGATTCTGACTCAGTGGTGTAGATTTCGCAGGAATTATTAGGACTTTCGATCAGCTTAACTTTGTAAAGCTTGACGCCTAATTCCTGAATCGGCGATCGCAACACATTACTAATATACAGAGCGATATTCTCAGCCGTTGGTACAACTTCGGCAAAGAAAGCAATGTCCTTGTTGAGAAAGGTGTGATCAAATGGTTCTACCACATAATCTGCGATCGCCTGATGCAAAGCACCTAAATCGGCAATCATCCCTGTGCGCGGGTCAATTTCCCCTTTCACAGTCACTTCTAAATGGTAATTATGTCCGTGTCCATTAACACGGGCACACTTCCCATAAATCTCCGTATTTTCCTCAAGACTGAGGTCAGGATGAGCCAGCCGATGGGCGGCGCTAAAGTGCGTACTAATACTGAGGTAAGCTTCCATTCCGTTTCCCATATAATCTGCCCAAAGTTCAGGATGTTCAAACAACTGTACGCGGACTAAAGGCAAGTGGGGTGCTAGGCGCTGCCAAACCACCCGTGCAATATTCTCAGTGGTGGGGAGAGTTTCTTGAAAATCTGCCCACACATCATTGAGATAAGAAAAGTCTAATTGGCTGGTAACTTCCCGCTTAATTACCTGTTTCACATCAGACAAATTCAGCACCATGCCATATTTATCCAATTCCCCAGCCAGGGAAATAAATAAGACATAGTTATGCCCGTGTCCAGGAAATCTAGTGCAAGCACCAAATTTTTCAATATTCTCGGCTTCAGTGAGTTCTGGCAACCAATACCGATGACTTGCCGAAAACTGAGCGCGGCGATTTACAATGCATTGCATGAGTACACTGGGAACAGAATTTAAAATTTCTTAATCTTTCACTGTTATCAGTATAAACTAATTTGTCCGTCAGTGATCTCAGTAGGAAGAGATTAACTGCTGATTCTACCTTCTGTCTTAGAATAATCGCAAGATTCTAATAACTTTAACTTGTAAATTACCTCTATGCCTTACCCTAAACTTAGTGGTGAAGAAATTACCCAACGCGGCAAAGAACTCTACCAAAAGAGCATCTGTCCCCAAGTGGAAACAGCAGAGAACATCGGCAAAATTATTTCTATTAATGTAGAAACGGGTGAATATGAAATCGGTGATGATTTAACCATCACAAGTAGCCGATTACAAGCTAAACAGGCTGATGCGCCAATTTGGGCAGGACGAATCGGCTTTAATGCGGTTTATGCTGTTGGTGGTACATTAGAGCGAAATCTGAACTTTATTTATTAACTGATACTTGTGCTTCCTGGTACAACCTCGTAGCTATACGGAATAGTTCTTGACCAGTGTGTAAATAACGTTCATCGTAACTCAACGGAAAATATGCCAACTCCTCTATTCCATCACCAACTTGACTCAGACAGTAATAGATGTGAGCAGCGGTAGCTGCCAAACTAGGAGGATTCGGCAAAGAACGAAACTTAATTTGAGCTTCTTTAAGATCATCTCGACAGGATTCTAAATAATCCTGAAATTCGTCTAACAATTCATCATCAAAAGGATCAGCGGCTAATTCCTCGATTTGTTCCTCTAGAGAACTGAGAATGCCGCAAAGCAAGCGATTAACTGGTTTATAAACTAAGCGCAGCCATTCTTCAACCAGTTCATCAGCATCCCGTCCAGTTGGTCTTGTTGTCTGGTGACGCTTTTGGGAGGATGCTGTACGCGGCTGCCGAGAGCTATTTAATTTTTGGGAGCTATTTTGCAATTTTTGGTCATAATTTAAGCGGCTTTGTGTATCTCCTAAGACCTCATAAGCTGCATTGATGCGAATAATTTGCTCGTGATCCGCTGTTTCCTGTTGAGTGTCAGGATGAAATAATTTTACCAAGCGGCGATAAGCTTGCTTAATCTCCGCCAGGCTGGCATTAGGATCAACTTTCAGGGTTTTGTAATGGTTAGAATCGACCATGAATCCGATTTTATTGTTAGCTAATGCTAGCTCCTACCTTTGCCTCTAGGTCTTGGAACAACGGTGTACTCAAATATCTTTCCCCAAAACTGGGCTGAATCATTACAATTAAGCGGCCTTCGTTTTCTTGACGTTGAGCGACGCGAATAGCGGCACATAAAGCTGCTCCGCTAGAAATACCAGATAGTAGCCCTTCTTCTTTTGCCAAACGTCGTCCGTAATCAATTGCTTCTTCATCAGTGACGGTAATCACTTCATTAATCAATTTTAGCTGTAGCACTTGGGGAATGAACCCAGCGCCAATACCCTGGATTTTGTGTGGGCCTGGTCTGCCTCCAGATAACACTGGACTATTGGCTGGTTCTACTGCGATCGCCTGAAAGCTCGGCTTGCGTTTTTTCAGAATCTCCGCTACACCAGTAATTGTACCACCTGTACCCACCCCTGCCACAATTATATCAACCTGTCCATCAGTATCTTCCCAGATTTCCTCTGCTGTAGTTTCCTGATGTACGAGGGCATTCGCCCGATTGCGGAACTGTTGCAACATATAGGCATTGGGCGTTATTTCCACTATCTCTTGGGCCCGTCGAATTGACCCACTCATGCCCTCAATTCCTGGTGTTAGTTCCAGTTCAGCCCCATAGGCCCGTAACATTGCCCTTCGCTCCCCACTCATGGTTTCCGGCATCGTCAAAATTAAGCGATAACCCTTAGCTGCTGCTGCCATTGCCAGAGCAATTCCTGTATTTCCCGATGTAGGCTCAACCAATAATGTCTTACCAGGAGCAATCAGCCCTTCTTTCTCGGCAGCATTAATCATACTCACCCCAATTCGGTCTTTGACTGAAGCCGATGGGTTCATGCTTTCCAGTTTCACCACAATTTGACCAACACACCCTGACTCTTGGGGGATACGGTTCAATTGCACTAGGGGTGTACGACCAACCAGTTCTGTAATGTTACGAGCAATCCGCATAATTATTCCTTATTCCTGAGTCTTGATTCCTTAGTTATTAGGTCATTTACCTGATTGTCGTTATGCCCCACCTTCAACGAAGCAGGTTGAGGTATTTCACTAAATGTAGTACATGATATCTAACTGGCGTCGTGAATCTCGTTTTTCACAAAGATCCTGAAGCGAATATTTTTGCAAGACTGAACTAACTGCCTGACTTGCTTCTAGCCAGATTTCCGCGACGACTGAACTATCTACCGTTTTGGGATTTATATCTTCCTCATAGGTTCGCACATCTAACCCTTCCAAACATTCCAAAATCTCTAAAATGCTAATTTTCCAAGGTTCTCGCATCAAGAGATAGCCACCTTTGGAACCCCGTTGACTCTTGACTATACCCCCACGCCTCAAGGTTGCCAGTAGCTGTTCCAAATAGCGATCAGGAATATTTTGTTGTGCGGCAATTTGTCGAATTTGCATCGGTTCGCCACTGCTGTAATGAGTCGCCATCTCTAATAAGGCCAGAATTGCGTATTCAGATTTACATGATAGTTCCACAGGCAGCAAAATAAGTGGTAATTGGGTTTAGGGGAAAGTTAAGACCGATGCACCAAAGCACCAGCGCTATCGCTGAGGCGCAAGCTACACTGTCTTCGGCGCTGATGCCTCAGCGATATGCTGTTCGCGTTCCCTTTAGCAATAGGCGATCGCTCATAACCTTTTCTAGTATACTCCGGTTATCCACTGGGGTTTATTCCGTGCCCTGACTGAAAACAAAAAACCCCGCCTGATGGCGGGGAGCAATAAATTTCAAAAAACTTGTTGGCAAATTGTCAACGCTCTAGAAGGTGAAAGTTGTTCTGAGAGTACCGATAATTGCATCGTCGCTGTTGCTGCTTTGACCAGGAGCCGTCAACCAGATAATACCAGGTGTGACGGAGATGTTATCAGACACGCGATATTTGTAGAAGCCTTCAATCTGATATGGAACTTTGTTACCACCAAGAGTACCTCGGTTCAGAGCATAGGGTTGTGCGCCGCCGAAAATACCCAATACATTACCCTTCTTACCAAAGTCAGGTAAAGCAAGCCCTAGTCCGTAGCTCCAAGCTTCATAATCATCACCTGCACCAAAGCCTGTGACATCGTGGTAAGAGACGAAGCCGCTAACTGACAGTTTCTCGCTAGGTCTGAAGGCTGCAGAAATTCCGTAGGAATTGCTGGAAGACGCATCTGTGGTACTGAGAGTGTTGGCGGCTCTAGTACCTACTAAAGGAGTAGGCGAGTTTGCGCCTAGTGTACCGCCCCCATCGAATAAAGTCCCACCTGTGCCGTTATAACCGTGGACGTAGGTGGCAGCCAAGCCTATGCGATCGCCAACACTAAAGTTCAACTGTCCTAGGGCCGCATAATTGCCGTTGAACACACCTGCACCAGAACCAGGGTCATTTGCTTCTGACCCTAAGTAACCTAGAGTTAGTGAACTTGAGTTCAAGACACCGCCGGGTTTACCAAAGGGTACACTAAGTGCTATACCTGCACCACCACCAATCCGATAGATGGGATTTTCCGAAGCGAAGGTAGACAATGCACCATTACCACCGTCAGTCTTGTCGAAGAAGTAAGGGTTGTTAACAGCAGCATAGTGACTATGTTGCCCTCCAGCCGCTGCCAAGTAAACTTGAGCAGGCCCAACAGGAGCTTCATAAGTCAAGCGGTCTATTCTCACATCGTTGGTACCAGTGCCACCAACTTCATATGTCTGTGTGCCTTCTCCGGTATTGGTAAGAGTTGCATTATTGTTGCCTCTTATGTCAAAGGCTGACGCGTTACCAGCTACCAGACGGGTGGTTAATACATCTCTACCGGTGAAGCTGGTTTGTAAGCCTAAGCGTACTCTGTCTTGGAAAACAGTATTGTTGGCATCACCAGTATTACCCCCAAAGGCATCACTTACCGCAAAAATGGCTTCACCAACCAGTTTGGTGGTAGTGGAGAACTGATTTGCTTCCAGTTCAGCAGTCCGCGCTTCTAGGGAATCTACACGACCCCGTAGAGTTGCTAGTTCAGCAGAAAATTCTTCTTGTAACCGTTGTAATGTTGTTAAATCCTGTTTTGTCACCAAATCAGCTGTTGCTGTGGCAATCAATTCGTTAACTCGATCCAAACAGGCATTTAAACCAGCGGCAAATTCGTAACGGGTCAAAGCACGGTTACCGCGATAAGTACCATTCGGGTAACCTGCAATACAACCATAGCGCTCAACCAAAGACTGCAAAGCCTGGAACGCCCAGTCAGTTGGTTGCACATCGGAGAATTGAGAAACCGATGTTACTTGAGACTGAGTTGTATTACCTTCGTTGCTGTAGCGTTTAACTTGATCCAGCACCTTGGCATCATTTACTGCTTGGGCCAAGATTTCCGGCTGTTGGGCAACTTCTGTTGTGCCTTGATTTTCAATTGACGATACTGTTACTTCAGTGGCTGTATTTGGAGCCGCAATTGCTGTTGCCGAAACTAACAACGTTGCTCCTAAAACTGCTGGGCTAACCACCAAGGACTTCCACAAGAGATTAGACATGTTTCCTTTTCTCCTCACACCTTATATAGGTAATAGTGTTCGCTGCACCTAATTCTCAGAAATGCGACATCTTTGTTGGCACCTGTGGATGAGGTATAGCTGCCACTACTACAATTTTAGTTTTTGCAAAGCTAATAACTGGTTAATTTATGGTTAAACACTTATGTGATTAACTTATGCAAAAACACACCTTCATAGCTTATCATTATAGACCATCTAATTCAGATGATCAAGATAAAAACGATGATTCTGATCAACTGTCACCATATAAGCCAAATGTATGACGTCCATAATCCCAGTATGAAGTAGGGCAGATAGTATTCATCATTCCCTACTCACCTAAGTTAAAAGCGTAGAAGCTAAGATACTGGTGATAAAAAATCTCTTAGCCGATTTGGGAAATTACTCCCGCTAGATCAAAGTCATTTTGCGTTAACCCACCTGCATCATGTGTTGTCAGCGTAATTTTCACTTTGTTGTAAGAAACCTCTATATCTGGATGATGTCCAGATGACTCAGAAGGTTCCACTAACTTATTAACAAACTCAATTGCCTGGATAAAATCTTTAAATTTACGGGTGGTCTGCAATTTTGACCCCTCGACTGTCCAACCTGACAGAACACTGGCCCGTGATTGAATTTCTGCTTGTGTAAGTAGTTGCGCCATTTTCAAAAGTCCCTATTTATCAAAATTCACCAAGAAAACTCTTCCCTCAATCGTAGCGGAGTGGAGCTAGTCCTAAGCCGACAATTTTCTAGACAAAGCTATATATGTATTGACAAAAGTCAATATATTTTAGTTGAAAAAATCAAATACTCGATATATAATTTCAATGTCTCAAATATTGAATAAGACTGTTGCTGACGCGAAAACCAAGCAATGATAGTGATAGTCTTTTTGAGAATCTGAAAAAAATAAAGATTGCGTTGGGCTACAGCGTGTAAGTCTACTGTAGCTTGCTTCCCGTAGGGTGGGATAACCGCTCCCATGCTCCCGTTGAAGTAGAAAGTAAAGTCTAGCTTTGTCTAGGTTTTATATAGCAGGGGATGAAAGGTGGATATCAATAAATCAAAAGTTACCCATAAACAACTATCCGCTCTGGTTCAGATCAGATGATCTAAATCAGAGCGGTCTAGCGGGTCTTCAGGTTGTAACCAGACTGCCGGAAGGAACTCCGAGCTTGCCTAGCTACTTGAGCTAACTTAGTATCTCAGGATAACTAAGGCTAACTTTTAGAGAACAGCCCCGGCACACAGCCGGCTAACTACAACCTGATGACCCATGCATTTACTACTTTCTATCATGGGCATCACCTCCTTGTTGCCTAAGTGGTCTTAATTTCAAAAGTTTAGAGCGTTTTGCTCTGGGTTTGTCACCTTGAATGACTATAGCACACAAAATTCTAGATGAGAAGACTTGAGATTAACTATAAATAAAAAACCCCCACCAACAGGCGGAGGCTCATTGCAGAATGATGAATGGTGACATACTCCACACACTCCCCTTCGGGTGAGTGTGGGCTTCTCAACGACTCCTCTATGAGGACATTGATTGAGCTTTGAGGGCGTGTGTCCCACGCGCCTTTATGTTAATA
>NZ_JACJRJ010000061.1 GCF_014697195.1 Cylindrospermum sp. FACHB-282 | reverse complement strand
ACATCAAATTGGTGTAGTGGTATTTGGGTGGAATCAAGGGCAAAGACAAGAAGCGCAGTTAGGTAGAACAACGCAATCATTTGTGCAGATACCAACCGCCAAACTCAAAAAACGAGTTAAACAGTTATGTGAGTACCACGGCATCAAATTTGTAGAAACTGAAGAATCCTATACCAGTAAAACTAGTTTTTTAGATGGTGATTTTCTACCTACTTTCGGCGCAAAACCTGAAGGGTGGAAACCAAGTGGAAAACGAGTAAAACGCGGTATGTTCCGCACAGGAAAAGGACTATTTATTAACGCTGATTTAAATGGTGCAGCGAATATACTTCGCAAGGTAGAGACACAATTAGGACTCGTCCTAGTCAAGGTCTGTAGGCAAGTTTTGACCCTTGCTACCAGATTTCGTATCTGGGAAACCAAAACTAAAAAGCGAAGTGGTACGGCTTCAGCCTACCACGTAGTATCAGTTTAGAATCCCCGTGTCTTTAGACCGGGGAGAGGTCAATTTACAACAAAGTAAGGGTACGGGTCTACCGTCACGGCGGCTACTGAACTACCACCCCCTAATTTTCATTTTTGGCAAATCAAAGCGGGGTCAAAATCCCTGGGGGTCTGCCAAATCTTTAAAACTCTTGTCTTGACTGACTTTCATGATTTGGAAGGTCAATTCAACTTGACTTATTGGCAGTGGAAAATAAGTATTTAACTACATCTGCCAAAATTGCCTGTAGAAACCAGTCAAGATAAGCAATTTGACGGGAGCGGTTTCAAAAGCCCTCTCCATAGGTGGTGGGTTGAAAGATCCCAAGCCGGCGAAGGATACTCCTCTTTTTTCGGTTTCAAAAGCCCTCTCCATAGGTGGTGGGTTGAAAGCGCCAGACCTGCGGTTGCGCTCACCATTGCTGGTTTTAAAAGCCTCTCCATAGGTGGTGGGTTGAAAGTCAAAAATTGCAAGGGACAAGCTATATGTGTAGGTTTCAAAAGCCCTCTCCATAGGTGGTGGGTTGAAAGTTTGTTCTAAACCAGGTAACTCTAGCCTTTTATAAAATTTCACTCTGGCATCTTTTTATAGTAAAATTATTTACTAGGGTGGTTTGAAAGGAGTGCTGCGATCGCACCATACAATGCAGCAGCTTTAAGGTGGTGCAACTTTTTTTTTAGGTGAAAGCTTCAAAGGTAAAAATTAAAATATTCTAGTTCGACTGTGAATGAACCACTTCAGGGATATATCTAAGCTTGATGTAAAGTTTTGAACTAATGCGAGTTTGCTTAAACAATTTTTAACTAAATGGTCTTGACATTGGTATACAGTTCAAGGCAAGGGTTTATTTTTCTGGGTAAGGTTGTATATTTTTTTGGACAATAATTCTTTAAAACTGGTTTCAACTCTGGACAATAATTCTTTAAAACTAGATTAATGACTGAAAGCATTGAAAATAGGTAACTTATGTCCATTAGATTTGTAAAATTGGACAATAATTCTTTAAAACTGACAATAATTCTTTAATGTACAAAAAATGGAGAATAGGGAGCTCGAATCCCTGACCTCTGCGGTGCGATCGCAGCACTCTACCAACTGAGCTAATTCCCCTTAAACAGTCATTTGACTGCCATTTAATATTCTAACACTCAGATACTGCCAGCGGGGAGTTTTTTTGAGAATAGACTTGCTGCACCCAATCTAAATCTAAATCAGTTAGATAGTCTACAGTCCAGTTACAGCAGCGCTGGAGCATGTGGAATGGGTAGGTATTCGCTACACCCACCACCTGCATTTGAGCGCGTTTTGCCGCTTGGATGCCAGCAGGGGTATCTTCAATTGCTAGACACTCTTGTGTTTGCAGATTTAAATCAGGATATTTCTGATTTAGGCGTTCTACAGCTAGCAGATAACCATCAGGTTCTGGTTTACTAGTAAGGGTGTCATCACCCGCTACAATAACTTTAAAATAATCAGCTAGTTTGGCGCGATTTAGTACCAGTTCTATTTCTTTGCGAAGAGCACCACTGACTAGACCTAATTTCAGAGAGAGGGAATCTTCTGGGGAGACACTGCGCGAACGCACCTGATAGATCAAATCTTCTACACCTGGGTACAAAGGTAGTTTTTCGACTTTCTCTAGTTCCAGCACATAAGCTTCAGCCTTGCGGTTGAGCAACTGAGTTAAATAGTCTTCGCTGACTACCCGTCCACGATTTGCTAGTAGTTGTTGAAAACAAGCGCGATCGCTACGTCCCAGAGAAGCTTGACGTTCATGAACCCGTTGGGGTTGGAGATTTTCCTGAATCAGAATCTCATCTATCAGATGCAGATGGATTGGCTCATCTTTAATGATGACACCATTAAAATCAAATAGAACTGCCTTTAAACTCATATCACTCATTATACCAAAAGCTGGAGACCCAACACTCTCCAAATCATAAGACCTCGTGGTCAGTGTGAAAACCGTCTGGCTAAAGCTTTAGAAGGAAACACGACTCAGGTAGTTAAGCCGCTGCCTAAGTATTTTTTTGGATGTTTGTTGGTATAATGAAAGCTATAAATAATTTATCTAAAAACAAGGAATTTTGGGGCTAATCTTATGTTAAGTCCTGTATTAACGCTGAATATCTTTCAAAAACAACCTGGCCCTCAAGTCTTCTCAGCAGGTACAGTTATCTATGAAGAAGGACAGCCTGGTGAGCTGATGTACGGGGTTTTAGAAGGAGAGGTTGATGTAGTTGTCAATAACAAGGTTGTAGAAACAATTGCAGCTAGCGAAGTTTTTGGTGTGGGGGTGCTTGTTGGGGTAAAAAATAGAACCTATACAGCCGTTGCTAAAACTGAGTGTAAGCTGGCTTTTATCGATGAATCAGCGTTTCTGTTTGCTGTTCAAGAAACACCCACTTTTGCCCTGAAGGTGATGAAGAGTTATTCAGAACGCCTAAGTCGGGTGGAACATCAGCTTTCAAGCTTCTAAGAACCCCACCCCTCAACCCTCCCCGCTGTTTGGTGGAGGGTTGATTGATTCATATTTGATAGAGGGCGTCAATATGGTATTCTGGGAATAATTGCATTCCAAGTTGCGGGATTTGTCCAATAGGCACCATGCGATCGCGGAAATGGTTGTTTGCTATCTACTTGCACATCTTGCACCTGATGGGGAAAAACATTCGCCCCTATATAACTGAGAAAATCCCGTAAATCGTAGATATTCAACCAATTTGGAAAATGTGCCGGTAATGGCTGACCAAATTCTAAGCTAGATAGGGCGTTAATCTCATATAAAAACGGTGCTTGAGAACCAACCGTCACTAATTGCACTACCTGAGACAAATCCTGTTGCACTAGCAAATCAACACAGGCGATACCCCCCAAACTATGAGTTAATAACACTACTGGCGGTTTTGCTTGTGCAATTAATTCGCGGATAAAAGCCCGGATTTGCTCACCCCTTGTCTGATAAAGCAGAACATCCCCAAGCAGTGGTGAAACGGCATTTGTGCTGACACCGCGTTGACGCTGCACAATATAAGTGCCAATTGGTTGCGCTAGTGCTATCAGTGGCTTGACTACCCAATCACCTAAACCCGACTGCACATTTCCCAAAGCTAGGCTGAGGCTTTCAACTACATTATCCCGCAAGTCTGCATCAATGAGTATGGTGGGATATTTCTTCTTGCGCCTAATCTCAACCATCGCCTGAGCAATGATAGCTCTCGCCACCGCTGAACGCAACTCAGTTAAGGAATCTGAAGATTTTATCAATGCCTGATGATAAGCTTGACTACGGATAACTGCCTGTAGGGATTGGTTAAACACCACCGCAATTCCCGCTGCTGTCAATTTAGTTTGCAGTTCTGGTGATGGACTAAAACTTTCTAAAAGTGATTGTAAGCGATCGCTTGGTTGTTCGCCAAAAGGATTATCCACACCTTCTTTCCCAGGCTTCAGCGACAACACCCGCAACTCATAAAGAGAATCGCGGTACAACTGTTGCCAAAGTATAATCTCGTAATCTTCCTCTTCCCCTGCATTTAAAGCCAGTGTCCCATCATACAGCGGTATAGACGCCCCTTGAGCATTTAACTTTGTCCCCAAGGTTTCCCCCCACAAGCAGGGAACTACTGTTAAATCAGGACGTTCAGCCAGCAATTTTTGCTCAACTAACTTAAAAGTTTCCTCATATTGCGATCGCCTAACTCCTGTTCCATGTACAAATATTACAGTAGTCATTGTGTAAATATACTTTATAGGATTGTACAGTAAACTTTAATTATGGGTAAAAAAGCCATATCCCTAGCAATTTTCATTAGCCAATAGAAAATATCTTTGTTTGTAGTAAGCGCTAAAGCGTTTTTAAGTGAAATTGTCTCAGAAAGCACGCTTTGTGCTTACTACAAACTGAATTATTCCAAATCAGTGCTATAGGCGCTAAAACCATAAGCCAACTTTGACTTTTCAGCATCTGATGATGGCTTCAGAGTTTTATTGATGGCGTTAGCAAACGGCACCGGAATTGCTTTGATTGTTTCCGGTAAAATTGCATATTCCTTGGTTGGTTCTACAGTGTATTGGGGACACTTCGCTTTCATTCCCGCAGCAGCTAACATTTCCTCAATTTCAGCAGCTGAATACTGCTTGAGATAAACAGGATTTTTGCTAAATATATTGAGATTTCTGATAAAATTGTGGACAATATGAGAAGGACAAGCTTTGTTATGAAAAGAATGATTGAAAACGAAAATTCCCCCAGGTTTAAGAACACGAGATATTTCCGCCATCAGATTTCTTAACTGTGCATCTGGGATATGCATAAAAACACAGTTAGAAATTACCAAATCTATAGAATTATCTTCTAAAGGCAATATTTCCGCAGAATTGCAAATTAAGTTAAATTCAGCATCTGGAAAAAAATTATACTCCTGTTTAACCTTGATTAACCGCCGTAATAAAGGTTCAGAAATATCAATTCCATAATATTTTTGACAGCGGAGATTTTTATCAATCGAGAGATGCAAAGGAGCGCGACCATAACCGCAACCAAGTTCTAAAATAGAATCAACAGATTTATTTTTAGGAAATTTATCCCAAGTGCCGCCAGGTTTGCCACCTAACAGAGTGTAATCTTGTTTGATGGGCGAGGCTTCGGTAACTTTCTCAATTTTTTGGGAACCATAATAAGTTTTACCAATTCTGTCCCATGTTTGTTTATGCTTAGTTTCGGTTAACTGTGCATAATCACTGGGAAAAAAAATACCATCTCTCAATTCAAAATTATTCAAATTATATTGAGCATTGGCGGCTGCACTCATACAATTATTCCTGAAGAAAAGTTAAGTCTGTCTTCTGTTATACTCTCAACTCAGCATTAACAGCAAGTAATTTTAGCAAGTATACATAGCTGACTGCTGATATCAAGACCGTCTAATAACTCCCCCTAATCCACTCTTTGCCAGACTACGGTGTACACACAAGTCTCTCTCGATACAAGATATGGCTCACTTATCTCCTTTAGCACACGACCATATCAATATGCTGAGGCGCTACCACTTTTTCTTTGTGAGGCTGCGCCGAATTTTTTGACATTTTCTATCTCTGTGTCACTGTGGTATACCTCCGGCTCCCGAAGAGATACGTTTATCTTAATTCAGCGCATCTATGGCTACGCCACGCAAGCTACATACAGAATTGGTATGAGTCCTTGAAGAATTGGGGAATGCGTCTTTTGCGTTCTCATACTTCTTTGTAAGCATTGTGGACTGAAACTCATTTCCAACAAGGCTTTCAGCTTTAGCGTAAGTTTCTGCGCGATTGCTGATGCTGTTGGCAAAAGTGTTACAAATTTTCCTACAGGCGTGTTGCACATCTAAAAGAGCAACGATAAATTAAGGATATGATTTTTTTGTAATACGTTTGGATACTTTTGTATTTCATTCGCTATGTGGATTGCTACCAAAACGCCAATACCTGAATTTAACTGAATTTACTATGATTTGATAATTTAGAAAGTCCTGAATTTAACTCAACTTTAAATTTAAAAAACCAATTACAAATACAAATAGGGTAAATTGACAGGAGATAAATGTATGAAACGTTACATCAGAAGTTTCTCATTGGCTATACCGTTTCTATTGGTTGGAATTGCCGCACTAGTAGCCTGGGATTTCACACAAGAAGCCTTTAATATTCATCAAGCACTGAGCAACTCGATGAATGATTTGCACTTTGGATTAATACCAGTAGTATTACTTGGTTGTACCCGTGCAATGTATGTTGCTGATGAGAAAACAAAATCAATTTTTACCGTGCGTAGCATGGACTGGGCTGATCCAAATATGCCCATAAGTTTATGGGCATCACCTAGAGACAGCTATCGGACAGCTGTTGGTGAAAGTGATGAGGGTTACCCGTTAACATGGAAATCTAAGTATAAGAGCCTCGTTGTATGTAATTATGGAAAGTCTGCGACTGATGGCATCAACGAGGAGGGCTTAGTTGCCAATCTGCTTTTTCTGGCACAAGCTGACTACACGCACAATGAACAGTGCAATAAGCCGCGTTTACCGATTAGTGCTTTGGCACAGTATGTACTGGACAACTATGCAAACGTCCAAGAAGCTGTAGATGGGTTAAAGGAGGAGAAATTTTTTATTGTGACTTCTGAAATAGCCATAGCAACATTAGACAGAGGAAACAGTAAATTCAAAGTAAGTACTAAAAACATAGTTTTACATTTGTCTATTTCAGATTCTCAAGGAAATTCGGCAGTCTTACAATACGTGACCGACGAGCAAACCAAGGAATCTAAATTAGTAGTGTACCACTTTCAACAGGACAAAAAAGATAAAGGCAAAGAAACGGTCTCTGTGATGACTAACTCGCTGTATAACGAGCAATTAGAACTTTTAAAGAGATTTCAAAATGAGGATGGAGAGTTTGATTGGGCAGGTAAAAATAAATCCTTTAGCTGGGATAAGCTCATGTCTAATTCAGATTTTGAGATGACTCCGCCAATGAATGGAGCTAATATTCGATTTCTCCGCGCCTCGTTTTACAGCAATAGGATGGATAAAATCGATAACAATTGCCAAAATAAAAGACCATTCATTGATGAGACTAACAGAGTTCCTGGTAACCCCGAATCTTATAGTATATGGGTTGATGAGTGGTCACAAAACGAAGGTGTCGCTAGAGCTTTTTCGTTGATTCGTAATCTGTCAACGCCTTTAAATATTCAGGGAATAAATGATAACCCATTCCTTTCTTCTACACTGTGGCGTACTGTTATAGATCATAAGAAAAATCGCTATTTCTTTGAATCAACTAGGGGTTTATGTCCACTATATGTTGATCTCGACGAATTCTTTAAGGATTTAGAGACAGTGAAAAAGCTTGATATTTTGCTGCCGCCAACAAAAAAGGGTGATGAAGGGATTGACCTACTGGAGGATCAACTAAACAAAAAAATAAAGATGGGCAAGGTTAATAATGAGTTTGTTGATGTCGAAGACAATAAATGGTTTTACTTTGACTATCAGACGTCGTGAGGAAGAAACTAGGGTTAAGATAAAGCGCTTTTTGTCAATCAATTAAAATACTCAAAAATTTCTCCATAAAAATGATAATCGTGTATGGGGAATAAGGGGAGGAGACGAGGAATGCTCGCCTTCTCCCCTGATCTTTAATTATTATTATCTTCAAAGTGTTTGACTGGTTAAATATAGGACTCATATCCTCGATTCACAAATATTATTACCATAGTTAGTGGACGATTTATATCGCCGAAGATGGAGAATTGAAGAAGCTTTATACACGGTTAAACGATTAAGTATGGACTACTTGGTTATTTTATGCCGTGCCAAAGAAAATCAAGATTTAGGAGTAGTTAAAGCGCTGTGAAAGCCAGTCTTCAATCTGGATTTATCCCTTTTTGCCGCACCCTCGCAGACATTAGTGCAATTATCTTAACTTCTCACGAATGGGGGTGTGGGGGACTGTTTCAGATACATTGGTTGAGGGACTGCAATAACGGGAGGCTGAGATGACAGAAGGTACACAACAAAAACGGGTGATAGTTGTGGGTGCCGGTTGGGCTGGTTTAGGGGCTACCTACCATTTAGCAAAGCAAGGTTATGATGTGACACTTTTAGAAGCAGGCCCTTATCCCGGTGGACTGGTGGCAGGTTGGCAAACAGCAGGGGGGAAATCTGTAGAAGCGGGTATTCATGGCTTCTGGTATCCTTACAGAAATATTTTTGCGCTTATTAATGAATTAGAAATTAATCCTTTTACTACTTGGACTCGTTCGGCACAATATTCCCCAGCTGGTTTGGAAGTTGAATCACCAATTTTTCAAGATTTACCCCGACTGCCTACACCTCTGGGAACTTTTGTCTATACTCAGTTTCAGCGTTTACCATTAATTGACCGTCTCAGCGCCTTGCCTTTACTTTATGCTGTGATTGATTTTGACAATTCTGATGAAGCTTGGCGACGGTATGACTTTGTAACTGCCCGTGAATTGTTCAAAGATTTTGGTGTTTCGGCACGACTTTATAAAGAAGCTTTTGAACCAATGTTATTAGTTGGTTTATTTGCCCCTGGCGAACAATGTTCTGCCGCCGCTACTTTAGGAATGCTGTACTTTTTTATTTTGGCCCATCAATCTGATTTTGATGTGGTTTGGTGTCGGGGAACTGTAGGGGAAAAGATATTCCGTCCTTGGGTGAAACTTATAGAAAAAGCTGGTGCGAGAGTTTTACCCAAGCACCGAGTTACAGATGTAATTGTTGATAGTAATCAACGGGCAACAGGTGTTGTTTGCGGTGATGAAGTGTTTGAGGCTGATGCTGTAATTTTTGCAGTTAGCGTGACGGGGATGAAGAAGATTGTCTCAACTAGCCCTAGTTTACAAAGCTGTGAAGAATTCCGCAATTTGAGCAATTTAGAGGCTATTGATGTTTTAGCAACTCGGCTGTGGTTTGACCGCAAAATTGATATTCCTCGTCCTTCTAATGCTTGCTTTGGGTTTGATGACACCACCGGCTGGACGTTTTTTGATTTAAATGCCTTACATGATGAATATCAAAAAGAACCAGGAACGGTGATTGAAGCTGATTTCTATCATGCCAATCAGTTTCTTAATCTGAGTGATGGGGAAATTGTGAAAATAGTTCAGGGTCATTTAGCAACTTGTATACCAGGGTTTCGAGAAGCTAAGGTAATAGATAGTAGTGTGATTAGATTACCAAATGCGGTGACTCATTTTGCACCTGGTAGTTATCGCTATATGTTGCCTACTAAAACTAGTTTTGATAATCTGTTTATGAGTGGGGATTGGATTGTTAGCCGTCACGGTTCTTGGTCGCAAGAGAAGGCTTATGTAACTGGTTTGGAGGCGGCAAATGGGGTAATTTCTTATTTAGGAAAGGGTACACCTGCTGAGATTTTAGCAGTTGAGGAGGACGAAGTGCATATCCAAGCTGTGCGATCGCTCAACGAAACTGTGCGTCACTTAGGTAAATCTATCTTACCTGACTTTTGGTTGCCATAGTCAGTGCTGAGTTTATCTACAGCTATTTTGAGATAATTGATAGGATGAAAATCTCACCCATAGATACAAAAAACTCCATCACTCTGACGATGGAGTTTTTTTTAAATATTTATTTTATTCTTGTCCGCGTATGTCGTCCATCTAATCCTTGCTGAATCCAATTTAGACATTCATATTCTGAGTTGAATAATTTTGGCGCTGCAATATTATTCAGCAAATCTGGTGGATAATGGTCATAAAAATACTTCCCACCTTCTTGGAAGACGATAATCAAATTATCGCGGTAAATGTAGCGCGATTTAAAATTATCTCCTTGAAAGGCGAAGTCTGAATGTTGGTCAATATGTTCTTTGGCAATATCAACGATATTACTAACGCTACTGCCATAGATTTTAGCTGGATTGTCTGCTTTGTTAAATTGGCTTTTATGTCCAATTTCTGCTAATAATTTATACGAATAGATTTCGTAATTATTTGCTGTGCCAAAAACAAATGGAATGATGAGATATCCTTTATATGAGACTGAGTTTTCATAAAGAAGACGACTCATCTCAACCTCCTTTGGTGTATTTCCGCCCTACTGCTCGGAAAAGTATTGTAAGCACAATTATCGCTCTTTTTGAATTTGGTAAGCAGGAAATATAGCAATCCTACTAAATGATACCAAGAAAGAGAAATGATGGCGACAGATGCTTCTGTATAACCCTGACACAGAAGGGGATTCCCAATCCAAAATCTAAAATCCAAAATCCAAAATGGTATGACTTCCGAACAAAAGATCCCCCACTTCTTCAAGAAGTCGGGGATCTAAGCCTCTCGGTGGAGAGCAAATCAAATAGGATTGCTATAAGGGTTTACCTGATGAAGAGCGGTAGGCACTCAGTTGCGCCTTGAGTTGGGCAATTTCAGCCGCCATATCCAGTACCATTGCTGCGCCAGTCCAATTCAAGTTTAGATCGCGGTGCAACCTTTGAATCTGCACAACTCGAATTAGATCCCGTCGGCGTAGCATGGCTCCCACAGGTTCAATCAATCCCAGGCTAACAAACCGTTCCAGCAGCAAAACGGAGGTTTGGGTAAAGTAAGCCACTTCCTCCAAGCTGTAGAGGCGATCATCCGCCGAAGGAGCTTTGCTAATGCCCATTTCTGACCACACCACGCGAAGCAAACTCAGGTTAGAACTCATAACCGCACCTCTGCTAGGCGTTGACGGGGATTAAAATTGCTGGCTTGCCGCAATTTTTCATAGCACTCTCTTTCTTGAGAACTCAGATCCTTAGGTGTCACGATCTTCAACCGCACAATCAGATCAGTCCGATTACCTTGAGAATTGCGCCAGCCCTTGCCCCGCAGTCGGAGTAGTTGTCCTGAATCCACACCGGAGGGAATCCTCATGGTTACATTGTTATCGGGGGTGGGAAGGTCAATTTGTAGGCCAAGCACAGCTTCCTCTGGGCTGATGGGTACTTCACAGGCAAGATTGTCTCCCTCAAATCGGAAGAAACCATGAGGCAATACTTCAATCGTCAGGTACAGATCGCCGCGCTGCTGGTTATAAGGACTAATTTGCCCTTTGCCTTTTACCCGAATGCGGCTTCCCGGCTTTGCTCCCGGTGGAATGCGAACGGTGATAGTTTCGCCATCAATTTGTAGCTGCTTCCGCGTACCATGAAACGCTTCAGAAAACGTGAGCGCGATCGCCGCTTCTGTATCCTGTCCGGCAATATTGCTAAAGCGACTAAAGGGATCTTCTCTATCCCCAAAGTCGATGTATTCGCCGAATCCTCCTGGTTTTGTCATCGTGCGATAAGTATATCTGCGCTGCCCTGTGGGACTGCCACCCCGGCTAACCCGTCCCAGCAGTTCTTCGATAAAATCATCGAAGTTGCCATACTGGCTAAAGTCAACTCCTTCTGTACCCGCTCCTCTAGGTGGAGGTGCACCCGCGGCTGCCTGTTGCCAATACTGACCAAACTGGTCATACTTCTGACGTTTTTCTGGATCGGAGAGCACTTCATTGGCCTCGTTGATTTCTTTGAACCGTGCTTCCGCTTTCTTGTCGTTAGGATTTAAGTCCGGGTGGTATTTCCGTGCCTGTTTCCGGTAGGCTTTTTTAATTTCCTCCGGTGTGGCGTTCTTACCGACAGCCAAAATTTCGTAATAGTCTTTGAAATCAGTTGCAACCATCAGCACCTCCTGGGATTCACGGGGTGGGGCGAAAGGGTTACGAATTTGCTCAATCTGTAAGCGATCGCATACCGTAGCAAGCGCTGTGAAAGTGTCCGTCGCACACAGGGCACTTGAAGACACATCGCCTTACCTGTGTTCCACAAAGTCGGCATCAATGACATCTTCACTGCCGTCTGTAGAGGTACCACCGTGGCGGGATGCGCCAGCTTGGGAGTAGACTGCACTGCCGATTTGCATGAGGGCTTGTTGAATTTCCTTGGTGAGGGACTTCATGCGATCGATGTTATTCTTCTCAATTGCCTCACGCAGGTCTTTAATCAAGCCTTCCATGCGGGCCTTTTCTGCCGCAGGCACTTTATCGGACAGATCCTGAAGCTGTTTCTCAGCTTGATAGGCGACAGAGTCTGCCATGTTTTTGGTGTCGATTTGTTCGCGCCGCCTACGGTCTTCTTCCGCATTGCGCTCGGCTTCTTTCACCATCCGCTCCACTTCAGATTTGTCGAGGGTGGACGCGCCGGTGATAGTAATGGACTGTTCTTTACCTGTCGCTTTTTCTTTGGCAGAGGCCGACAGAATCCCATTGGCATCAATGTCGAAGGTAACTTCAATCTGTGGCATACCTCTGGGAGCGGTCGGAATCCCATCGAGTCGGAAGGTTCCCAGGCTCTTGTTGTCAGTCGCCATTTCGCGTTCGCCTTGCATGACGTGGATTTCCACATTCGTTTGTGCGTCAGCCGCCGTTGAGAACACTTCGGACTTTTTCACCGGGATAGTGGTGTTGCGTGGAATGATCTTCGTCATCACGCCACCTAGAGTTTCAACGCCCAGGGACAATGGCGTGACATCTAGCAGCAGCACTTCTTTCACATCACCCGCGAGAACACCCGCCTGAATTGAGGCACCCACTGCCACAACTTCATCCGGGTTGACCCCCTGGTGAGGATCTTTGCCCGTCATCTGCCGCACCAGTTGCTGGACAGCAGGCATCCGAGTCACACCACCCACTAACACTACTTCATCAATATCTGAGGCGGTCATTTTAGCATCCCCCAGGGCTTGTTCAACCGGAATGCGACAGCGATCGAGCAAGTCGGAGCACATTTGCTCAAACTGTGCCCGCGTCAGGGTTATATCTAGATGTTTGGAACCCTCTGGGGTGGCGGTGATGAAGGGCAAGTTAATGTTCGTCTGTGTAGTGCTTGACAGTTCAATTTTGGCTTTTTCTGCCGCTTCCGTGAGGCGTTGTAGGGCTTGTTTGTCTTTACGGAGATCGATTCCTTCGTTGCGCTGGAATTCGGTTGCCAGCCAGTCAACGATTCTCTTGTCAAAGTCATCACCGCCTAGGTGGGTGTCGCCACTGGTGGCTTTGACTTCAAACACACCATCGCCCACTTCCAAGATAGATACGTCAAATGTCCCACCACCTAAGTCAAAGACCAGGATGGTTTCGTTGGTTTTCTTGTCCAGTCCGTAAGCGAGGGCTGCCGCCGTCGGCTCGTTGATAATTCGCAGAACTTCAATCCCGGCAATCCTGCCAGCGTCTTTGGTCGCCTGCCGTTGAGAGTCATTGAAGTAGGCAGGAGTGGTAATTACCGCTTGCCTCACCTGTTCACCCAGATATGTGCTAGCATCATCCACCAGCTTGCGGACTACTTCAGCCGATATTTCTTCTGGTGCAAATTGCTTGTTCAAAGCAGGACAATATAGCTTGACGTTGCCATTGCTGTCACGCACCGCCTTATAAGAAACCTGCTTCGCTTCTTCAGTGACTTCGTCATACTTGCGCCCAATGAACCGCTTCACAGAATAAAAGGTGTTTTCCGGGTTCATCACCCCTTGGCGCTTGGCAATCTGCCCTACGAGTTTATCGCCCTTTTTAGTGTAGGCAACCACAGACGGAGTCGTGCGGTTACCTTCTGCGTTGGCAATGACGACGGGTTTTCCGCCTTCTATTACGGCTACGCAGGAGTTGGTGGTTCCTAAATCAATACCAACGACTTTTGCCATTGTTAGTAACCTCCTTTAAAAAGAGATAAAAAGATTTGTGTCAATATACGTAGTAAGAGACACAAGGTGTCCAAAGTTGGAAACCCCTGAATTTATTTATCTATGGGGGTTCCCTTCTGCCTCATGCCTCCTGCCTTTTCCATCGCATTTTCCCTTGGAAAAAACCTGGACAAAATTGGCGGTTCCAACCCAAGGAAGGCGGCTTGAGAATCTCGTTTTTACCCAATATCTTGGGTGATGCCGCGCTACGCACCAAGTTGACGCATCTAACGAGTAGATTTTGGATCAGGAACCGCCAATGAAATGAAAGGATAACTTTAATGAATCCCCTCCGCTGCGGTTTCGATAGCAGCTAAAAATGCCAGGTTTGTGAACTTTAGTTCCTGCTGTCTCTTACAGAAACTATTAGAGGTTGTTTGAAAAGTATTAGGCGAATATAATTCGCTACTACACTAGCATTGTCCACCGACCTGGTCTAACGCAAAATCAAGGGTTTTCTAACCCACGGAGGTGGGTTTTGTCTGTGTAGCCAAGCCACTGCGTTGGGCGGCTCCGCCGACTTGAAGCATGTGGCGCGCGACTTATAGTCGCCAGGGCTAGTAATAAATTAGACTTTTCAAACATCCCCTTACAATCTTCCTTCTTGTGGACTGCCTAACAAAAGCCTGGTGGGTTCTGTTTTTTAGGTCAAGAGATTGCCTGCTCCCCTGGGTCACCGCCCATTGCCTAGGTTTACTTTCACAACCTTGTTCTTTTCTTCTTCAGCCTTGGGCAGACCCAGCTTGAGAATGCCATCCTTGTATTCTGCTTGCACCTTGTCGTTCTGGATACGGCTAGGCAGCGGAATGACGCGCTGAAACTTGCCATAACGGAATTCGGTGCGGGTTATGCCCTTTTCTTCCGTTTTGATTTCTGACTTGCGCTCACCCGTAATAGATACTGCCTCTGCCGATACCTGCACATCCAGGTCTTTGGCATCTAAACCGGGAATTTCCAGATTCAGATGAATGGCATCGGGGGTTTCTTCGATCTCAGCAGCGGGGATAAAAGCAATGGCAGTTCCGGCTTCGCGAGTTGTCGGCTGTATTTCATCAAACAGGCGGTTTATTTGCCGCTGCAAAGTTTCTACTTCCCGAAATGGTTCCCAACGAACGAGTGCCATAATCTTCAGTCTCCTTATCTAAACTTTAGTGTTTAGAATCCAGTGTTAGATCGAGTTTTGTAAGTTTTCAGAAAAACGTTGTGTGTCGTGCTGTGGCCTGATTGCTGGACTCTGTTTACAGCCTAGAGAAAAAATCTAAGGAAATTCTGAGGAAATTATGGTGAATTTATGAGAGGATTACGTAGCAAAAACTGGGTTCTCATTTTGACGTGGGTATCACCATCCTAGTTGCTCAGTAATCTGAGCGGCAAGTTGCAAGATATTGAACGGCTTGAGGATCAATCCGGCAATATCAGAGAAGTCAAATTCCAGGGAGTCATCTGACGGATCTGCTCCGGTAAACAAGATTACCGGAATCGACTGTATAGCCGGATTAGTTTTCAAGGTTTGCAGCAGGGTCAGTCCGTCTTTATTGGGCAGGGTTAGATCGAGCAAAATTACGTCAGGTTGCTGGGTTTCTGCCTGGGCTAGTCCTGCCTGTGCGGACTCGGCTGTGAGGACTTTCCAGCCCTTGAGGTGTTCTAGGGTGATCTTAACAATGCCGCACAGGTCTGGTTCATCGTCAATTACAAGGATGCATCGATTTGCATAAGAGGACATAATACCAATTCAAAATTCAAAATTCAAAATTCAAAATTCAAAATTCTCTCATAGAGCCTACGGCACGCTCCGCTGTCTTCCTAGCTCCTCTGAAAGAGGCACAAAATTTTAAAAGCTTGATTTGATAGGTTTCCGGGCTTGTATCTGTCACATTGTTTTTTCAAATTGGTATAACTTATGTCCTGGACAAAACCCTATCAAGAATTGAAACCCAATCGTTTCAAAATTCGCTGAATCAAATCGGCTTCTATAATTGGCTTTAAGACATAATCATCTGCCCCCGCTGCTAGTGCCCGGTGTAGGGTATCAGCATCAGCATAAGCCGAAAGAAACAACACAGGTAGCTGGCTCCAGCGCGGATCGCTGCGAACCACTTGGCACAGTTCAATGCCGCTGAACCCTGGCATAGAGACATCCAGCAACAGCAGATCGGGGACGGTGGCTTCTAGGAGTTGCCAGAACTGGCTTGTGTCTGCTAGGGTCGTGACCTGAAAGCCCCAGGGTTGTAGTTTGGCTCGCAACAGGGTCAACAATGCCGGATCGTCATCCACAATCAACAGCCTGGCAGTGATAGGGTCAAGCCGGTTTAGGAGTTGGGTTACGACCTGAAACACTTCGGTAGGCATGGCAGGTTTTTGCAGAAAGGCGTTGGCTCCCAGACGGGTGACTTCTACGCGCTTGGTCAAATTGCCAAGTCCTGTCAGCACCAGCACGGGAATAGTGGGAAACTGGCGCTTAAGCTGCGCCAGCAGGGTCAAGCCGCTTTCGGTGGTATTGGGAAAGGTTAGATCCAGCACGATGGCATCGGGTTTCAGGTACTGAAGCCGTTGGCGGGCGAGGGTGAGGTCGGTGGCGGTTTCCAGATGAACACCCCAGTTTGGGGCATCTGCCTGCATTTGTTCAATCAAGTCTGTGTCATCGTCAATCAGCAAAACCTGTCGGTCGGTGGGTTTGACCGCTAGGGTGGGCGATGGCGCGGCAAAAGTGGGCGACTGGTGGGTGGCTTGTCGGAGTTGCTGAAGCAGCGATTCTAGTTGAGCTGCTTCCTTTGATTGCACGGCAGCCGTTGGGGTTTTCAGGGTGCGTTCGATCTGGCGGGCAAGTGCTGCCGCTTGGGGCTTACCAAATGCCCCCAAAGAGCCAATTAGCCGATGGGCGACGCTGTGGGCGTGCTGCCGCCCGTCAGGGGTGAGGGTATTAATGGAAAGGTGGGCGATCGCCTGCTCCAGAAGAGCCAGTTGCCGGAGCAACCGCTCCTGATACCCTTGCCACATCTGCTGAATCGCTGCCACTGCCTCGGCTTCCACATCCGCATTAATAGCAATAGTGGATTCAGAAGCTAAGGACTCTTGGGAATGACTCCCTATCGCCCCATTTCCCTCTCTTCTCCGCTCTCGCTCTTCTGGTAAAGATTTCAGCCGATACCCCAGCCCATACAATGTTTCAATTGGATCGGGATTTAGCCCCGCCATTTGGAGTTTTTGCCGCAACCCGCGAATCTGGGTTGTTACCGCTTCTTCGCCGGGACATTCATTAATCGACCAGATACGATCAAGTAAGGTACGTCGGTTAAAAATCCGGCGCGGATGACACAAAAATAGCTCCAGCAGTTTGTATTCCTTGGGGGTGAGATGCAGGGGTTTGTCTTGACAGATGACTTCGCAATTATTCGGATCAAGCTGTAACCTCCCCCAGGAGAGTACCCCAGTTAATGCCCTGCTGCCCCGCCGCAGTAATGCCCGAATCCGGGCAAGCAGTTCCAAGAGATCGTAGGGTTTGGTGACATAGTCATCCGCCCCTGCCTCAAAGCCCGCCACTCGATGAGCCGGCTCATCCTTCGCCGTGAGCAGCAAAATAGGTTCTTGCTGATTCTGCACCCTCAGTTGGCGACACAGGCTAATGCCATCTACCCCCGGCAGCAGTACATCCAGCACGATCAGGTCATACTCGGTCGCTTCGGCTAACTCCAGTGCCAATCGACCATCACTAGCTGTATCGACCGTAAACTGCTGTGCTACTAGGAAAGTGGCGAGGGCAGCCGCCGTGTCTTGATTATCCTCAACGATAAGCAGTTTCATTGTGAGTTAATTGCTTAATCACTTAAGTTGTTTAGGCTATGGTTTAGACAGATTATCAAAAAACCCTTTTCAATTGTTTTTTGTAAAATATTGTTCCGAGTTTTGTCAAACTTCTCTTGAGAGTTTGATATTAGAACATGACAACATAATTTGAGTGATGCTATGGAGGAATAAAGATACTATTTAAATAATTAAAAACTAAATGTTTAAAAACTAAAAACTCTATTAAAATTCGTTTTTAGATACCTATGTCCGCATCTTACAGCATTTTTCAGGTAAATAAATTACACGGGTAGGGGGACAACATTGTTCATGAGTATCAACTTAAGCTGAAAGCTATTCCAAATAACGCTTGGAACCATGATCTCGTTCCCAGTCTTCGACTGGGAATGCAATGAGTGCGGCTCTGCCGCTTATACGGAAGGCGGAGCCTTAGAGTAGGCATTCCCAGCCAGAGGCTAGGAACGAGATTTTAAAAGAGTTTTCGCTTAAGTTGACACCAATGAACAATGTTGTGCCCTTAGGATAATCTGTATCTCACCAAGTTGAAATCTGCTGTAAGTAATCCTAAATCATTTGTGAGCAATAACATGGCTGAAAGTTTTATAAGTTGCTATTTTTAGTTTCTGTATTTTCTCAAGTTTTAATTCAGTTAAGGTGATCTTAACTGAAAGACACTTCAAAAATGGATAGCAAGCTAGATAAGTCTAAATTGTACAGTACCTGATATTTTGATTTCCTCATTCCCTGGAAATAAAGGGAGTTCTACCAACTACTAATATTTATCCTTGATTATTCTTTCTCCAGAGTGATGAAAGGGTCAGAGGAATGGGATCTTGGGATCTATAGATGTAAAGAAACAGAATTAATCATTTGATGCACAAAGCTGTGTACAACCATCAATATGCTGGAGTATTCCCACAACTGTTGATAACCAGAGGGAATCGGTTCTCGACTTCGGGTTAAATTGGTTCTAGTTTCCTTGGCAAATTGCTGGAGTATTCCGGGACACTTGAGTTGATCCCTACCTACCTCCTGCCGAATTGCACTAGTCTCTGATCGCCTAATCACAAAAAGAGGAGTGAATTATGTCAAATATCAAACGGCGGCATTTTTTGCAATTTACTGGATCTGCTTTGTTCACCCTGGGTTTGAGCGAGTTGGATATCATGCAACAGAGCGATCGCTACAGTAAAGTCCTCGCTCAAAATGCACCCCGCAAACTAGCACTACTAGTTGGCATCAATGAGTATTCTGGTACAATCCCAGCTTTGAGAGGTTGTGTAAATGACGTTCTTTTGCAGAAAGAGTTATTAATTCATCGCTTTGGCTTTAAACCAGAAAATATCCTCACATTGACCGATCAGCAAGCCACTCGTGAAAACATCCTCACAAAGTTTGAAACACACCTGATTGCACAAGCAAAACCTGGTGATGTAGTAGTGTTTCACTTTTCTGGTCATGGTTCACAGGTAGTAGATCCTGATCGCGATTCACCAGATGGACTTAACAGCACACTAGTTCCCATAGATAGCGGATTACCGATAGGATATCCCGTCACTGGTGGCCCAGTACAAGACATTATGGGACACACGCTGTTTTTACTTATGTATGCGTTGAAAACAGATAACGTTACAGTTGTGTTAGACAGCTGTCATTCTGGCGGTGGTAAACGGGGAAATCTCCGGGTGAGATCGCGCAATGGTGGAGCACTGCTGCAACCCAGTCAAATAGAACTCGATTATCAGCGACAATGGCTAGGACGACTGGGACTTTCACCACAAAAGTTTATCGAACTCCGCAGAAAAGGGGTTGCTAAGGGAGTTGTCATCACCAGTACTAAACGCGAACAATATGCCGCAGATATCACTGTTAGTGACTTTAGCGTCGGTGCATTTACTTATCAATTGACCCAGTACCTTTGGCAGCAAACTGGGAATGAACCTGTTAACCAAGTTATGACCAATGTTGGTCGGAATACGAAAATATTCGCTAACCAAACCGGAAACATTCAAGATCCAGAAGTGGAATCGAATCTGAGCAAAGGAAAGACCAACCTACCCATCTACTTTACCCAAGTACAGGCTCTACCTGCTGAGGCTGTGGTTACTCAAGTCCAGGGGAACCAAGTACAATTGTGGCTGGGCGGGCTAGATTTACCAAGCCTGGAAGCATTTAAACAAAATGCTATTTTTACAGTTGTCGATGGCAAAAGTGGGGAACGAGGACAGGTAAAGTTAGAGTCCCGTCAAGGATTAATCGGCAAAGGCACACTGCTAACGAATACACGAATACGGGGAACAATACAACCAGGAACACTATTGCAAGAAAGTATCCGCAGCATCCCCAGTGATCTAACTTTAAAAATTGGCATTGACGAATCCCTCGACAAGAATACCGCCAATAAGGCAACACAAGCTCTCCAGGCGCTCAATCGCATTGAACCCAAACCCTTGGGGACTGTTGAGGTGCAATATATTTTTGGGCGCATTACCGAGGCAAAATATCAGGAATTACAGAAACAACGAGTATCTCATCTCCCCACCGTCGGTAGCTTTGGCTTATTTTTACCCAGCCAAGACCAGATAGTGCCTACCTCTTTTGGCAAAAGTCAGGAAACAGTGAGCAAAGCTGTGAGTCGGTTACAACCAAAGCTCAAGTCGCTGCTTGCAGCCAGAATTGTGAAGCAAATGCTAGGAAACACTAACACATCGCGGATTGCAATCACGGCATCTATGAATATCCCTGGCAATGAAAAGTTACTTGGCGAAACTTTCACCATTCGCGGTGGTGTGAACAAAGTAACCGGAGAGACCAATAAACCAGCACCTGTAAGACCTGTTAATTCTTCTGATTCTGGAATACTAAAGTTATCCATAGGCACTGAAATTGCTTTCCAAATTCAAAATAACGAATCTCGCCCCCTCTACGTCAGTATTTTGGTGATTGATGCTCAAGGAGAAATGACGGCTATCTTTCCCAATGATTGGTCAGCCTCAGAAGACGCTGCATTAGTAGAAGCAAAGCAAAAGCGGGTGATTCCCCAGGCTAATGATGGGTTTAAGCTCACCATCGGCGAGCCTTTGGGATTATCAGAAGCGCTGATCATCGCTAGTACAACACCTCTGCGAAATTCTCTCAAGGCATTGCAAAAGATTGCTAATTCAAGAGGACTAGAAAATCGCCGCGCTCCAGTTTCGGTCAATGATCAAGTGTTAGATTTGACAGATAGTTTGCTTAATGATCTGGATGCAAGCACTCGTAATGCTATTAACGTCGAATTTGTATCTCCCGGAGTTCGTGGTATTGATACCAAAAAACTGGCAGCAATGGCGATCGCATTTGAGGTGGTTGCTGCGACAAATTGATCATCTGTTGTTTAAGGCATCATCAGCACTATTGAGGAACTATAAACCCGTATTTTTTCAGTACAGCTTTGGCTTGACTGCTAGATAAAAACTGGACAAACTCCTTGGCAGCAGCTACATTTTTACTACGTTTAATCACAGCCACTGGATAGACAATTGGCGAGTGATATTTATCGTCAGCCGCAACTACAACTTTGACTTTGTCAGAGATTTTGGCATCGGTGGTATAAACTAAACCCGCATCGGCATTACCACTTTCTACCACCGCCAGAACTTGACGCACATTATTAGCTAATACCAATTTAGACTTGACTTGATCAAAAATACCCAACTTCTTTAAAACCTGCTCACTGTATTGCCCAGCGGGAACACTTCTAGGTTCCCCAATGGCGATTTTTTTAATCTTCTCATTTGTCAGATTGTAAAAGCTAGAGATACCAACAACATTTTTCGGCACAATCAACACTAAACGGTTATTGGCCAGGTTGGTACGAGTACCCGGAACCAACAATCCTTTTTGTTCCAAGGCATCAACTTGCTTTTTCGCCGCAGAGATAAAAATATCAGCCGGCGCACCTTGTTCAATTTGTTGTTGCAACGCACCAGAAGCCCCAAAGTTATAAGTGATGTTGATGTTTGATCTACTTTGTTGGTAAAGAGGCTTAATTTCAGTTAGGGCTTCTTTCAAGCTAGCAGCGGCGGATACAAGGATGTTGGCGTTGGACTGTGCTAATACAGGAGAAGGTGTAACCAACGGCAAGCTAATGGCTAGCAGCAAGCTAGCAACTGCTATACCCAGAAAGGCGAGAACTTGTCTCTTTTTCATAAAAAACCCCGTTTAGATGAGATTCTGTTTCAAAAGATTTACGTTTGGTAGGATTGTATCAAGATTACCAAGCATATACCAATTAAATTGGTAACATTATGCCACGAAAAGAACAAGGATGGGTGACATTTCAAACATCAGAAGAGGAACGAAAGATTCTGGAAGAGTTCTGCCAGCAGTCTCATCGAACCAAAACTGAGATTTTGCGGGAACTGGTACGGGGTTTAAATAAATACTCGTCGCCACCGATAGCATTACCAACCGAACAGGAGGAAGCAGCGGCGGAAATTGCTCAAGGTAAAACTGGTAGTGAAAAGAAACCTTTAAAAGTTAGCTCCCGAAATGTACTGAAGGGAATCATCAAACGAGTGACAACAGGAGCCGTAAATACTGAGATAACCCTAGAGATTGTTCACAGAGTTGAGTTAACCTCGATGATTACCAGGGTGTCAGCCGAGGAGTTAGAACTGGTTGAAGGAACAGAAGCCTACGCGGTGATTAAATCTAACGATATTGTGATTGCCAGAGAATAAATTGGTGTTCGGGCATTGTTGTTTGCTTTGTTAAAGGCTGGCAAAGCGCTGGAATAGGGGAGCATCCACATGAAAGCAAAAATGCCGAAGGAAGTTTGCTGGGCACTGTCTTTGGCATTTGCAAAAATGTAACATATATAACAAGTTTACCAATATAGTTGGTATATAGTTTATACCAACTTAGTTGGTTCACAATCTCGAAGTATCAAGTAAATATCTAGTTTTTTACTGAGTTCCTTGTTTGTGTCTAATCTGGATAAGTTGAGAAAGTAGTTGTGATTACCGCCTAATTTTTAGTATTAACTAACTTATGGATGCAAATGACAATGGCAGAAGATTCTGATTTTCTAGCTAATTTATCTAATTTTCTCTATCCCCGTAGTAGTTATTACGGTCAGTTCAAACCAGAGTATTTAGTTTTTAACGCTAATCTACAAGAATTTACTCAGCGGGTGAGCAATATCTGCAACTTGCAAACTAGTGGTCAGCTTTCTCCAGAAGATGCCTATACCCAAATAAAATTACTCTGGAAGCAGTTGAAACGTTCTAAAAAAGAACTAGAAATTAGCTGAGGCGGCGTCACTATCTATACAGGAGCCATCTGGTAATGCTGTCAATCAAGAGACCTCGCGGTAAGGCAGAATCTCAGCGGCTTCAGAGAAAGAGAGTGTCAAAAACTTGGCGGTTGTCGATGGCATGGGTAGAGAAGTTGTATCCAACCTCTCTACACAATAATTTTTAAAGAAAATTAAGATTCAACTTTGACACCTTTCCAAAAGGCGATGTAACCCTCAATATTTTTCGCTTTTTCCTTGGTGCTGGGATAGTACCAAGCAGCATCTTTGTTAACTTGTCCGTCAACTTCGACACTGTAGTAACTGGCAACACCTTTCCACGAACAAGTTGTGTGAGTGTTACTTTCTTGGAAGTACTGCTTGTTAATGGCGTCAGCGGGGAAGTAATGGTTGCCTTCTACGACTACGGTATCGTTGCTTTCGGCTAAGACAGCGCCGTTCCAAGTTGCTTTCATAGGTGAGTTTGGGAATAAAGATTACACTTCACATTTTGACACTATAAAGTCTAGAACTTCTTCTAGCAAGGCATCGGGTACTAAATCGATTTCCTCTAATAACTGGTATTTGACAGTCATTGTCGTACCTCTAATTGGACTAATTGATCATCAAATAGCCCTGTCTATCATTGTAGCTAGGGTTCCCCATTGCCCAAGGTGAGCTAAAATCCTGATATCTTCATAACTACCCCCCGCAGATTTTTCCCAAAAAAGCGATCGCTATGCTTCAGTATCCCAAACTCGAACAAGCGCTGAAATATCACTTCGGCTATGACCAATTCCGCCCCGGACAACGGCAAATTATCGAAGATGCGCTGCAAAATCGGGATTTACTGATTATTATGCCGACCGGTGGTGGTAAATCTCTGTGCTTTCAGTTACCTGCACTCCTCAAACCAGGTTTAACGGTGGTGGTGTCCCCGTTGATTGCTTTAATGCAAGACCAAGTGGAAGCATTGCGAACTAATAACATTTCGGCAACTTTCCTTAATAGTAGTCTGAACGCCTTCAAGGTGCGATCGCGTGAAGAAGCCATACTCCAAGGTAAAATTAAACTACTCTACGTCGCCCCAGAACGCCTGTTGAGCGAAAAATTTCTCCCCCTGCTGGATTTAGTTAAAGAAAAAATCGGCATTTCTATCTTTGCTATCGATGAAGCCCACTGCGTCTCTGAGTGGGGACACGATTTCCGTCCAGAATACCGTCAAATGAAATCTCTGCGGAAGCGTTATCCTGATGTCCCTACCCTCGCCCTCACCGCCACAGCCACAGATCGCGTCCGTGCAGACATTATCCAACAATTAGGGCTAAAGCAACCGAGTATCCACATCGCCAGCTTTAACCGCCAAAACCTTTATTATGAAGTTCGGACTAAAACTAAAACTGCTTATGCTGAATTGTTGGGAATAATTCGAGAAAATCAAGGTTCGGGAATTATTTATTGTTTAACCCGTAAAAAAGTTGATGAATTAACTTTTAAATTGCAAAATGATAAAATTTCGGCTTTGTCTTATCATGCCGGATTAACTGATGACGAACGCTCAAAAAATCAAACCAGATTTATTCGCGATGATGTGCGGGTGATGGTGGCGACAATTGCCTTTGGCATGGGAATTAATAAACCAGATGTGCGGTTTGTAATTCACTATGATTTACCGCGTAATTTAGAAAGTTATTATCAAGAATCCGGTAGGGCGGGAAGGGATGATGAACCTTCGCGATGTACGCTTTTTTTCAGTTTTAGTGATATTAAAACTATTGAATGGAGTATTAACCAAAAAACCGACCCCCAAGAACAGTTGATTTCTAAACAACAACTGCGTCAGGTAATTGATTATGCTGAAGGGACAGACTGCCGGCGGACAATTCAATTAGGTTATTTTGGCGAACGGTTTCCGGGGAATTGCGGTAACTGTGATAATTGCCTTTATCCCAAACCAGTGCAAGACTGGACAATTGAAGCGATGAAGTTTTTATCTTGTGTAGCCCGTTGTAAAGAAAGATTTGGGATGTTGCATATTATTGATGTGTTGCGGGGTGGGAAAAACCTGAAAATTACCCAAAACGGACATGACTTACTTTCTACCTACGGTATTGGCAAAGATAAAACTGTAGATGAGTGGCGGATGTTGGGGCGATCGCTTTTACATCAAGGTTTACTAGAACAGACTGCCGATGGTTACTCGGTTTTAAAGCTAAACGCCCTCAGTTGGGAAGTGATGAAGCGACAGCGGACAGTCTCTATAGCGGTTCCCATAGCGCAAAAGGTGACTTGGGAAGAGGGGAGTGCAAAAGCAGTTGAGGCAGAAGTTTTGGTGCAAAGATTGCGATCGCTCCGCAAACAACTGGCTGATGAGCAATCTGTTCCACCCTACGTCATCTTTCATGATTCTACCCTGAAATTAATGTCTCAGGTACAACCTCAAACCTTAATTGATTTTGGCAAACTTTCCGGCGTCGGTAGTCACAAATTAGCCCAATATGGCGACAAGTTTCTGGCAGAAATTAAAGCCTATCGCCGAGAACAAGGTTTACCAGAACAAAAAGTTGAATATCTACCATCTTATAACTCACCATCAGATAATTCACCTTCATACACCGAATTACAGACTTTGCAATTACATCAGCAAGGTTTAAGCATCACCGAAATTGCCAAACAAAGAGACATCCGCACCACTACAGTTATCCGTCACCTTTCCGATTTAATCGAGAAGAATCAACAAGTAGATTTTAATCTGTTGGTTCCCCCAGAAAAACAGCAAAAAATTTGGCAAGTTTTAGAAACTCTTGGTGATATCTCCCTGACACCAATTAAAGAATATCTTGGCGATAGTTATAGCTATGATGAAATTCGCCTAGTCAGGGGAAAGTGGCGGCGAGAAAATCGTAAGTAATTGTCCTGGGCCAAAAAAGCTCCCAAAAACGCATATTTATTCCTCTCCCGAATAGGCTACGGTGTAGACACAAGTTATGCAATTACCCAAAAGTCTTTTTCAACCTCATCCTGTACTGACGAACTTCCCTCTCTATGGGTTGGAGAGGGACAGAAAGCAGAACCAGGGTGAGGTTTGTTTCCTCCGTTCCATAAACTATCAATTGCATCGAGAGAGACTTGTGTGTACACGGTAGCCTGAGTAGGAGAGGAAATAGTGAAACTACTGCGCTGTCAAACCACCATCAATGGCTAGAGATTGACCAGTGACGAAACTGGCCCCATCTGAACAAAGCCAGGTAACGCCGTTGGCTATCTCTTCTGACTTACCCAAACGACCAACAGGATGTAAAGCTGTGAGTTGGATTTTGCCTTCCTCACCAAAACCGCGATTGACCATATCTGTCTCAATCCCACCAGGACACACGGCGTTAATTCTAATATTGTCTTTAGCGTGTTCTAAAGCTAGTGATTTTGTCAAACCAATTACACCATGCTTGCTAGCCGCGTAGATAGAAATATTGACAAAGCCAACTAATCCAGCGACGGAAGAGTTATTCACAATCGCGCCTCCACCTTGCTTCAACATTTGCGGGATTTGGTACTTCATCGACAACCAAACCCCTTTGAGATTGGTATTGATGATCTGATCCCAATTTTGCTCTGTTTGTTCAATGCCAAGTCCCGGTATTCCTTCAGTACCTGCATTATTGAAGGCATAGTCGAGGCGACCATAAGTAGCAACTGTTTGAGCAATTAAGTTTTCCACCTCAACTGCCTGAGTTATGTCAGTTTGCACAAACGTAGCTTCACCACCAATAGCTTGAATCAGTGCAACAGTTTCTTGGCTCTCTTTGACTCTGCGGCTTGCAACCACTACCTTAGCTCCCTTTTGGGCAAAAGCTAGTGCAGATGCTCGACCGATGCCAGAACTGCCACCTGTGACTAGAGCAACCTTGTTATCAAATTCTGCCATTTTAAAATGCTTTGAGATAGACTTCCTTCAGGATTTTAGTATGATGGTGTATCAAATGTATCAAATATTTATTAGCGATCGCTTTCTTTGCCCCCATCAAAGCGATCGCCTATTTCAGGCTAAATTAGGAAAAACTGGGGATCTCAGAGCTAGACTCTGGCAAGAATGCAGTACTTTTGCTTTTACCAGCTACGATTACAGACAGCAGTTTAGGTAATGCCAGGCAAGCAACAGTATTTAACAGCGTCAAGAAGATACCATCTATCAAACTCATAGTTCAGCCCTCCCTGGTTGATAATTTGTGGTTCCTATTTATAAGTTTGATGCACAATTAGTACCAACCCTTGCCTAGAAGATTTTAAATTTCTTTTACAGGCTATAAGTTGAATAAATATATTTACATATCGTCAACCCCTTCCCTACGGGACGCCAAAGGCGAACGGGGAATTCAAAAAAGGTCATACTTAGCCAGTTAATCAGCTAATATCTAGCTCTTATTGTTTAATATTATTAATGCTAATCAGTAATGGGTAAAAGGTAATGGATAGTCTAAAGTTACCGATTACCTGTTACCAATTTGCGGATTTTAGCTTTGATTTTCCAGGACATATCCCCAAATCTTCACGCTTTAGATGTATCCGACAAATAGCAGGCTAATTTGTAGAACATCTAGCACAGAAATTAGGGCTGAATTTACAGTATTGACTACCAGTCAAGGAGTAAACAGTACAATAGGGAAAACTGGTAATTCCGACTCTAGCTGTTTGTAACTCAGAGGTAATCGCCGATGGTTGAGGAGATTTGGTTTTCGGAGCCAAAAGGATAGATAGAATCTTGGGGAAAGCCAGACAAGCAGCAGTGTTGATTAGTGTGAAGAATATCGCATCCATCATCTATCCTTATAGGTAATCACCCCTTGTAGAAATTAGGTGGGTGCTGTTTTTAGCTGCAAACCAAATTTCAGCAACTGATCAAGAAGCAATTGATTGTTTGCAGTTTATATAAATTAATTTTATCATAAATTTTTGTAAAAATAACCGTTGAATTCCCTTTATTGTTATACACAGTAGGCAATGTGGATATTCAAGACACTTATCTTAGCGCTATACCGAAATAAACTGGAAGAAACACCATCATGTCACAAACCCAACCTGGATCTTCTTTGCTATCTAACTTTACGGACAGAGAACTTTTGGCAATACAGCGTTTGGTAGACTACACCAATGTGGAGTCACTGCCAGAAATTTGGCCCATAGCAGCCAAGGAATTTGGTAATCAGGTTGCCCTCCGCAACCCCCACGCAAAACCAGAAGTAGTAATTACTTATACCCAACTAGCAGAACAAATTCAACAATTTGCGGCTGGGTTGCAGGCTTTGGGAGTTAAACAAGGCGATAGGATCTCCCTAATTGCTGACAACAGCCCTCGGTGGTTTATTGCCGATCAAGGGATGATGAGAGATGGGGCTGTGAATGCGGTGCGTAGCGCCCAAGCGGAACGAGAAGAATTGCTATTTATCATCGCCAATAGTGGCAGCACGGCCCTAGTAGTCGAAGATTTAAAGACACTAAATAAACTGCGACAGGGACTTAGGGATTTACCAATTCAACTGGTAATTTTACTTTCAGATGAAGCACCACCCACTGACGAAACCATAAAATTGCTGAATTTTTCACAGTTGATGGCAGTTGGGGCAAAGCATACTTTTGTGCCAGTTAAGCAAAACGGCGATACCTTAGCAACTCTAATTTATACCTCTGGTACTACGGGGAAACCCAAAGGTGTGATGCTTTCTCACGGCAATTTGCTGCACCAAGCAAAGGCGCTGGGGTCAGTAGTGCAGCCAGCAGTGGGAGATAATGTCCTCAGCATCCTCCCCACTTGGCACAGCTACGAACGCAGCGGGGAGTATTTCTTGCTTTCTCAAGGTTGTGAGCAAATTTATACAAATTTACGCTCTGTCAAAGCAGATTTGAAAAAATTTAAACCCCGTTTCATGGTGGCTGTACCCCGCCTCTGGGAATCGATTTATGAAGGTGTGCAAAAGCAGTTTCGCGAACAGCCAGGGAAAAAACAACGCCTGATTAACTTTTTATTAGGCGTAAGTGAGAAATATATCAAAGCGCGGCGAATTGCCCAGAATTTGAGTTTAGAGCATCTTGATGCCTCAAAATTCGAGCGATTAGCATCGAGAATACTAGCATCTGCTTTGTTTCCCTTCCACGCACTGGGAGAACGGCTGGTTTATGCCAAGGTACGGGAAGCAACGGGAGGAAGAATCAAGTATGTGATTAGCGGCGGTGGTGCGCTTCCTAAGCACATAGATAACTTTTTTGAAATTGTCGGTGTGGAAATTTTAGTCGGCTATGGCTTGACGGAAACTTCTCCTGTTACCCATGCACGTCGTCATTGGCGCAATTTCCGGGGAACCGCTGGACAACCAATTCCCGGCACAGAAGCTAAAATTGTTGATCCTGAAACAAGAAAGCCTCTACCAGCTTCTGAGCGAGGCTTGGTATTGCTGAGGGGGCCACAAATTATGCAAGGCTATTACCAAAATCCTGAAGCGACAAGGAAAGCAATTGATGCGGAGGGTTGGTTTGATAGCGGTGATTTGGGTTGGTTGACTCCGCAAAATGATTTGGTGCTGACTGGTAGGGCAAAGGATACGATTGTGTTGACCAATGGGGAAAATATCGAGCCGCAGCCAATAGAAGATGCTTGTTTGCGATCGCCCTACATTGACCAGATCATGCTCGTAGGACAAGATCAGCGCAGCATCGGTGCTTTAATTGTCCCCAATGTCGAAGCCTTAGAAAAATGGGCAGAAGCTCAAAATCTGCATTTGATCAGCCAAGATGATGAAATTACCGCCTCATCCGGTCAAAAAATTAACCTGGAGAGTAAAATAATCCAGGATTTATTTCGGCAAGAATTGAATCGAGAAGTGCAAAATCGTCCAGGCTATCGAGCCGATGATCGCATTAATCGATTCAAACTAATTGTGGAACCGTTTTCCATTGAAAATGGCTTGATGACACAGACGCTGAAAATCCGGCGACACGTCGTCATGGAACGCTATCGCGATACTATTGACGGAATGTTTGCCTGATAATTCCACTTGCTCCCCTATTAAGAGTACACGTGAAACCTTTTATGGATGTCTCCAACCCTCAATTGCTTCTGAAGCGCATTGTCAACGTCAAAGTGATCGTTACTCCCCTCTGGAAAGATGAAGTACAACAGCAGCTGCAAACGCAGATCAACCAACTTGATCAGCAACTGCAACAACTGGACGTCGAAGGACAAAGGGCGATCGCGGCAATTCAAAAGCAGAGTTTACAACCACCCGGCCCCCAGACGATCCAACAAATTGATAATATCCAACTTCAGGTGAATCAAAAGAAAAGTGAACTGCTAGAGCAGAAAAATCAATTGCTGCAAAACCTACAGCAAGTGCAGTTTCTGGAATCAGATCAGGAAGTCAACCAGTTTCAAATGGAAGGCTTTTTCCGGGTAGAACCGGGTGATAACCTGATTAGCAAAATGCAGGTGGAAATCGTTCTGCGTGACGGCATTGTAGAAGAAATTCGCGGCGATATCTAAAATTGTCATTAGTCATTAGTCATGAGCAACTGACTACTGACTACTGACATTTTTCGGTTAACTTTTTGTCAGAACTACTCCCAGTCCAACATTGCACCTGGTAGCCAGCCCAGATAATTTGCCACACTGGGGGTGAGCTAACTAAAAGCGATCGCCCAAAAGTTGTCATCTCAACTCGATATCTTATCGCACCAACTGATTTTGTCTGATGAGTAGGCATATTGATTTGTGTAATCGTCACTGAGGCTTGATTCCGTTGGGGATAAACGACCTCTACCTTTCTTGTTCCTACGACTGATGCTATGTCTTCAAAGGCATTCAAGGCTAGGGTAGCGGGATCACTGCCCTGGAGAGCATAATTTATACTTTCTAGAGGTATAGTTTTATAATGAGAACGCTCTGGGTAGTCTAGAAAGTTTTGAGACTGCTGCACCACAGCTAATTGCTGCTGTGGCCCATTACTAATCCCAACAATCAGTTCAGATGGCTGGCGCTGGGTAATATAAAACCCAGCCCCAGCAGTAGCAAAGAAACTGAGTATCAAAATCAAAAACAAATTTAACTTTGCCGACATAGAATTAAAGGGGAATTTCCAACAGGCTGATTAGCAATAGTTATAAGAATCTCCTGTGTCTGGAGAAAAGGTGAAGAATATAAATATATATAGCAATCCCAGTGGCTATTGACAGCCAACATGGATATTGACTAACCATTGAAGATTGCTATATATATAGACATTTGGTTCGTCTTTAAGTTCCAGGGTTAATCGATTGGGCAACCGTTAGCAATACCACAGTCCCTTGGGTCCCCAATCTGAAATATAAAATCTCAAATCTAAACGTCCTAGTCCAGGATACAATTCAATCTGGCGGAAGCTGTTAAAGTCCATAAACTATTGATTCTGAAACCACCCTATGAGCATTAACGAAGTATTTATGCCGGCGCTGAGTTCCACCATGACCGAAGGCAAAATTGTCTCCTGGGTGAAATCGCCAGGGGATAAAGTGGAAAAAGGCGAAACAGTGGTGGTTGTCGAGTCAGATAAGGCAGATATGGATGTGGAATCCTTTTATGAGGGATTTCTGGCTCATATCTTAGTTCCAGCAGGTGAAACCGCCCCAGTGGGATCGGCGATCGCCTACATAGCAGAAACCGAAGCTGAAATCGCCACCGCCAAGTCTCTAGCCAATTCAGAAGGCGCGGCTGCAACCCCTGTCTCTTCTCCCGTCACCGTAGCCGCCACTGCTTCAGTAGAAACACCAACCTTGATCGCTCAAAATGGGTCTAATCGCCAGGATGGAAGGCTCGTAGTTTCACCCCGCGCCCGCAAGTTAGCGAAAGAACTCAAAGTTGATTTGAATACCCTTACAGGTAGTGGCCCTTACGGTCGTATTGTCGCTGAGGATGTGGAGGCAATTGTCAATAAAGACAAGCAACCCGCCATCGCTGCCATTACAAGAGCACCAACTGCCCCAACCATCACCCCAGTTGCACCAGCACCAGCACCAGCACCAGCACCAACACCAGCACCAGCACCAGCGGTCAGCAGTTCCATCCCTGGTCGGGTAGTGCCCCTAAATACCCTGCAAAATGCAGTAGTTAGGAGTATGGTGGCTAGCCTATCCGTGCCCGTCTTCCGTGTGGGTTACACAATTACTACCGATGGGCTAGACAAGCTTTACAAGCAGATTAAGTCCAAAGGAGTGACAATGTCAGCCCTACTGGCAAAAGCCGTGGCGGTGACATTACAAAAACATCCGTTGCTGAATGCTAGCTACTCAGATCAGGGAATTGTCCATCATTCTGACATCAACATTGCTGTAGCTGTAGCAATGGATGACGGCGGATTGATTACACCCGTGTTGCAGAATGCAGACTTAGTAGATATTTATTCTCTATCTCGTACTTGGAAGTCTTTGGTAGAAAAAGCTAGAGCCAAACAACTACAACCCCAAGAGTACAGCAGCGGCACTTTTACCCTGTCGAACTTGGGAATGTTTGGGGTAGATACCTTTGATGCGATTTTACCCCCTGGACAAGGTTCAATTTTAGCGATCGGCGCCTCCCGTCCGCAAGTGGTAGCCACAGCCGACGGTTTATTTGGCGTGCGACAACAAATGCAAGTTAATATCACCGCTGATCACCGGATTATTTACGGTGCTGATGCAGCGGCATTCTTGCGAGATTTAGCAAAATTGATTGAAACCAATCCGCAATCTTTGACACTTTAAAAGTAAAGAGTTAGGAAAATAGGAATAATTTAGTTTGAGACTTGGAGTTTTTTTTGATTCCAAGTCTTTTTTTACGTGAGTTCGATGGCTGTAATTAGACAAGTTAGGATTTCATCCTTGAAGCTTTATTCTATGCATCTCCATCAATAATTGGCATTACAGGCATCAACAATACAAGAAATTGTATTGTTTATTAGAATTTCGATTCTTTCCTTACTAATTGAAGGCTCAGAAAACATAAAATTTAAAATCATTGTGTCTTGAAATGTTGTAACAGCAGCACTAAAAACGCCACCAAAAGCTGCCTGTGCAGGCACAAAACTAATTTCTTCAAGTTTAAATAAACCATAATCACTGGGAATGTCTATTCGACCGATATTTGTAACAGCCACTGTCACGGGTGCTTCATTTGGACGAGACAGAAGAGACTCACAAATTTTTCTAAACATCAATACTATACTAAAAATATCTTCACTTTGTGACATACTCCACACACTCCCCTTCGGGTGAGTGTGGGCTTCTCAACGACTCCTCTATGAGGACATTGATTGAGCTTTGAGGGCGTGTGTCCCACGCGCCTTTATGTTAATA
>NZ_JACJRJ010000060.1 GCF_014697195.1 Cylindrospermum sp. FACHB-282 | reverse complement strand
CTCGGTCAATCCTGCGGATTGATGTGGTCAAGGGACGTTTCGTTTTTGTCTCGCAATTCCTCTCGTCACCTCCCTTGCGGGTAGGTGAGAGGCTCCTTGCTGTTCAAGCTGAACTGTATTACCTCTTAGCCCACGAAGGTGGGCTATCCCTACGGGACGCTACGCGAACGTTCTGGTAGCCAAGCCACTGTGTTGCGCGGGTTTCCCGCGTTGAAGCAAGTGGCGCGCGATTTTAATCGTTAGGGCTTCACCCCTCTGGTAAACCGGCAAAAACCTGCTCAACTAACACCTTAGTCTTATCTTCCAAGCACTGCCAATCGACATCCCCAAATTCATCGATTAAACTAGTATCAATACTGACTTCGGCACTTTCTGGACTGTAGTTAAGAAAACACACCTGATAACACAGATCCCACAAATCTATACTTACGTACTGCTGTTGACGTTGCAAACTCAAATGATATCCTGGATGGGGCATGGGCAAACCGGCAAGAGTCGCTCGGATTTCCTCTGCTTGTTCTGGCGTTGCCGTTTCTATGTCTTGCAACAACTGATTTACCAATGCTTTTATTTCATCGGTGGTGTTAGCAGGCCAAATCAGTACATCTTGATAAGTTCCTTTCCAGGAAGATGCATCGAGTTGCTTGCGAATATTATCGATAACGCGAATGAAAGCAGGTTGCATGAGGAGTTCAGCCTGTTGCCATGCGTCAGAATTTGTTATTTTAGGTGGCATCGGTAGTAAACAGGGAGTCTGAAAGACAAATTAACGATTAGCGTTGATTAAGAAACTGCGTTTTTAGTTTAAATCTTTTCTCAAGATAGCGGATTTCATGGAAGAAAATTTGGAGATATTTATTACCATCGGGAAAAATAGGTGTTAAACCTGGGGAGGGAATTATGATAGGCAAACTGCTAGACCATCGTTACCAAGTCATTCGCGTCCTAGCGACAGGCGGATTTGGTCAAACCTACATTGCCCAAGATACCAGGCGGCCAGGCAATCCTATTTGCGTTGTCAAGCACCTCAAACCCGCCAATTCTGACCCTAGAATTTTTGACACCGCCAAGCGTCTGTTCCAAAATGAAGCCGAAACCTTAGAAAAGCTGGGCAACCATGACCAGATACCCCGGCTTTTGGCTTACTTTGACGAGAACCAAGAATTTTTCTTAGTCCAAGAGTTTATTGACGGATATACCCTGAGTGAAGAACTCATACCTGGTCAGCGCTGGAGTGAAAGCCAAGTAATTCACCTGTTGCTGGAAATTCTCTTAATTCTGGAATTTGTCCACCAACAAGGCGTAATTCACCGCGACATCAAGCCAGATAATATCATCCGTCGTTCGTCTGATTATAAATTAGTTTTAGTAGACTTTGGGTCAGTTAAACAATTGCGTACCCATCTGGTGGCAGTTGGCGCACCATCTACAGCCACGGTAGCTATTGGCACTCCTGGCTATATGCCTACAGAACAAGGACAAGGCAAACCCCGTCCCAACAGTGATATCTATTCCCTCGGTATTATTGCCATTCAAGCGCTAACGGGAATACCCGCCAGCCAATTACAAGAAGACCCCGATACAGGCGAATTTATTTGGCAGCATTTAGTCCTTGTTAACCCCCAATTGGCAGCAGTTTTAACCAAGATGGTGCGTTATCACTTCAAAGACCGCTACCAAAACGTTACAGAAGCGCTGCAAGCCTGTAGAGTTTTGGTTAATTCCAACTTTCCACCTGTCATACCGACCGAACTACCCAAAAACCCCAACTACCCAGCAACTAAACCTGCTGCATCGCAAGTATTAGGACAGCAAAAAACTCTCGCCGTTGCTCCCGCTAATTCTGCTCCTGTTGTTACCAAACCTGCCCCTAGTAAAGATCCTAATAGAACCGACCCATTGCCCCTATTAATTGCCATATTATTAGCAGGTGGTGCAGCTGCCTTAGCAGCCAATGTCTACCCACAGTTGAAAAACTTAACTGCTAATTTAACGGGGAATGATCCCGCTACAGCAAAAAATTGCTTGGTTGTGGTAGAGGGTAATTCTAATATTCGTTCTCAACCGAATGCTATTGATTCTGATAATATTGTCCAAACTATTGGCAATGATACCAAATTTGCAGCTACTGGCAGGCGGACAAAACGAGGTTGGGTAGAGGTTAAACTTAACTCTGGACGTTTAGCTTGGGCAAACTCCAAGGTGATAACTAATAACGAACAATGGGTTTCTTGCCTACGTGACAAAGATATTGGCGTTGAGACTATAGATGATAGTACCCTGATTGCTACTCAATCATTGCCCAAGCCGCAGCCAAAACCTAAGGTAGTCATTCCCACGCCTGAATCATCAGAAAATTCAACTTCTGACTCTGTAAATTCTGAGCCACCAAAACCTGCTGATAACAGCGCTTCGATTGTGGAACAAGCAAGACAGAAGTATGAATCAGGAGATTTGTTGGGTGCGATCGCTAAACTCAGGTCGATTCCAGCAAATGCGGCTTCTGGCATCAAAGAAACAGCCAAAATAATTGATCAGTGGCAGCAAGATTGGGCAAAAGCTGAAGCTCTATCAAATGATATCAATACAGCGATTGATCAAGGTCAATGGGATAAAGTTTTGGCTTATAGAGACAATCCAGAAAAGTTACCCAATATTAAATACTGGCGAGATAAATTAGATCCCTTGTTTAAACAAGCAGCCGAAAATTTAGCGAAACAGGCACTTCCCAAGGCAGACACCCAAGTTAATCAAAGTCCTCCCCAACAGGAATCTGTTAATACTGACAAACCAGCTACTACAGCAACACCTAACAGTGGTGTGTAATCTCAAGGTTGTTTCAGCACTGTATTTAGATATCTGCCAGCATGATTTCCTGTTCAAAAATATCGCCCGCTACCCATGGCGGTCGGTTACTGATGAATAATTAATATTTATCACAGCATGAAGGCGATCATCGAATATTGATCGCCTCATGCTTTTTGGTTTTAATGGATTTCGTCGTATTCTGGGGCTTCAACTCGCCTTGCTTCTGCACGAGAGGGCAAGAACTCAGCCCTACGAACAGGAGATAAGGGTGGTGTCGAACCGTGGTAGGGGTGAATCACTTGGACAGTGCGGGTAGACCGCTGTTTTGGCGAAAATAAAGCCAAGACCCCAGCTACAACCACACCACCACCAATAGTCAGAGTTGCGCCACCCACAGCCCACAACATAGGTGAACGCCACCATTGAGCATCAGTTTGCGGCTGATAGGCTGCGGGTGCTAATTTTAGTTGGTTATTCTGCTGGGCTTGCTGCCATTGCCAATTGGTGAAATTTTGAACTTGGTTTTGGAGTTGTTGAATTTGCGCTTTCATCTGTTCATTCTCAGATTTCAACCGCTCATTCTGGATATTCAGTTTTTCCGCTTCCACGCTTTGGCTGGGATTGGGCGCAGCAGGTGGTTGATTGTTATATACTGGTTGCCCACCATAAGGATATTGCATTGGTGGCTGCATTACCTGGGGTGCCATTACCGTGGCGGGCATTTGGGGCATAGCGAAGTTAGATTGTAGGGGAATATTTGTCCCTTTCAACAGTACGAGAGCCGCCAGCCCAGCTACAGCGACCCCACCGATAAATGCCATACTCTCACTCATCGCCTTTGCTCCTCAATTGTGACTGACTCACTCTCACACACATAGAATTTCTCGCCTACTTCACTTCGACATAATACCCAAACTATAAGCGACCCTATCAGCTAGTTTATTTTACAGCCTGTATACGCTGTTAATATTCAAGACCATATCGGTCAAATTGTCCACCTATAGATGACAAACAAATACACTGTTATCCTTTTTTAATCTACTTTCTCCTACTGTTCAAGAGGGAGTATTTATACTTCGGTTGTCTTGATGGCTGCCTTGAGACTTTGGCAAAATTCAGCGATCGCATTCAGTCCCTGTGCTGGTGTGCCTTCTGCCAGTCGTTTGACAAAAGCACTACCGACAATTGCCGCATCTGCGCCCCACTCCCTCACCTGACGAGCTTGTTCAATTTGGGAAATGCCAAACCCTACACCAATGGGCTTATCAGTAACACTACGAATTTGTTTGATTAAATCAGGCACTCGCGCTTCCATTTGCGATCGCATCCCCGTGACACCAGTCACACTGACCAAATAGATAAAACCAAGGGATGAACGGGCGATCGCTTCTATACGTTCGGCAGAACTGGTGGGAGCCACTAACAAGGTCACGTCAATTCCCATCTCACTGGCTGGTTTGAGCAAGCCTGACGCCTCTTCTAAGGGCAAATCAGGCACCACCAATCCCCCTACCCCAGCAGACACAATTTGCTGGAGAAACTTTTCTACTCCTCGGTGCAAAATTGGGTTGTAGTAGGTAAATAAGATAATCGGCGCCTTTAAACTGGGAGTAGTTGCTGACAGCATTTCCAGCACCTGATCCAAGGTGGTTCCCCGTTGCAGAGCGCGGGTAGCCGCCGCTTGAATCACTGGGCCATCCGCCAAAGGATCAGAGTAGGGTACACCCAGTTCAATAATATCTGCTCCAGAGCGATCCAGAATTTGCAAAGCTTGGGCTGTTGTTTCTAAATCTGGATCGCCAGCAGTAATAAAAGGAATCAGAGCACACTCATGATTCCGCCTCAGGGTTTCAAAGCAATGGGAAATTGCAGTCATTAGTCATTAGTCAGTAGTCAATGGTCACTAGTCAATATTGACACTCCCCGCACAATTCGTGACAGAGATTCTGCTTCTGATGATAAAACTATTTAATAGCTATCACACCTGAGTTTGCTCTTCTTGTTCAATCTCAGCTTGAATTTTTGCCAATTCTGCCGGCGTGAGTTCGTCTAGCCGCTTTTGGAAAAAGGCTTGTTCATACTCTTGGCGTTGTTGATGGTAGGTCATTTTTTTTCCCCCCGCCCGGAAAGCATAGGTGACTAACCAACCAACCAAGCCAGCCACTAGCAAGATTTGGCTCCATATCCCCGCTTTGGTAGCGTCTAATCCTACTAGCTGCAATCCTAGATATCCCAAGCCACCAGCCACAAAAATGCCAATACCAATGCCAATTGCGTCAATGCGTCGCATGAGATTTATGACCTACCAATCTTGTTAAACAATTTGTCGCCGCTGAGGTCGAATGTTCACAAACGGCGATAGAACTAATAAACCTGGAAAGAAGAAAAACACCAAAAAGTACATGAAGGCACGCTCTACGGAGCTAGCTACATACCACCGCAGCTTCAGGTATAGCAGGACAGCAATTGGTACTGCTAAAAGATAAGCTCCAGCCAAAGTCAGATACAGTAGGGCTACAACCATAATTCTTTGTCGGATTTTGTAAGACTAAATTGGTGCATCTGTTTCTCATGATATGCTGAACGGCTGGACTGAGGGAAGTATTACCACAGCGATTTTAGATTTTGGACTTCCTCGTGAGCGCTCAGTCGAAGGATTTTGGATTTTAGATAGATTTTTGATGCAGAAGGTTGAAAAAGCTGTTATTGTGGTAGAATAGAATTTCCGCAATAAACGCTCTTAAATAGCCAAGCTAGACAAAATTTTTAAATCTAGTTGGACAAAAGACGCAATTAATGCTGGAATAGGTGAGGAGGTTTTAACTGCCTCCAAAAAACAAGTGAAAGTGACCCTTTGGGGGTGTGGCGGAATGGTAGACGCTACGGACTTAGATAACTGAGCCTTGATAGAGAAATCTTTCAAGTGTAAGCTCTCAAACTCAGGGAAACCTAAATCTGGCAACAGACAAGGCAATCCTGAGCCAAGCCCAGAAATTTTAGAATTGAGATTTTATTTTGGACTTCAATCCAAAACCCAAAATCTAAAATTCAAAATTGAGGGAAGGTGCAGAGACCCGACGGGAGCTACCCTAACGTTAAGTCGAGGGTAAAGGGAGAGTCCAATTCTCAAAGCCTCAAGCTCTTAGAGCAACTAGGCAGCAGTGAAAGCTGCGGGAGAATGAAAATCCGTTGACCGTAAAAGGTCGTGTGGGTTCAAGTCCCTCCACCCCCATGAAACAACTGAAAGTCTAAATAGACCCCCCTAGCAAGTATAGGAGGGTCTACTTGTATTGTAATGCAATAGCAGAACGCCACATTTATTAATTAGCAAGGCGTTCATCAAGCCAAGCTAAGACAGCACCAGCGGTTTCAGCTAGGATACTAATTAGACGATATAGTGCGATCGCACTAATTACTAAAGCAGCGGGAAAGCGGTTTTGCAAAAGTGCGATCGCAGTTGCTTCAAAAACACCTAACCCACCAGGAGCACCAGGAACTATTAACCCTAGCAACCAGGCAAAACTAAAAGCCCCTAACAATAAAGGTATTTGACTTACATTCAAAGGACTCAGGGCATATATAGTTAATATAAATCCAGCACCACGCAGTCCTAAAAAAATCAATTCTCCTAATAAAGGTCTCAGAGGATAGCGTTCAATAGTTAAACTAATAATTGGCTGGGTATTAGTATCGGATTTTTGCCTCTTTAATCGGTACAAAAAGCGGATTACTGGGTTCAAAAACCAAGGATGAACTGCACAAAGAATTACAGCTAAACTGATAAATTGTAGGCTTTGTACAGCAAAATTGCTATTAGCAATCGCCTCCGGCGGGCGGGACGCCATCGCAACTTGACTACCGAATAAGTCAATTATGATTAAAGCAGCAGCAGCCATAAGTAGCGGTTCTAGTAAGACGCTTAAAGTAGCCGTACCAGCAGGAATACTAGCATTTTTTGCGGCCACAATTCGCCCATAGTAATGCCAGACGTTACCTGGCAAATACTTGGCAATGTTTGTTTTTAGATAAACTTGGATGAACTGAGAAGATGGAACAGGTTGATTTAACTCTCGCAGAATCCAAGTCCATATCCAACCTGCCCAAGTATGTGCCAGTAAAGTGACACCTGTCGCGATTGCTAAAATTGCCCATCCTACATCATCAATACGGATCTCAGTCACCTCAAGCCAGTGATCTTTCACGGCTTTACCTAAAAAAAATAGCGTCCCGCCCAAAATTAGCCAGCGTAAAATTTGCTTCATCGTTTTGGTAATTTACCAGTTAGAGCAGCTTGGGCTGAACACATTAAATATTATGGTATATCAGCTACACATTTAAAGGGTTTCAAAAAAATACTTGAGGTGCTAAACGAGTTTATGTATCTCTTTTTACAAATTATCTTGATTTGTTGAGGAATCAAAAACTTTTGTATCAGGACAAATATTTTTAGAATTCTTGACAGTTGACTATTTTTATGTAGACGTCTAGATATAGCACCTACACATTTAATATCTTTCTTTAGGCTGATAGTAGTCAGCATTAATTGATCCAATCTAACAAATAAGCTAAAACATCCTCATAGCTCCCGATATTAAATAATATCTCTCTATAGTTAGATACAAATAGCAGTTTGTTCCTCAGTATAATGTAGCCTGCGCTAGAGGTAAAGAGTATTTTATTTTCCTATCTTTGAAAAGCGTTGTTCAAGCAATATTCACCTAAAAGCATTATTGCTAAACATATCGTTACACATTTTGGTTATCTCACGTCCACCTACTTACCAAAAAATTTAGCGGTATGTAAATAAAACTTTTTTTTGTTGCCAAAATTCCAGATTGGTTAACGTTTGATTCATGAAAACCCAAGGAGTAGGATGATGAATAGAGTAATTACTTGGCTGAAAAACCTTCGCCCTCTGAAAGTTTTAACGGTCTTTTTGGCAGGAACGTTTTTAGTTCTGGCACAAGCTTGTAATCGTCCAGGAGTAGCTGCACAGCCACCACAACCTTCTACTCAACCACCTAATGCTGTACGATACGACCCGACAAAAAGTTATGATATTTCTACTCCCTATGAAGGGGGAATGAACAACTTTAGTGATGTAGATCCGAGAGCTAAAGCTGCTGAGAAAGCCGCCAAAGCAAGGGCTGAGGATCTGAGTGAAAAGGCTCAGAGGAATGTTGAGCAGAAGGGGATTGACTCTACTGAACAATATGTCCGAAATTATCGGGAAGGCACTCCTTTTGGTGAAAGGGTGAAGAATCTAGGTGAGGATGTAGGTGGTTCAGCTGAGGAAGTGCGGGAAGGTGTCACTCAGGGGACTCAGCGAGGAATTGAAAATCTCCAGGAAAATACTCAGAGTGCGGTCAAAGGCTTGACAAAGAGTCTTCAGCGTGCAACTGAGGATACTAAGACAAATGTCGAGCGGACAGCTGAGGATGCAGCCGACGCTGTGAAGAACTAGTCCTAAGCTGACAATTTTCTAGACAAAGCTATACATATATTGACTTTTGTCAATATATTTTAGTTGAAAAAATCAAATACTCGATATATAATTCCCATGTCACAAATATTGACTAAGACTGTTGCTGACGCGAAAACCAAGCAATGATAGTGATAGTCTTTTTGAGAATCTGAAAAAAAGAAAGATTGCGTTGGGCTACAGCGTGTAAGTCTACTGAGGGATAACCGCTCCCATGCTCCCGTTGAAGTAGAAAGTAAAGTCTAGCTTTGTCTAGGTTTTATATAGCAGAAGCTGATTGAAATTAATCACTCACTTTAGGACAGGCGAGACGCCTGTCCTTTGCTTTATTGTTCCAGGCAGCTAGCTAGTTTTGATGTGCTAAATGCCAACTCTGTAGGGCTAATCGGTGAATTTCGCGCCAGGGAATATTATGTTTTCGCGCTAAGTCTGCACAATCTTCATATTCTGGCTGGACATTAGCGATAACTTTTTCTGGCGTTTGTCCTTTCCATGCTATTTTCACACGTACTCTACCATATTCAGTTTCGACCTGTTGAATTTCCCGTTGTAAGATGGCGCGTTGTTGAGTTGTCCGCCGAATTCCCAAAGTAGTCGTTTCACGAAATAAAATCGCTTCACAACTAGGTAGGTTTTCGGGATGACAAATCACAGTCAGTAAAATTCCTGGACGGGACTTTTTCATTCCTATGGGCTGGGTAAAGACATCCACCGCACCAGCGGCAAATAAGGCATCAAATACATAGCCGACGGCTTGGGGATTTAAGTCATCAATTTGGGTTTCTAGTACGGAGATGGTTTCTAAACTTGGGCTGCTATTGCCAAAATCGGGGAAATCTGACTGTAAAGCTGTGCTTTCACCCAGCCAGAGGCGTAGTATATTGGGAATGGGCAAATCTAGGGAACCTGCTCCTAGTCCTACCTGCTTAATGGTGATTGGGGGTGGTGAACCAAAGTCTCTTGCTAGGGTAGTGGCGATCGCAGCGCCTGTTGGTGTCACTAGTTCTCGGTCTATACCGTTGCTATAAACTGGACAACCCCGCATTTCCCATAATTTCAATACCGCTGGTACTGGCACCGCCATCTGACCATGTGCGGCGCGAACAGTCCCGCCACCAGTAGGGAGAGCCGAGCAGTATAGTAGGGGCAATCCTGCCTGATTGCTGTCGATGCCTAACCAATCTAACCCCAGACAAGTGCCGACAATATCCGCGATCGCATCCACAGCACCCACTTCATGAAAATGAACTTTTTCTGGTTCAATGCCATGTACCGCCCCTTCTGCTATTGCTAGCTGCCGGAATACCGCCAAACTCCAAGCTTCTGCCCGTGATGGCAACGAAGCTTTGAGAATCATCTCCTCTATTTCTGGTAGGTGGCGTCCATGATGGTGACTATGCTCATGGTCGTGATCATGATGATGGTGGACTAAATCTACATGGACTTTAGTCGCCTGCTGGGTTTGACGATGGACAAGTTCTACCCGCAATTTGTATTCCTGTTCAATTCCCAACCTATCGAGGTTTTCAACTAAATACTCGATGGGAACGCCCAGACTGACTAAGGCTCCCAGGCACATATCACCGGAAATCCCCGTTGGACATTGAAGATAAGCTACTTTGCTCATATATTTGACACTTATAAATTGGTAAGAATTGATAATTGAGAATGGGGGATTGGGCATTGGTAATTATCCCCATTCCCCCATTTTTTTATTTTCCTGGCAAGGTAAATCCCCAAATATCAACATAAATAACTCTTATGGCAAAAATTTTCACAGTTCATCCTGATAATCCTCAAAATCGACGAATAGAGGAAATAAAGTCGGCGCTCTTCAGTGGCGCTATCATGCTCTATCCTACTGATACAGTTTATGCAATTGGTTGTGATTTAAATGCCAAGTCGGCGGTGGAACGAGTGCGACAAATTAAGCAGCTAGCAAATGATAAACCACTGACATTTTTATGTCCCTCGCTGTCCAATGTGGCAACTTATGCCTTCGTAAGTGATACAGCCTATCGGATTATGAAGCGTCTGATACCAGGGCCTTACACCTTTTTGCTACCTGCTACCAAGTTAGTGCCGCGACTGGTGCAAAGCCCCAAGCGGAAAACAACGGGAATTAGAGTGCCAAATCATAATGTGTGTTTGGCCTTGCTGGCAGCCTTAGGAAATCCAATTATTTCAACTTCCGCACATCTGCCACCAGATGATGTAGATGATGGAGTAGAGCCAGAACCTATTCTGTCACAGGCAGAGCTATTTGACCGTTTGGAAAACTTGGTAGATATCATTATAGACACTGGTGAAGAACCCACATATCAAGTGTCTACCATTTTAGATTTGACGGCAGAGGAACCAGTTATTACACGGAGAGGTTTAGGTTGGGAAGCAGCAGCAGCTTGGGTATAAGAATTAAACTTCACAGGCCCACCCCTGATTTTCGGAAAATAAAATAAACATACTCCAGTTTTTAAATTGTCATACTCAGAGGCACTGAGAACGCGGATAAAGGGATGTGAATAAATCTCGGCATGGTAAGGGTTTGGAGTAGTTTTAGCGACCCCTGTTTTATCAGGGATGTGGTGGCTTATGCAAAAAGCGACACATTGACGTCCCTTTAGCTTAATTAAATTTCCTACAGTCTTATATGTGAGCAATACATGCGGCGAGTCTTGATGGATGAAAACCAAAAGATTCTCCAGCTAAGACTGGCCTGCTGTGTCTGCGTTTTAGTTAAGGTGCAATACCACTTCCAGGAAAAGTCATGAAAGCCAACTTCGCCAATCTGCTAAATTCGACACCTACTTTTGATCTCCACGTTGCGACTGAAGACTTGTCAGCCAGCAACACTGATACCTTGATTCAACTGCTATCTGAGGAAATGCAGTCTCAAGTGAAAGCTAGACATGGGTGTGTGCTAGCTGCCGCCAAGCGAATAACTAAAGAAGTAGAACGTATTTGCGATAAAAGCTCCCGCATTCAAACCTCTGGGCAAGTCAAGTCTTGGCAACTTACTTTGGCAAGACATCGTCTGCAAAAGTGCCTGCGTTATTACCAACTGGGTTCAAAACAAGGGCGTGTGGAATTACATAGCAGTCTGGGCGCTATTGTTTATCGTCACGTTACGGTTGCAGGCTCAGAGTTGGGTTTTGAGGCTCGTTACAATCTGATTGAAGATTTTCTGCAAGCATTTTATATCGAAGCTATCAAAGCTTTCCGTCGAGAAAACGAATTACCGGAAGATTTTACGCCGCGCACTCAGTTGCAATTAGCGGAATACATGGCGTTTACAGAGCAATATGCAAAGCGCCGGATCAATTTGCCTGGTGGGGCTAATCAGCAATTGATTATTCTCCGCGCTCAAGGTTTTGCTCGCCGTCAGCCCCAAGAAACGACTGTGGATATTGAAATGGCGGTGGATTCTGCTAAGAGTGAAGAAGCGGAATCTTATCAGCGCAGCGTGGCGGTGCAACAGATTAGATCGCAAATGGTTGCTAAAGCTAATTTCGATCCTTCTGAAGAGTCGGAACGCGATCGCGTGATTGCTGAATTGATGAAATACCTGGAGTCTCAAGGTCAATCTGACTGTATGGATTACCTATCTCTGAAACTCCAAGACCTCTCTGCACCGGAAATTGACCAAATTCTCGGTCTAACTAGCCGTCAGCGCGACTATCTACAACAACGTTTTAAATACCACGTTGAAAAGTTTGCCAAACAACACCAATGGCAGTTGGTGCATCAATGGTTAGGTGCCGGTTTAGAACACAAGCTAGGTCTGTCTTCCTTGCAGTGGGATGCCTTCTGGGGTCAACTCACAGAACAGCAACAGCAAATCTACCAGTTGAAAACTGCACGTCAAAGTGATCAGGCGATCGCTAAAGCCATCCAATGCACTCCCAAACAACTGCAAAAGCGTTGGACGCAAATGTTAGAACTAGCATGGTCTATCCGCAACGGTCATACTGAAGCTCAGACAAGCTAAAGCCAAGGTAAATCACCCAATGTATCGGAGCTTTATCCCGTCTAAACCCCAGTTGTTGCCAAGAAAAATCCCCTCTAATTCTCCCGACGGTACGGGGAGAATTAGAGGTAAATGTGGGGCAGATAATCTGGAATTTAGCCCCATTTGACAATTCATCTTTACAGCTAATTTTCTCTCCAATAAGAGAGCAAGCCGTTCTTCCTCCTCAATACTAATACATTTCTTTGCAATTAGTACTGCAGTACCATAAAATTTTATTTTCTCGTTTAGCCAAAATCAAAAATTCATATTAAGCATCTAACCCTTTGCTACTGCTTCCATACTTGGTTTTTTGTGCGGACAGTCTGTATATTAGAATACTATTAAATTAAGGTTAAAACTCAAAATCTACGTAGGTTGAGTTGAGGAACGAAACCCAAAGTTTCGTTGACGTTGTTGAGTTTCGCTGACGCTCTACCCAACCTACAATAATGATTAGCTGAACTGTATTATTGTATAATCTTAGACTTATAACGTAGAAAATGCCAATAATTCAGAGGCCAATCAAATGACACAGGGCGGCAGAGCAAATAAATCTGGCAAGGTTTTAGAAAAAACCTTAGAAGGGACTTTGGCAGGTCATGGATATATCCAAGTCGGTGAAAATTTAACACAGAAACAGCGCCTAGACTCTCTTCTAAAAAGTACTAACTTACCCAAACGATACGCAACGCAGGTCAACATAGGAGCAGGAATTTATGGTACTGACATCTCTGTTGATTTCTACATCATTGGTTCTGCTTCAATCTCGTCTGGTTTAATCATTGAATGTAAATGGCAGGGAGGTGGTGGCTCAGTTGATGAAAAACTTCCATACGTTAACTTAAATATTCAGAATTGTTACCCAGCACCAGCTATTGTTTTGATTGATGGTGGAGGTATGAGGACAGGAGCCATTCGTTGGTTAAAAAACCAAGTTGGTTTTAATCAGAATTTACGAGCAGTTTATGAACTAACTTCATTTATTATTTGGGCTAACAATAATCTTTAATATGAGGTTACTAATACTTCGGTAATCTTGCCCCGCCTTTGGGCATTAGAATTAATTGACCTTGCTGCTGATATAGTGTAAATATTGAAACCACTATAAAGATTGCGAATAAATGGACAATCTGAATTAGACAGCATAACTTTGACACCTTGTTTAGCTAATTCTACAAATACATCCTTTAATTTAATTTGCTGATTTTCAGCAAAGGAATAGCGACTGTAAGCTGTAAAATAGCTTGTTTCACTTACAGGATAATATGGTGGGTCAAAAAAAACAAAATCATCACTGCTTGTCGCATGATTTAACACTTGAGCAAAATCTGCTTTTCTGATTTTTTTCTTATAAAGTGCTATGGATGCGGCTCGCAGTAATTCCTCATTACAAATTCCAGGATTTTTATATCTGCCTAAAGGAACATTAAACTTACCTTGCGAATTAACGCGATAAAGACCATTGAAACAGGTTTTATTAAGATAAATAAAACGCGCCGCTTTTTCTAAATCACTGCCTTCAGGATAAGAGCGCACCTCATAGTAATAATCTTTATCATGTTTATCATGTTGCTGCTTATGCTTTTTCAGGCGTTCGATTAAATCATCAACAGAATCTCTAACGCAACGATAAGTAGTAATCAATTCGGGATTAATATCAGTCAAAACTGCTGCTGATGGTTGCAGATGAAAAAAAACAGCACCCCCACCTAAGAATGGCTCATAGTAAGTATTGTAACTTTCGGGAAAATAGTTCTTATATTGCTGAATTAACCTACCTTTACCTCCAGCCCACTTCAAAAATGGACGCGGGCAAGTTTCCTTGGGAATTTGAATTACCATTTACTTCTGATTCAACTGAAACTCAGCTACTAAATAAAGTTAATATAACTGACGAACCATATTTTATATTACTTGAGTTATTTTTCATCCGCATAGATTACAATTAAATATATAAAGCACATCCAAACAAACGTATATTCTATAACAAGGCAGTCTAAATTCAAATGTTTGACGGATTTTGGGATAACGTCTTTCGCTACCCCCGCTACTTCATCACCACTCTCTTAGGCATTTTGCTCAATACGTTTGAGCCATTACTGCCATTCTTGAAGCGACCTGTCACCTTGGTTGCTGTTTTGGGTTTATTTGCGGGTGGTCTGTTTTTTGTTACACTCACCCTGCGGGCAATGTTGGGCTTGAGTACAATCTAGAATAGGGCTACATCGGGGACTTAGCCCTAGGGACTGTTGCTGTTGGCTTCGTCAGCCTTAAGTATTGTCCTCCCCAACTTATATCTATTGATGTCGTACAACCTCTGTGAGGAGGCGAAATTTATATGGCTACAGATCGCCGCGTTTCCCGCGTTGCTGAATTGATCAAACGGGAAGTTAGCCAAATGCTGCTCAACGGCATTAAGGATGACCGTGTGGGTACAGGAATGGTAAGCGTTACGGATGTCAATGTTTCTGGCGACCTGCAACACGCCAAAATCTTCGTCAGTATTTATGGTACAGAGGAAGCTAAGGCAGAAACAATGGCAGGTTTAAAGTCGGCGACAGGTTACGTCCGCAGTGAAATCGGTGCGCGGGTAAGGCTACGTCGCACCCCAGAAGTGATATTTATCGAAGATCGCTCTCTAGAACGGGGTAATAAGGTGCTGGCCTTATTGAACCAACTCAAGGATCAGCGTCCGGTTGAAAGCACAGATGAAGATGATGAAGAATTTCCAGAATAGGTCAATTCCGAATAATTAATTTCTCTTAATCTGCCAAACAATTGACAGACGTGATTAAATCACGTCTGTTTCAATTTAAAGTTATCTAAATTATGGTGTTAAAATTAACCAAGCAATTACGTGAGTATTTAAAAAATTGTTAACAGTTGGGGCGCTACAAGCCTTATTGGTGTACCTTATCCCTAATGTTTTGCAATAGTTTATACCCTAGGTCTCGTCAGAAATGGGGGGTTTCATTAAAGTTATCCTTTCATTGGCGGTTCCTTATCGAAAATCTATTCGTTAGATGCGTAAACTCGGTGCTTTTTGGCGGCATCACCTAAGATATTGTGTGAAAACGAGATTCTCTCTCAAAGCTGCTTTCCTAGCATTGGCTGACCAATTTTGGACAGGTTTTTCCAAGGGCTTGCTTTTTTATGGAGAAATCCTAGTATCTCTAAACAAAACTCTACGGTGATTATCTAGTATATAAACAGTCTATGGTCTCAACTATTTACGCCCACTAAATTATGGCTAAAGGCAGTAAAATACAGACTTTTAGACCTGATGAATGCAGCTCACGCAGTCTTCATAGCAGGTTAAGTTAATTACTTTGGCATTATTATATTAAGCGGAGTTATGGCTAATGTCAGGGTTTATTGACAAACTTAACATTTCTTTAAATATTTTGAGGATGTGTAGCGTCAAAATGATAATAGTTCCGTATAGCAAACTACAAAACCCTAGCCACAAGTCTAATGCTTGCCATGTTTGTTCCTAGACAAATATGGGGAACCCTATCTACATATAAATTTGTGAGTAAAAACCATGAGTGTGAATACGGTGCCTTCTATCAATTACTACTCTCTAGACGTAATCCAGGACGAAGCACGTCGCCTGGTGGAAAAGGGAATGGTTAGCCGACAACAACCAATATATACACTCTGCCAATACATCCCAGCGAGAGAGTGGGTTTGCGTTGAATGTGAGTTAGAGAAATGTGACTTTTTGTTGCGCGATCGCATTGGCGATTTAATTGGTCGTGAAGAATGGGACAACGACTAATCAATGTTTGATTTCAGTTTTTGGATTGGGAGTTTATTTTCGATGTGTAGATTTGACAATAAATGATTAGATGCCAAATCTGAGGGATAGTCTCTGGTTTTGATGAGTCTTTCCCGATCCAGAATCTTCAATTTTCCTAACACAGAAGCATTAGAGTCTGATTTATACAACTTTCCAAGTAAGCGATCGCATCGGGAGCAGTTGCTGTTTAGAGCCGATGTCCAATTTTGTGTATCATCTGTAGATTACTTTACCGGGGCAGTTACCCAGCCTAAACTGCTCCGGTAATTTTTTTGTAGCCTGACTCTAAAAAATTTGCTCTTCCCTCAGTGGGAATAACTTAACCAACTTGATCTAGGTACTGGTTAATGTCATCAATCACGCGGGTAAGTTCAGCTTCTGTAGTTAAACGGATACCGACATTGCGGACAGTCAGCAGAACTTTTGCCGCAAAAGGGGTGGGCCAGATATTTGGATTGCAGAAAACTTCTAAAAAAACCTCACCAGTATAACGATATTCCAAAGGAGGTTGGGGAGTGACTTTACCGCCTCCTGGTGTGGGTTTAGCGGCCACAGCTTTCAGGCGCTCCATCAATTGATCTGTAGCTGCTTTTAATTCCCTTGCTGCTTGAGGTGAAAAGCTAAAAGAGACAGAACCTTCACTTAGATTCAGTGTCAGAGGGGTAGAGGACATAGAGCTTCTTAATTAAAACTTCTTGATAATTACTTATGTTACCGGAAGAGTATATCCAGTGATTTATTAATGCTAAAAATACGCTGTTACTAACAAAGCAATTATTAACCTTTATCAAGCTTATAGCTACTGTTAGTTATAAATAATCTCCATCAATTGTCATAAAAACTAGAGACTATAGAGAAACTTAAGTCTGATCCAATTCTCTGTGAGGCTGCGCTTTATTCCCCTATAATTCATGAATTGCCCCAGAGCGAGTGTAGTTTTGTGTCAATTTTATAGGCGCATTTTCACAAAGAAATGGTCTGCTTGTGTAATAGTTTGATACATTTTATTTGTGTTGATTGGGACTTTGAGTTCTACAGTAGAAGTCATAGAACTTAATGTTAAAAATCTTCTATGATTTACGATAACCGCGCCGAAGTGCGAAAGGTTTTAATTATTACCCTAGTGCTAAACCTGTTTGTAATGGGATTGAAAGCGTTTGTGGGTTACTCAACAGGTTCTCTCAGCTTGCTAGCTGACGCCTTGCATAGTGTGACGGATAGCGCCAACAATATTTTAGGATTGATTGCTAGTAGGTTGTCTTCACCACACCCTGATCGCGAACATCCCTATGGACACAATAAATTTGAAGCTGTGGGTGCTTTGGGAATTTCCGCTTTTTTAGGAATAGCCTGCTTTGAAATTCTGCAAGGTGCGGTGGAGAAAATTATTAAAGGTGGTGAACCCGTGAAAATATCAGCGCCTGAATTGTGGTTATTGCTAATTGTACTGGGGGTGAATATTTTTGTAACGTTTTATGAACGTGCTGTAGGTAGGCGGGTAGGTAGCCCAATTTTGATTGCTGACGCCACACACACCATGAGTGATGTTTGGGTGACTATTGGTGTAATTGGTGGTTTGATTGGTATTTGGTGGCTAGATTTTCAATGGTTGGATGTGGCGTTAGCTTTTCCTGTGGCTTTGTTGGTTTTTTGGAGTGGTTGGTCAGTTTTAAAAGAGAATTTGCCTTGGCTTGTCGATCAAATGGCGATCGCACCAGAAGCGATTCATGCGATCGCTGTTTCTGTCCCAGGGGTGATTAACTGTCATGACATCGCCTCTCGCGGTCTTCTGGGTCGCCAAGTATTTATAGAAATGCATTTAATAGTAGATGCACCAGATGTAGAAACTGCCCACCACATCACCGAAAAAGTTGAAAGCCGGTTAGAAGAACGCTTCAATCCTGTTAGGGTTTTAATTCACGTTGAACCACCGGCATACAAATCTGAGCAAATTACCTTTGAGTCTGAAGCAAATTAAACTGTTTTTGCGAGGTAATAGACACAAATTTCCCAACTACATTACTCAGTACTCAAGACTGAGTACGAATTTATTCCCACTCAATGGTTCCAGGTGGCTTGGAGGTGATGTCATAAACCACACGGTTAACGCCTTTTACCTCATTGACAATTCGGGTAGAAATTGCTTCGAGCACGTCATAAGGCACACGCGCCCAATCCGCAGTCATGCCGTCTTCACTAGTCACAATCCGCAAGACAATCGGGTAAGCGTAGGTACGTTGATCGCCCATAACGCCAACGCTGCGAATTGGCAGTAATACGGCAAAGGCTTGCCAAAAGTCGTGGTATAAGCCACGTTGGTTAATTTCTTGGCGTACAATCAAATCGGCATCGCGCAAAATATTTAACCGCTCGGCGGTGACTTCACCCAGGATGCGAATTGCCAAGCCAGGACCTGGGAAAGGTTGCCGTTGGACAATTTCTTCTGGTAAACCGATGGAACGTCCAACTTTGCGGACTTCATCTTTAAACAGTTTCCGCAGGGGTTCCACCAGTTTAAAACGCAGGTCTTTGGGCAATCCACCAACGTTGTGATGACTTTTGATTTTCACTGCTACCCGTTCACCAGTTTGGGGATCAACGTTGGTATCAGCAGATTCGATCACATCTGGGTAAAGAGTACCTTGAGCTAGGTAGTCAAAATGACCAAGCTGTTTAGATGTTTCTTCAAATACACGGATGAATTCGTGTCCAATGCGGCGGCGTTTTTCTTCGGGATCTGTGATGTTGGCGATCGCCGCTATAAAGCGATCGCGCGCATTCACATATTCCACCGGAATGTGAAATTGCTCGTGAAACAGTTTCACCAAGCGTTCTGGCTCTAATTTCCGCATAAAGCCTTGATCGATAAACACACAAGTTAGTTGCTCACCAATCGCTTTATAGAGTAAAAATGCCAAAGTTGAAGAATCCACACCCCCAGAAAGTGCCAATAGCACCCGCTTATCGCCAACTCTGGCACGAATTTCGCGAATTGATTCTTCTACAAAAGCTGCTGTTGTCCAGGTGGGTTCGCAGTCGCAGATATGATAAACAAAATTGCGGATTAATGCCAGTCCACCAATGGAATGCACCACTTCTGGATGGAACTGCACACCGTAAAGTTTTTTGTTGTGATCAGCGATAGCAGCACAGGGGGTATTTTCTGTATGTGCCAGCAGTTCAAATCCTGGGGGCATTTGCGTGACTGAGTCTCCGTGACTCATCCACATTGTTGTGCCATCTTCGACATTAGTCAGCAAGTCTGTGGGATCATCTATATATAATGATGCTTTGCCGTACTCACCCCGCTCGGCTTTGGCCACTTCTCCACCAAGTTGGTTAACCATCAGCTGCATACCGTAGCATACGCCGAGAATGGGTACTCCCAAATTCCAGATTTCTGGGTCACAATGGGGAGCGCGATCGCCATAAACTGAATTTGGGCCACCAGAGAAGATGATTCCCTTAGGATTTAGTTGGCGCAAATGTTCCGCTGTGGTGCGATAGGACAAAACTTCGGAGTATACTTGAGTTTCGCGGATGCGACGGGCAATTAGTTCGGAATATTGAGAGCCGAAGTCCAGAATCACAATGATTTGGCGATTCAGCCGCCCCCAATTTTCTGATGTTTGAGGCGCTTGTTCTGTTAGTAGAGTCACCGCTGTATTCATGATGGCGAAAGGATGTCTGTGAGAATAAATCGTGGCTCTGTAGCCTAAATAGTTACCATTTCTCTGCCTGGTCAGATTTGTAATGGTAAGTAGAGAATCTACAAACGCGAGGTTGTGTGCGTTTGCTTTGCCGATGTATCTGGCATGGTATTAAAAAATAAGCTTAACCTAGAGTAACTACTGAAAAAAAAATCTTTATTTGGTTTATTTATGATAATTCATAATAAATTAACATAATTTTCCCGTTAACATCCAACCAGTTTTACTCTTGATGATAATTTGGCGATCGCGATCAAAGAGAACAGAACCACAGACTGTTGCTGCTGCGCCCCGATCACTATGGCAATGGATGTATTCTTGAGAACGGGAATCAATGGCTGCGGCGATCGCACCATAAACTAGATTTACCCAATCACTACCAGTTGAGGCATCTAGCGATCGCAGATATTTTAGTGCCGCTTCAGCGGTGGGACTGGCAAAAATAGCTTGGATATCTGGAGAACTTAAACCAACCAAAGCACAGTGCGCCGCCAGAATTTCCCGGCGTCCATCAGCAAGGTGGTGATGAGTGTGAAAAATCCCCCCCGCTAGTTTCATCAGCTTTCCGTGATAGCCAAACAATAAAATTTCTTTAACACCCAGAACATCCGCCTCTACTAACATTGGCCCTAGCCAGTTAGCAGTTTTTACCAACCGCTCCCCATTGATACCTAGTTTTCGCGCCAAATCTAAGCCATTTTCCCCAATACAGAAGACTAAACTCTCAAAACGACTGGCTTTGTCTTGTAACTCGGCGCGGAAAGCTGTTAGCTGATCTGGTGTACTCAAGGGTTGAGAAATACCCGTTGTTCCCAATAGCGAAAGTCCTTCCACCACACCAAAAGCAGCATTTGAAGTCCGAACAGCAAGCGATCGCCCCAATGGTAAAATAATGGTCACCGTAATTTTTTCACCCGATGTTAACATCTGGCGTAAATTCTCTAGCAACAACCTGTAAGCATAAGCATAAATCGCCGCTTCTCCCTCACCATTGAGTTGTTTGCCAATTCCTTCCCCCCCTTGAATAATTACTGTCTCCCCCTCTCCCTCTCGCCATTCCACCATCGCCCAAATTGGCGTATTTCTAGTTAAATCTAGATTATCACCCGGATCACTGCGGGTAATTGCCAAAGCCTTATTTTCAGATAATCCCGCTACCTGTTCAATCGATATTTCTGCTAATTGGGCTGGTTCTATCAAATCAACCGATACTACTGTTAGGGGTTGGTGATGGCGTAACCAATGTAAAGCTGCAACAGCAGCAGCACAGGCAAAGACAGGTAGCGTGTATCCAGAACGGGACATAATTAAAATTCAAAATTCAAAATTCAAAAATTAAAGGCCCACCTCTAAGAGCAAAGCTTCCATAGCCTCCCAAGTTATTCCTTGTTGAATATAACGGGGTGATGCAGGATCGTAAGGGCTCGCTATGCGATCAATGCTGAGAATATTTGCCTCATCTGGTAGTACTGGTACATCTGGATCAAATGCCGTCGGGCGCATCAAAGAGCTAGAAAAGCCTTTAAAAATAGCAATTTTGTCTTGCTCATAATTGTCAATTTCTATCGTTACCAGTAGAACTTCTTGAGGGCGTTTAACAGTATATTGTTCCAGGCGCTTGCCAATAAAATTCATTTTTTGAATTTTGAATTGAGAGTTATTGTTGTGATGCCGAGCGGCCTCGCTTCCCTAGCTTGATCAAAATAAAGTAACTTAAGTAAACCACATAAATAACTAAGCTAATTATGGCAAGAAAGCCCAGAAAAGCAGGCTTGCTATTGGCATGAAAATATTCTTTAAACATTAACGGCGCTTGCAACCAGACTTGACAATCGGGAGTTTTGAATGCATTTGCAGAAAAAGCACAACCTAAAAAAGGTGCAAATGCTATTGTGCCCAAAATACAATAAACAGTTATAGCCCAGCGCCAAGAGGTGAAAGCCAGTTTCAAAAGCCCACTAGATTGATACTCAATTTCATCATTTAAATCCACCCAAAACCACAGGGAAACAGGGATCAAGATACGAGCCATCAACCCGGAAATAAAACTTACCCCAAAACCCCCAATCATCAAATAAATTGTGATTGCCAACAAACTTGAGACTCGCCAGTAAATCGTTAACAAGCGCTGTATACTATCTACTTTTTGTACAAACGCCCAAATCAGCAGAATTAGGGGAATAATTACTGTAAATAATATTGCCAGTCGGTAGTCAATCCAGACAAAAGGCCGAAACCAAGGCTGTTCCATAATACTTGTTAGACAATAAATAAAAAACTTATCTGTTTATCAACAGTTTAATCAAATTAGAAACTAGTGAAGAAATAGTTGCCTTCTTTCTTGTTGGTAAAAAAGCAAGCAACTCAAAAATCCGCTACTGATATTTTGCACCTACCTCTAGCGATGTTTGGGAGAAATTGAGAATCCCCCAGCCGCTATAGCTTTGCCATACCCAGACAAACCCCAATTTTTTGGAGGTCTAGAGGTTCTTGCTGAGGGGAAAATACCTCAGAAGTAACCCGCTGACTTTCACAAACCCCAGAGATGATCCAAGGGGGAAGTGAGATTTATGCGGCAGTGACGTGAAAGTGGAAGATATTCAGTCAAAAGATTCTGGTTACTTGCTCACTGGACGAAAATAATTTTTACTAACTCACAATTTAGTCATCGTAAACTCGGCACTCAATTGCATCGGGGTTGTCATCACAGTATTGTTCTAAAGAGTTTTTTTGCTTGCTCTGACGCTGGTGGGAGGCTTCAGCTTGCAGTTCTTCGACTGCATCCCAAGCCGCAGCACACTCGGCTGAGTTGCTACCTGTAATATCACAGACAGTACGCGCTTGTTCCACTTCGTCTTGAATTTTTTCTTGGATGTCGTTGTTTGCTTTTTCTTGGATGTTGGTCATTGGTTTAGTCTCGTTGTGTGTTGTCAATACCAGTATAGAAAAACTTCAGAAATGTAAGCTTTTAACTTGATTGCTTACCATTTTAACCACTTAGCTGATAAGTTTGTGTGTGAGGCTGATAATCCATAACTATTACAACAAAGCGCCTGAACTATACTGCATTCACCTTTTTATTTTAAGATTTTGTGGCGTCGGTACTACAGAGAAATAATCATAAGTCCTCGTGGTTCATTTGGAAACCCAGCAAGATATGTCGGACTTTGTTTGGTCACGTTTGCTGATAAACTTAAAGAAGTAGCAATGACCCAAAAGTATTGGTAAGACTCCTAGTGATGGGACGCCTGAGTTAAATGATCGTTACCCTTCAGGGAAAAAAGAGTGTATGCCTACAGGCTCTTTCGATGGACTCACAAGCAAAGTGCATAAGGAACCAGCTAGAGGTGCACGATAGCAATGTTCAGCATTGTATAGGTTTTATGGAGCAAAAAAATAAAAATTCCCAGCCACTAGGATCATTTTTAGGGCTGTGGCTGGGGGCAATTGACATCGCCTTGATTGCTGAAAGTCTAGGGACAAGTAGGGTCTAGCAGCTTTAGCTGCCTTCTAAAGAATCAATGAGCCGGTTTGCGCCATAAGTTGCCATTTATTGGCTGGATACGCACTCATCAAGTACTACCAGGTCTAATAACTACTAGCCTAATAGGAGAAAGAACCGAGAACTCATGGCAGACCAAATGCAGTGGGCAAACGCCCTGTCAACCCATCATTCTTTAGAAGCAGCTGTTGCAGATGTGGTACAACAAGCTGTCTCATGTTTAACAGCACCTGCGGATATAGGGCTGGTATTCATTTCATCTGCTTTTACGAGTGAGTATTCCCGACTTTTACCTTTGCTGGCTGAAAAACTTTCAGTCCCTGTACTAATTGGTTGTAGTGGTGGTGGCGTCATTGGTACGACAAAATCGGGACAAACTCAAGAACTAGAAGCAGAGCCATCTATCAGCCTGACTTTGGCTCATCTGCCAGGGGTGAATGTTCAAGTATTTCACGTTGTGACGGAAGAATTACCTGACTTGGATAGTCCACCAGATACTTGGATTGATTTAATCGGTGTACCACCATCACCGGCACCCCAGTTTATTTTACTGTCTAGTTCTTTTTCCTCAGGAATCAAAGATTTATTGCAGGGACTAGATTTTGCTTATCCTGGATCGGTGATTGTGGGTGGACAAGCTAGTGGTGGTGGTATGGGTGGTCGGATTGCCCTATTTTGTAACGATACTTGCTCTGGGCTGGGCCAACACCTATATCGCGAGGGAACGGTGGGTATAGCTTTGAGTGGCAATATTGTTGTGGAAACAATTGTGGCACAAGGATGTAGACCAATTGGCGAGCCATTGCAAGTGACAAAAGCCGAGCGCAACATCATCCTAGAGTTGGATGAGAAAGTACCTTTGGTGGTGTTAAGAGATTTGATTGGTAGTCTCAGCGAACAAGAACGGATGCTGGCACAGCACTCTCTGTTTGTTGGTGTAGCGATGGATGGATTTAAGCCTTGTTTGCAGCAGGGAGATTTTTTAATTCGCAGCATACTCGGAGTAGACCCATCAGCAGGGGCGATCGCCATTGGCGATCGCGTCCGTCCAGGTCAACGGCTGCAATTTCACCTGCGGGATGCCCAAGCCTCTGCTGAAGACCTGGAATTACTCCTACAAAGGTATCAAAACTTACATAGCTCTGATCCCTCTGCGGTTGCTGCCTTGATGTTTACCTGTCTGGGACGCGGTGAAAGACTCTACGGCAAACCAAATTTTGATTCTGAGCTATTTAAACGCTATCTCGATCATATCCCCGTAGGCGGCTTTTTCTGTAGCGGCGAAATCGGGCCAGTCAGTGGTAATACCTTCCTCCACGGTTATACTTCGGTGTTTGGTATTTGCCGCCAAAATGAGTCATGAGTGCCGAGTGCTGAGTTACAGACTTAAAACTCAGCACTATTCTTGAGCAGGAGGGTGCTATTGTTATCAATCAAGTTAGCACTGTCATTACTGGCAATGCCGGGGTTGGGCTGGGCCAACGCACCATATGCCTGAATGTGGCGACGCACTTCTAGGGGGAAATGGGGGTAGTCCAACACAGCATCTCCATTGGCAATAGTTGCCCAAAAGTCTCGCAAACCAGGAGCTAGTTCTTTTGCCTGGGTTAATGGTAGGCTGAGGGGAGGTAAAGTCAACAGCTTGATCAGAAAGGGGAAAGAGCGATCGCCCATCCATTGCCGCGATGACTGCTGCAAGTTAGGAAAATCAGGCACTGATTCCACCCTGTGAGATAAAATTTCTAACCATTCCCTGCCGTCGTTATCCCGGCGAAACTCAAGCACCCGATAAGGGTGAGGATAACTGACTAAGGAACCCGTAGTAATATCATATATTCCCTGTGAGCAAGCCACATCCTGGACGTGCAAATGCCCTGTAAACACTAGTTGGACTCTGTATTGTTGTAATAACTGCAACAGTTCTGGTGCATTTTCCAACATATAGCGATTTGCCATTGGATGGCGGGATTGATTGGGCAAATGCTCGATCACATTGTGATGTATCATCACTAAGACTAATTCATCACCAGTCGCCGCCAGTTCTGCTTCTAACCACCTGAGTTGTTTGTCATCCAAACGCCCCACCTGTTCACCTTGGTCATTAAACGAGTTAGAATTTAGACCAATTAACCGAACTCCCGGCAGTAGCTGACAATTGTAGTACAGTTGCTCTCTCTTTTCATAACCAAACTTGCGATAATAGTGAGGAAAATCGGCAAAAGCAATTGATTGCTCATTTGCCATCAACACAGGTACATCATGATTACCAGGAACAACATAAACAGGAAAAGGTAGTTGGGATAACCGTGATTGCAACCAGGCGTGGTTTTCTGGTTCCCCATGCTGGGTTAAATCACCAGGGAGCAAGAGGAAATCTAAATCAAGTTGTGTTAAATGTTCTAATGCACTTTCAAAAGCTGGGATACTGACTTCCACCAAATGAAACCTGTTGGGATGATCCCAAATTGTGTGGGGAAGCGCAATGTGTAAGTCACTGACTATCGCAAAGCGAAAATTGAGAACCATTGATTTAAGACAATTTTAAAAACAAGTCTTTTTCCAAAAGTATAACCGATGGGGTTCTACAAAACATTTGTATATATTTTTTAGTGGCGATGGGCTATTCCCCAAGGTAGGCGATCGCCAGATACAGTAACAATTAAAGGAGATTCAATTTTGGCAGTTGTCCGAGTCCGCCAACACGTTAACCCACTTGCTAACAAGTATCAAACACCAGCTAATCCCCTGGAGTGGGAAAAAGTTTATCCACAGCCAAACCAACCCCTACACTTAGATATTGGTTGTGCAAAGGGACAGTTTTTGCTGAAAATAGCCCAAATAGAACCTAACTGGAATTACTTAGGTTTGGAAATTCGCGAACCCCTCGTGGTGGAGGCAAATAAGTTGCGTGCTGAGTTGGGTTTAACAAACCTGCATTATTTGTTTTGCAATGCGAATAACTCATTGGCATCGCTGTTATCTTCTCTACCCCCAGGAACTTTACAGCGCGTCACCATTCAATTTCCCGATCCTTGGTTTAAAAACCGTCACGCTAAACGGCGTGTAGTGCAACCTGAATTAGTGGTAGAACTAGCCCATTATCTAGCAGTTGGTGGGATTGTGTTTCTGCAATCAGATATGGAATTTGTGGCGGTGGAAATGCGCGATCGCTTTGCCGAAAATCCAGCTTTTCAGAAACAGCATACCCAAGAATGGCTAGCAGAAAACCCCCTACCAGTACCCACAGAAAGGGAAATCGGCACTATTAACAGAGGTGAACCTGTTTATCGCGCTTTGTTTGTCAAAGTGGCCAGTGCTGAGTAGCAACGCCAGAAATACAGGCGATTTCATCCAAATACAGCAAGAAGAGGGTAAATAAGCAACCGTACAGAAAGTTATGTTAAGGCTGAAACTCTTATTTTTCTATAGGACTTTTGCACAACCAAAAGAGTAAATATAAATTAAAACATGATCATTTTTAATACTTTATTAGCATGGCTATCTATTAAGTTAAATTCTCATCAAAGGCAGCGTGACAATAAATGTCGTGCCTACTTCAATTTGACTATTGACTACAATTTCGCCGCCATGAGCCTCAACACATTTTTTGACAATTGCTAGACCTAAGCCTGTGCCAGGAAGTTTGCCCACATTCTCCCCACGATGGAAAGGTTGAAACAGTCGCTTTTGATCTTGTTGGGCGATGCCAATTCCCCAATCTTGAAACTTAAAAATTACTGAGTTTTCCTGAGCAATTAGTTCAAATCTGACTATGCCTCCTGGTAGAGAATATTTAATGGCATTATTGAGCAAATTTCCCAAAATGTGCCGCAATAGATTTTCATCTCCTAATCTTTCGCCCAATTCCCCAAAAGTGGTGAACACCAGAGTTAGATCCTTGTCTAGAGCAGTCAATTGAGCTTCTTCCACAATTTGGTTGCAGAAAGCTTCCAAATCCATAGGACTGAGTTCGCACCGCAGTTTGCTGCTTTCAGCTTTACCGATGAATGAAACCTCATCTAATAGCTGTGCCATGTTTTTGATGGCCGAGCGAATCATCTGCAAATGAGTAAATTTTTTATCTTTGGTTAATTTGTCGTCGTTCTTTTGCAGCAATCCGGCAGCTAAGAGAATAGTATTTAGGGGATTGCGAATGTCATGAGACAGCATTGAGACAAATTCAGATTTGAACTGATTGATTTCTTTGGCTTTCACCAATTCAGCAGTTCGTTCCTCAACCCGTGTTTCTAATGTTTGATTAACTGTGCGTAATGATTCCAAAAGCTGCTTGCGTTCAATGGCATAATGGACGGCGCGAACTAATACATCTACATTTACCTGTCGCTTGACTAGATAATCTTGGGCCCCCTGCCGTACTGCCTCGATAGCGAGTTCTTCGTCGTTTGTATTCGTCAAGACAACAATGGGTGTGCTAGGAGCTTGGCAAATCAGCAGAGGCAGAGATGATAATCCTTGACTATCAGGAAGGGTGAGATCCAATAAAATAACATCATAAGTAGACTGACTTAGTTTATTGAATGCATCCCGCAGTCGCTGCACATGAACCAAACTAAAGTTTTTGGACTTGGCTTGCTTGAGATACTCTTGTAACAACCTAGCTTCTGCCAGGTTGTCTTCAATTAACAAAATCTGTAATGAGTAGCTCGCAGCTATCATCTTCTGGTTTTGCCCCCATTTGATTCTTTATGTTAAAAGTACTGAGTCCTAAGCCCTAAGTCTTGAGTCATTAGTTAGAAGTTTGGAATTCTGCTTCTCCCCCTATCATCCTTTGGTTTTATGCCGATGGTAGGGTGGCGGTAGAGAGCCAAAAGTCTTCGATACCCTTGACGATTTGGAATAGCTGGCTGAGGTTGCGGGATTTAGTGATGTAGCAATTTACGTGTAAGTCGTAGCTGTGGAAAATGTCGTCTTCATTTTTTGAAGTTGTCAACACTACTACAGGAATGCGTTTTAGATTGGGGTCGGTTTTGATTTCTGACAGCACTTCTCGGCCGTCTTTTCTGGGCAAGTTCAAATCTAGCAAAATTAGATCAGGGCGTGGTGCATCAACATATTCTCCTTCTTGGCGGAGATAAGCCATAGCATCCACGCCATCCCTGGCTGTCACGACTGTGTGTAGTAGTGAGCTATTTTTCAAGGCTTCTTGAATTAAGCGGATGTCAGCTTTATTATCCTCAACTAAAAAGATTATTTTGTGCTTTCCTTCCATTTCTTCGTTCATGCTCGCGCCCTCCGACGGGAATCGTAAAGTAGAAGGTTGCGCCCTGACCGAGTTGTGACTCTACCCAGATTCGCCCCCGGTGGCATTCGATAATCTTCTTACAGATAGCCAAGCCCATACCTGTGCCGGGATATTCATCCCTTGTATGTAGGCGCTGAAAGATGATAAAAATGCGATCGCTAAATCGCGGATCAATACCAATTCCATTATCCCTCACTGAGAACAACCATTCATCCTCTAGGCGCTCTGCTCCCAGATGGATTTGTGGTGGTTTGTCGCTATGGAACTTGATAGCGTTGGCAATCAGGTTCTGAAATAGCTGCATCAGTTGTGTGCTATCAGCCATCACAGCCGGTAAGGGGTCATGAGTAATTACTGCTCCAGTTTCGGCAATGCGTTGACGCAAATTACCGAGGGCGCGTTCTAAAGGTATTTCTACTGCAATCAGTTGAAAGGCGATCGCTTGACTGTCCACTTTAGAATATGCTAGCACGTCATCAATCAATGTCTGCATCAGGCTCACTCCCTCTACAGCATAGTTGATAAACTCCTTAGCATCGGCATCAAGTTCTTCTTGATAGCGCATCTCCAACAGTTGCACGTAGTTTGCTACTTGATTAAGTGGTTCTTGTAAGTCATGTGAAGCAACATAAGCAAATTTTTTCAACTCTGCATTAGACCGTTCTAAATCTTCAGCTAACTGAGCCAGTTCATCAGCTTGTCGCAGAACAATATTCACAATGGCTTTTCGCAGTTCTAAGGCTGCTTTAATTTCCACATATTGCCAAGGTAAAGACGTTAAGCGAACTGTTTCTTTCCACAAATCAAATGATTTACGCGGACACAGACGGGCATTTCCATCTAATTGACTCAATGCAAACGCATTATTGGGATCTCCACCCCAATTTACAGTTTGAATTACTTCTGGTCGAAACCACAAAACATAATTTCGCTTGGAAATGGGAATAGCTAACAAACCGCTAGCAACGTTTTTAAACTTTTCCGCATCTGGATAAATACTCGGTAGAGAATCTGTATAGAAGACTTCTTCTGCAACACTGTTCTTCAGCCATTCAACTAAAAAATACAGGTCTTCTTCTTGAGGAGTTTCACCAATTAATGTGCATTTTCCCCCAAAACACACGGCTGCACCTTGAGCACTAGCTAAATCTAGGAGATTTGGCTGATTTTGCACTAAACCATCAATAAAGTTATCTGCTTGGGACATATATTCAATCAGTCTTGATTGAATATGTGTCAAATTCATTCGATAACCATAATCTTCTGTCTCTTCTCTAGCGGAAATTTCAGCAAATATCACTCTTCCCAAGAATTCGCAAGCTTTCCGCAACTCATAGGAAACATATTTGGGTACTTGATGATGACAAGCAATCAGCCCCCAGAGTTTTTCATCTTTAATCAAAGAGATTGTCAAAGAAGAACCAACACCCATATTGTGCAAGTACTCTAAATGGCAAGGTGCAGCGCTTCTGAGAATAGAGTTTGTTAAATCAGTCGGACGCTCGCTCACCGGATTATTAACTGGAAAAATTTGTACAGGTTGAGCGTTAGCTTGTGGGATTGATCTAATAGAATTAGAAATAAATAATTTTCTAGCTGGTTTAGGAATATCTGACTCTGGAAAATGCAATCCTAAATATGACTCCAGGCTGTCTATTTTTTCTTCAGCAACGACAGAACCATGTCCATCATCATCAAATTTATATAACATCACCCTGTCAAATCCTGTTACCTTCCTGACTTCCTGGACAATGATTTGACAAAATTGCCGGAGATTTGTGGTTTTTTCTAGTTGATTGATGGAAGCTCTTGCCAAATGGTAAAAGCTTAAGAAAGGAATATTTTCTTGAGAAATAGCAGGCTCTAATTCCAGAATTAAAAATCCCTGAGAATTACGGTGAAAAACGGCATCAAATACCGTATATTCATCACCTTTTTTTCTCACCCAGATTTTTGTCGGGTTGATGAAATCGAGACTCTGTTCTGATAAACCTGATTGAATTCGTTCTATTTGAAATGGGTCAAGTAAGTCTTCTAATTTTTTTTGCAACAAATTTTCGGCAGGAATTCCGAAAACACTCAATGTATTAGTGCTAACTTGTAATACCTTTAGCTCAGGTTCTTCTAAAACTAACAAAATGCCATGTGGCTGAATTTGACTAGAAAGATGAATCGATGCCTCTTTCAAGCTAATTATATTAATATCTTGCACTTGCGAATCTAGTTTCATGACGATTCTCCTCTATATATTTGGGAGCATCAAAAGTAGAATATCGATAGTTTTTGATGAGCTATCGGTTTTACCACTCTACTTAGATGTGGTTGTCTTGGGGTTTTAAATTTATTTGCAGATAGTCAGAACCACGCCGAAGCTACCCTAATTTGCCTAATTTGCCTATGTTGACTCAGTTGGCTTGAGGCATGGTTCTCTAACCTGCTGATATTTTATAGATTAACAGGTAGCAAACCTGCATACCCATAAGAAATGTGAAAATTAAGTGATTAACAAAACTACCGTTAATGTAGCTGTGTTAACGATAATGTAGCTGTGTTAAGAAAAAGGTGAAATTTGAAACTTTTACTAAGTTACATAAAATATCCCCAATTTGTTGCCTTTTTTTTAGGGCAAGGGATCTGAATATGTATCAACCTTAAGCTAACTTTACATTACACCTTATTCTTCAAAACTTCTTTACTTAAATCCAAGACTGAAACCATATCCGTAGTTTGTAATCGTTAGCAGAGAGAGGTAAACCCAAATAAATGGGCATCCAGAAAAGAAAACCCACCAAAATGGTAAAACTAATTGTGATGCCAATGGCGCGGAATTGCCAATAATAACTACGAATACATTGATCCACAAGCCAAGCGATCGCTAAAAATGTGAAGACCACCGGACACATATAATGGTAGATAAAGACACATCTTGTTACCTTCACCCAAGGTAGTAAGTTAGCGGCATAATTTAAAAGTAAATACAAGGCAATCCAAGTATCAACACTCAGGGTGGCAGGCAAAGAAAAACGATTTTGTCGCACCCAAGGAACCAAAATTTGTGATACTAGCATCCCGAATAAAAAAATGATGGCAGCAACACCAAACCACCATAAAAAGGGATTACCCATGGCATGAACATCATAAAATATTTTCCCTGCTCCCGATGGTAAAGGCGGCCCAAACACAGGTAGGGGATCAGTTATTTTTTGAGCAGTTTGGTAATAATAAGCCATTGGGCGAGTCATCAATGGCCATTTGTACCATGGAGCACAGTAAGGATGTACGCTGGGGCTATTACCACCCATGTGGAGGTGAAACTGCAAAATTTGCTGATGGACTGCTATAAATCCATACCTTTTATCTAGCTGAAGATGGGGAATCCAAATAATGCTATAGACTACAGCCGGAATAATTCCTAGATAAAATAACATCTGGGAAATACTTAACTGAGTCAGGTTTTGTAGTGGTGTCTGAATCTTGGTTAATCTTATATTTTCATCAAGGTTAGCAGTTGAAAGAGCAATCAGGGGGCGCAAATAAGAGAATAGGGGGATGCGGGGTTGTTTTGGTTGATCAATCACCGCAAAAGATTGCAACCAACGAATTATCCAAGCTGCTATCCAAATGAAATAAGCACCCAACAAAAACCATAAGCCATTCCACTTTGTCCCTGATGATGCACCAAAAGCAATGCCAGAAAGCGCTAACCAAAATAAGCGTTGTTGTTTTTGCTTGGACAATGCCAATAATAAAAACCACTGCCCTAGTAAACCAAAGATGACAATATAAATATTGTTGAGAGCATAGCGAGACTCTACGAGAAATAAGCCATCAAAAGCTGTGAAAAAGCCTGCAAGTAAGGCAAAGCTACGGCGATAACTCAATTGGTAGGCAATTGCGGCTATAACTAGGGGAATAAAGGAGCCAGTCAGGGCATTTAACCAACGATAACTCCAGGGCGATCGCAAAGAACCTGTCAGACTATTTACTGTATCGTGCCCAATGGGAAGATGACTACCAATCCAAATGCCAATAGCAATAATGTATTGACTTAGTGGTGGATGAGCATTAAAAAATGGCGTATGGGTGAGATAGTTATTACCAAATTTGGCAAAATAAACTTCATCAAATACCAGGGTGTTAAATCGCTCCAGTCCCCAAAAACGTAAGGATAGTGAGAGGATAAATATTCCTGCTATCCCAATTCGGAACCAATTTTTAATCATTTATCGTTAGTATCCATCATTCATTATTGCTGGTAGTCGGCAGTTTCTAGCCTAATAAACGCCCCTCATCAGGAGGATGACAAAAAAAGGCTATCATTCTCCGGTACTCTTTGCGAAGGCACTTTTTTGTTCCATTTGTGTCAATTTCGGGATAATGAGTGTATGAGAATACGGGATGCAATGCAAAATGGCGCAACTAGAACGACTGCTAAAAATGGCAGAAGATGAGTTAACTGAGTACAGTACTGATGCCCGCAAGATGGAAAAACTGCGCCGAAAAATAGGTTTATCGGTATCGGCAGCAGAACAGCGGCAGGTTAAAGAGGCATTATTGGCAACTATGCAATCTGGTGGAATTGCTAAAATTGTCGAAGAACAAAGGCAAGGAGTCGCTTTACCATTTTGGGGAATTGCGGGATTGGGTTTGCTATTTGGCATTTCTCTAAATCAACCCATAGGCTTATTAGCGGCTGTAGTTGGGACGGTAGCAGCTTACAGAATTCAAAAATGGGGTTGGCAATTGCAGGCTAACCGTCTACTGTTACAAACATTAGAAGATATTGAGGCGCGGATGGCCCAACCGAATAAGTAATTAAAACAGATGCACATTGATAATTTATCGATGTGCATCTATGACATTTTGGGGACTGGTGACATACTCCTACACTGACTCTAAGAGTACAGTGTAGGCTTCCAAGACAATCCGGCTATTGCTTAGGAGACTCTTGGCTTTAAGAACGGGATGCCCCGCCGCTCTGTTTTT